>NZ_JBVJIP010000015.1:221274-288734 GCF_055586225.1 Actinoplanes sp. NPDC051388 | reverse complement strand
GACCAAAACCTCGTCTCGGACTACATCACCAACCAGGGCATGACCCCGGAGAAGGCCGCCGAGAAGTGGGCCACCGAACACGAAGCCACCTGGAAAGCCTGGATGCCCACCGCCGGCTGACGTACATCGAGTCCGTTCGCGGTGTCCGGCCCGAGCATCTTTCGGGTTGCTTTGCCGGACACCGTGGACTCGTCAACGTCGCCTAGCTAGCGTGCGATGCCGCGGAAGCAACAGCGAGCAACGCAGCCGTCACTCGACAGAGGAGAGATCGCGTGTCCGCAACAGGCCGCCCGATCAGCCCATCAACCGCCCGGTCCGGCGGCACGATCCGGCGCCGCGTCATCCGCACCCTGGCCCTGCCGGTCGCCGCGGTGCTGGCCCTGCTCGGTGTCATCACCGTCATCGAGGTGGACGACTATCGCACCGCGGACGCCTCGGCCCGCGCGGTCACCCTGGTGCTGTCCGTGCAGGACCTGGTGCAGGAACTGCAGAACGAACGTGGCCTGACCGCCGGCCTGCTCGGCGGCAACGTCGGCTTCCGCGCCGAGCTCGCGCCCGCCCGGCAACGGGTGGACGACAAGCGGGCCGCGGTGGAGGGGCTGGTCGCCGAGCGCGGCGCCGTCGAGGACCGGGTGTCCACGGCGGTCCGCAAGCTGGACGGCCTGTCCGGGGTGCGGGCCGGCACCGACACCGGCGCGGCCGGCCGGGCGCCGACCTTCGCCTTCTACACCGGCATCATCGCCGCCCTGAGCGGGGTGGACTACGGGCTGGACAGCTCGGCCGACACCAGCCTGCGCCGGGGCGTCGCCGCGCTGCAGGCGCTCGGCGACGCGAAGGAGAGCACCGCGCAGGAACGGGCGTTCCTCAACGGCGTGTTCTCCGCGAGCGGATTCCAAGGCGGCGAGTTCCTGCAGTTCGCCACCATGCGGGCCGCCAAGGACGCGGCGCTGGCTGACTTCCAGCGCTACGCGACCCGCACCCAGCAGCAGGCCAAGGACTACGTGCTGAACACCGGCGCGGCGCAGACCGCGGCGTACTTCGAGCAGGTCGCCCTGGGCGCCGGCGACGGCCGTTATCTGCAGGTGAACCCGCAGTCCTGGTGGTCCGCGCTGACCACCGTGCTGGACGACATGCTGCGCCTCGAGCAGCACGTCGGCTCGGTGATCCAGGCCCGCGCCGAGACGCTGCAGAACGACGCGACCCGCCGGATGGGCGTGCTGATCGGCGTGGTGCTGGCCTGCTTCGCCGGCTCGGTCTACCTGGCCGTGGTGGCGTCGCGGTCGATCGCCCGGCCGCTGGCCACGCTGGCCGCCGAGGCGAACCGGATGTCCAGCGAGCGGCTGCCCGAGGCGGTCCGCCGGGCCACCGCGGGCGAGACCGACGCGCCACCGCAGAGCGTGCCGGTGCCGGCCGGATCCAGCGACGAGGTCCGCCAGGTCGCGGACGCGTTCGACCGGGTGCAGGCGACGGCCTACGAGCTGGCGACCGAGCAGGCCATGCTGCGCCGCAGCACCACGGAGTCGCTGGCCAACCTGGGCCGCCGCAATCAGAACCTGCTGCGCCGCCAGCTCGGCTTCATCACCCGGCTGGAACGCGAGGAGTCCGACCCGACCGGCCTGGCGAACCTCTTCGAGCTCGACCACCTGGCCACCCGCATGCGCCGCAACGCGGAGAGCCTGCTGGTCCTGGTCGGCGCGGCCAGCCTGCGGCAGTGGTCCGAGCCGCTGCCGATCTCCGACGTGATCCGGGCCGCGGTGTCCGAGGTCGAGGAGTACCGCCGGGTCACGCTGCGCCGGGTGGACGAGACGATGGTGGCCGGCGCGGTGGTCAGTGGCGTCGCGCACATGCTCGCCGAGCTGGTGGAGAACGGCCTGACCTTCTCGCCGCCGGACGCGGACGTGGAGATCCAGGGCCGCCGCCTCGGCGACAGCTACCTGATCGCGATCACCGACCAGGGCATCGGGATGAGCGCGGCGGACATCGAGGTGGCCAACCAGCGACTGCGCGGCGAGGGCGACTTCATCAGCGCGCCCGCCCGCTTCCTCGGCCACTACGTGGTCGGCCGGCTCTCCACCGACATGGGCATCACCGTGCAGCTCACGCCGTCCCCGGTGACCGGCGTGACGGCCCGCATCACGCTGCCGGCGCACCTGCTGGCCGAGGGCCCGTCGGAGCTGCCGCAGACGGCGGCGCCGCAACCGCAACAGACGGAGATCTCGGACGTCGCCGACACGCAGGTCCTCACCCTGCCGCCGGTTGCGCCGCCCCCGCCGCCGGCGCTCGAGCCGGTGGCCACCACGGCGGACGGCCGGCTCCGGCCGACCACTGTCGAGTACGTGACCGTGCCCGCGGTGCCGACCCAGCGCCCGGCCTCCCCGATGGAGAAGTCCTCGTCCACGCTCGGCCTGGATCTGTACACGTTCCAGCCGGTCGAGGAGGACCCCGAACGAACCCCCAACGGCCTGCGCAAGCGGAACCCCCGCGCCCGCAAGGCCGCTGCCGAGCCGGTTGCGGCGGCCACCGCCACCCGCACCACGGATCGGCCCACGGCGGTGGTCGACACGCCGGACGACGTCAGATCCCGGCTGAATGCATTCCGCAGCGGTGTGATCAAGGGCAGCAGCGACGCAGCCCCGCCCCCCGAAGACGACGGCGAAGGAAGTTCCCGATGAGCGTGGAGACGACGGCCGATCGGCACCAGTTCAACTGGCTGCTGGGCAACTTCGTGCACCAGACCGACGGCGTGCGTGACGCGGTGGCGGTTTCCTCGGACGGTCTGCTGATCGCCGCGTCGGACGGGCTCAGCCGTGCCGAAGCGGACCACCTCGCCGCGATCGTCTCCAGCCTGGCGAGCGTCTCGCGCAGCGCGTCCCGCCGGTACGACTTCGACGGGCTGAAGCTGATCATGATCGAGATGCGGCGCGGCTTCCTGCTGGTGTCGGTGATCTCCGGGGGCAGCTGCCTCGGCGTGGTGGCCGGCGGCGACAGCGATGTCGGGCTGGTCGGCTACGAGATCTCCCGGCTGGCCGAGCGCTTCGGCACGCTGCTCACCCCGGCGCTGATCTCCGAATCCCGCCAGCACCTGCCGCGATGAGCGACATGCCGTACGCCGGCGCCGGACCGCGTGAACCCCTCGATCAGGAACCGGGCGAGGATCTCGTGGTCCGCCCGTTCATGCTGACCGGCGGGCGGACCCGGCCACTGCACGACGGGCTGCGGATCGAGACGTTGCTGCACGCGGCGCCGTCGGCGTTGTCCGCGCCGCTGCGGTTCGAGTCGCGGCGGATCGTCGAGCTGTGCCAGTCGCCGATGTCGATGGCCGACCTGGCGGTGAAGCTGCGGGTGCCGCTGGGCGTGGTCCGGGTGATCGTCGCCGACCTGGTGACCGAGGGCTACCTGCGCATCGAGGACCAGCTCGGCGAGCTTCCCATCAGCATGATCGAGAGGATCAGGGATCGTGTTCGGGCGCTCTAGTGAGGTGCCGGAGTCATTGCCGCCGGTGTCCGTGAAGATCGTCATCAGTGGCGGCTTCGGGGTCGGCAAGACCACTTTCGTCGGCGCGATCTCCGAGATCGAGCCGCTGGTCACCGAGGCCGAGATGACCGAGCGGTCGATCGGCGTGGACGACACCTCGGCGGTCTCCGGCAAGAACACCACCACGGTGGCGCTCGACTTCGGCCGGATCACGCTCGAGGACGCGCTGCTGCTCTACCTGTTCGGCACGCCCGGACAGGACCGGTTCTCGTTCCTCTGGGACGACCTGGTGGACGGTGCGCTGGGCGCGATCGTGCTGCTCGACACCCGCCGGATCGAGGACTGCTTCCCGGCCGTCGACTACTTCGAGGAGCACGACATCCCGTTCCTGATCGGCGTCAACACGTTCGACCACGCGCAGCGCTTCGACCTGGGCGAGGTGCGCGACGCGCTCGGCATCGACCAGAGCGTGCCGATCGTCGAGTGCGACGCGCGGCACCGTGAATCCGTGAAGAGCGTGCTGGTCGCGCTCACCGAAGAGGTTCTGACGAAACGGCTCGGCCGGGAGAAGGCGGTGACGGCATGAGGCTGCTCCGGCGTACCCTCGCCATGGGTTTGGTCCTCGGTCTCGCTGCCTGCGGCAGCGGCGAATCCGCGATCACTCCCCCACCCGGCGTCGCGAAGGCGGCCTGCGGCACGGTGAACATCGCGGTCAACCCCTGGGTGGGGTACGCGGCGAACGTGGCCGTGGTCAGCTATCTGCTCAAGACCGAGCTCGGTTGCCAGGTCGTGGAGAAGGACCTGACCGAGGACGAGTCGTGGGCGGGCCTGGCCAAGGGCGAGGTCGACGTGATCCTGGAAAACTGGGGACACGACGACCTGAAGAAGAAGTACATCGACGACCAGAAGGTCGCGGTGGAGCAGGGCCTCACCGGCAACAAGGGCACCCTGGGGTGGTACGTGCCACCGTGGCTGGCCAAGGAACACCCGGACATCGTCAAATACCAGAACCTCAACGAGTACGCGGAGCTGTTCCGCACCGGGAAGTCCGGCAAGAAGGGCCAGCTGCTGGGCGGCGATCCGTCCTTCGTCACCAACGACGCGGCGCTGATCAAGAACCTCGACCTGGATTACGAGCTGGTCTATGCCGGCAGCGAGGACGCCCTGATCGCCGCGTTCCAGAAGGCGGAGCGCGAGGAGGAGCCGCTGATCGGCTACTTCTACTCTCCACAGTGGCTGCTCTCGGAGATCCCGCTGGTGCACATCCCGCTGCCGGTCTACAAGCCCGGCTGCGACTCGGATCCCAAGACGGTCGCCTGCGACTACCAGCCGTACGACCTGGACAAGATCGCCCGCAAGGCCTTTGTGGACAGTGGCAGCCCGGCGGCCGACCTGGTGAAGAACTTCCGCTGGACCGACGACGACCAGAACTCGGTGGCCCGCGACATCACGGTCAAGAAGCTGTCCCGGGACGCCGCGGCCAAGATCTGGCTGGACGCCCATCGCGCGGCTTGGCAGAAGTGGCTGCCGGCTCGTTAGGGTGGTGGTCGTGGACCCGCAACCGCCCGGTCGCAAGGGCACCTTCGACCGGCCGTACAGCGCCTTGAACCTGCGTCTGGTCCTGGCGCTGTTCGGCCTGGTCACGTCGGCGGTGTTCGCGGCGCTGGCGTTCCGCGCGGGCTGGGGTTCGGCGGGCTGGATCCTGGTGGCCCTGGCCGTGATCGCGGCCGTGGACATCGTGGTGATCCAGCGCCGGCGCCGCGCCCGCAAGCGCATCCAGGGCGAGGGCCACTCGCTGTTCGAGTGAGCTCTCTCAGCGGCCGCGGCTCGCGTGCAGCGAGGCCAGCAGCTGCAGGCGGTCCGCGTCGGCGCTGCCCGGCTCGGCGGTCCAGACCAGCATGACCGCGCCCGGGTTGCCGGGCAGTGGATAGGTGTCCCAGTCCAGCACGATGTCGCCGACCTCGGGCACCCGGAAGGTCTTGGTGCCGCGCACCGACTCGCGCACGTCGTGCCGGGCCCACAGCCGCCGGAACTCGGCGCTGCGGATGCTCAGCTCGCCGACGATCGCGGTGGCCCGCGGATGGCTGGGGTCGGTGGCGACGGCCGCGCGCATCATGCCGATGTAGTCCAGCGCCTGGCTCTCCCAGTCCGGGCAGCTCTGATCACCGGTCAGCGCGCCGTCGAACATCAGCAGCAGCATGTTGAGCCGGTCCGGCGGACGGCCGTCCGGTTCGCCGAGCAGCGCCTCGGCGAGGGGATTCCAGGCGAGCAGGTCGAGGTGCCGGCCGAGCACGACCGCCGGGGTGTCCATCACCCGCAGCAGCCGCCGGGTGCTTTCCGGCACCCGCTCCGGCGCCTGGTCCCGCCGGGGCGGCGCCGGCCGGCGGGCGGCGTGGGCCAGCGTGAACAGATGCCGGCGCTCCTCGTCGTCGAGGCCAAGCGCGGCGGCCAGCGCGTCCAGGACGTCGTCGGACGGACGCACCTCGCGGCCCTGTTCCATCCGCTGGTAGTAGTCGGTGCTCAGGCCGGCCAGCAGCGCCAGCTCGTCGCGCCGCAGACCGGTGACCTTGCGCCGGCCGCCGGGCTCGAGACCGACGTCCGCCGGGCGGAGCCGCCCACGCCGGGCGCGCAGGAAGTCGCCGAGCTCACGGGCGTAGGGGTGGGTCATACCGCAAGTGTGCCGCCCGGCTCGACCGCCTGGGTAGGTCTCGCAGACCTACGGAACCGACTCGCTCAGCTCCTAACGTCTGCAAGAACCAACCCCTGTCCCCGCCTTTCGGCACCGCCGTTCGTCCTCGCCTTTCGGGTGCCGCCCCTTCGCCCTTTCTTTGGTGCTTTTCGTGCAGGACAAACAGATGAACCACTCTTCTTTGTTTAGGAGCAGCAGATGACCGGATGGACCGCTGACCGCATTCCCGACCAGCGCGGCCGGGTCGCCGTCGTGACCGGCGCGAATTCCGGCCTCGGCCTGGTGACCGCCACAGAGCTTGCGCGGCACGGCGCGCACGTCGTGCTCGCCGTCCGCAACACCACCGCCGGCGAGGCCGCGGCCCGCCGCATCGGCGGCGACGTCGAGGTGCGCGAGCTCGACCTGGCGTCCCTGGCCTCGGTGCGCGCCTTCGTCGAGAAGCTGACCGCCGACCACCCCGCGATCGACCTGCTGATCAACAACGCCGGCGTGGTGCTGCTCGGTCCGCGCCGCACCACCGCCGACGGGTTCGAGCTGCAGCTCGGCACCAACATGCTGGGCCATTTCGCGCTGACCGGCCTGCTGCTCGGCGCGCTGCGCCCGGAGTCCCGAGTGATCAGCCTCAGCTCGATCACCCACAAGAACGCGCACCTCGACTTCGACGACCTGATGTTCGAGCGGAACTACCGCGCCTCCCCCGCCTATGGCCGGTCGAAGCTGGCGACCACCGTCTTCGGCGTCGAGCTAGACCGCCGCCTGCGCGCCGCCGGGCTGCCGATCATCAGCGCGCTAGCCCACCCCGGTCTGACCCGCACCAACCTGACGCCGCGCGCTTGGGAGCACCGCGGCCGACTCGGGCGGGTGATCTCCCGGGTCGGCTTGCTGGCCACCCAGCCGGTGGAGCAGGGCGCCCTGCCCCAGTTGCGCGCCGCCACCGACCCGAGCGTGCGAGGAGGCGAATTCTTCGGCCCGGCCGGGCTCTGGGAGACGCGCGGCCGAGTCACCGAAGCCCGAATCAGCCGAGAAGCAACCGACCCGAGCGTCGGTGCAAAGCTCTGGACGGTGGCCCAGGAATTGACCGGAGTCAGCTATCTCACCACCGTCAGCCGCTGAGCCACTCCATCGCGCGCAGGTGGAACAGGGTGCCTGCCGCACCTGCGCGCGACCACCGCCCCCGACGTGCGAGGCGGCGAAGCCTTCGGCCCGGCCGGGCTATGGGAGACACGCGGCCGAGTCACCGAAGCCCGAGTCAGCCGAGAACCGACCGACCCGAGCGTCGGTGCAAACCTCTGGACGGTGACTCAGAAACTGACCGGAGTCAGCAATCTCTCCACCGCCAGCCGCTCCATCACCAGCCGGCGGCCCTCACGGACGCCGGCTGGTGAACCTCGCCCTCAGTTTCGTCAACCTCAACGCCCTCAGCCGGTGCACCGCACCCGCCGTCAGTTGGTCAACCTCACCGCCCGCCTCAGCCGGGGCACCTCACCGCCGTCAATCGGCGGACGTCGCCGCCGTCGTCGTCAGTCGGTGATTCGGACGTCGTCTACGAAGCCGCGGTAGCCGCCGGTGTTGGCCGGCTGGTCGTAGCCGATGTCCATCTGGGTGATCTGCTTGCCGTTGGCCACGCCGCCGAGGCCGATCGAGATGTAGTTCCACTGGTCCAGCGTCAGCCGGGTGCACTGGTTGCCGGGGTGGACGCCCTGGCCGTTCTGGTTGGTGGCGCCCGAGTCGCGCAGGCTCTTGGACGTGCCGTCGATCGAGTCGAACAGGATCAGGTCCATCGCGACGCAGGCGCTGTTGTTGCCCTCGGCGAAGTTGAAACTGTTCTCCTTGCTCTGCGGATAGATCCAGTAGGTCAGCTTGCTGGTCGGCGTCACGAAGAGGCCGGTCGGCCCGAACGCCTTCGTGTACGCGTGCGACCGGGTGGCGTTGGTGTCCTTGCCGGAATAGAGCACGACCTTGCCGCCGGTGTGCGCCCGCGGGTCGTCGCCGACGAACATCTCCGGCCCGGTCAGGCCGCAGCAGACGCCGCCGACGTTGAGCAGCCCGCCGCCCGGCGCCGTGGCCGACACCGTGTCCCGCCAGCCGAGGCCCGGCTGGCCGGTCTCCACGCTGGTGCTGAACTTGTCGGTGCGCACGACGTCGGTGATCGCGATGTCGTCGACGAAGCCGCGGTAGCCGCCGGTGTTCGCGTTCTGGTCGTAGCCGATGCTGATCGTCTTGATGGTCTTGCCGGGCACGTAGTCGCCGATCTTCACGATCACCTGCGACCAGGCGTCGATGGGCGCCTTGTCGCACTGCGCGCCGGGGTGCACTCCGCTGCCGCGCTGGTCGACCGCGCCCGAGTCACGCAGCGCCGAGCCGTCGGTGAAGGCCAGGTCGACCGAGACGCAGGTGCTGTTGGTGCCGGTCGCATAGCCGAAGCTGGTGGCCGGGCCCTGCGGGAAGATCCAATAGGACAGCACCGTGCTCGGGCGCACCTGCACGTTCCGCACGCCAAATGCCTTCGTGTACGCATAGGACCGGGTGGCGCTGTTGTCCTTGCCCGAATAGAGCACCGCCTGCGTGCCACCGTGCGCGCCTTCCGGCGGGACGCCGGTGAACAATTCGGGCCCGGTCAGGCCGCAGCACACGCCGACGACATTGAGCAGGCCGCCCTCGCCGGTCTCGGTGCCGACCGTGTGGTGCCAGTTGAGCCGCGGGTCACCGGCCTCGAACCCGGTGCGGAAGCCGGGCAGGTTCGCCGTGATCCAGGAGCCGATATCGTCCACGCGGGTCTCGGTCGCGCGGGCCGGCTCGGTCGTCTCGCCGAGGCAACCGCCCTGGTTGGAGCCGTGGTGCACGCCGGCCAGCTCGATCGTGCCGCCGCTGCCGCGCAACGCCGGGCCACCCGCGTCGCCCTTGCAGACGCCGCTGGTCGCGTCGCCCGCCGGGATCAGGTCGAACGTCCCGTCGGCGACCGTGTCCACCGACGACGGCGCGGACTTCATTCGCGGGGTGATCCACCCGTTCTCGGTGCGCCCGAAGCCCGCGATCGTGAGGGCCTCGCCGGCCTGCGGGGCCGCCGTGGCGATCTTGACCGGCGCGATCGAGGTGACCGGAGTGTCCAGCCGGGCGAGCACCAGGTCACGGTCGGGGTGGACGATGATGTCGCGGACCGGGACGACCGCGCCGCCGGTGCCGTCCAGGTTGCTGCGGCCCACCGTGACCGTGGTGGCCAGGGTCGGCACGCCGGTGCGCGCGTTGCCGTCCGCGCCCGCGAAGCACGCCTCGGCGGTGAGCACGAGCTGCGGGTTGACCAGCGCACCGGAGCAGGCGCGCTCGGTGTCGCCGATGGTCAGTCGGGCGACGAACGGCAGGGCGCCGTCCGCGACGTCCGCGCCGCCGGTGATCGCCGCGGCCGGACCGGCGCCCGCGATCACCGCACCCAGGACCAGGGCAGGCGTCAGCAACAAACGTTTGCGGTTCATATGGTGGAGAGCCCCCGCTCGAATGGTGAATTGATTACCTGTATCTGGTGAGGTCTTCAGGGCGAACAATGTGCGTGCCGGCCGACGCGCTGACCGAATAGATGTCGTCGAGTCGCAGTTCTGGGAAGTCCTCCAGCTGATATGGCGAGATCAGCCAGAAGATCACCTCGCCGCCCGGCACGAAGTAGTTCTCGAGGGAGGCGAAGTGCCTGCGCCGTATGTGGTGGATCTCGGCGCCGGCCGCCACCAGCCGGTCGGCGACCTCCTCGAACGGCACCCGCCGCGGGAAGTCGCCGTATCGCTGCGTGATCGCCTCGGGCACATTGCCGTCGAAGGGGTAATTGAGCGTGGCGCTCTCACAGATCCAGCGCTCGCCGTCCCGCGCGAAGGTCACGGTGACGAAGCCGAAGAACCTGATCAGTTTGTTCTCGACCAGGTCGTTGTCGACGAATTGCGGCCCGAGGGCGTCCACCCAGGCGCCGGGCTCTGTGCCGAGCCCGGCGCCACAGACCTCTCCGCTGACCGCGAAGTCAGCGAAGAAGTCCAGGTGGGTGGACATGT
This sequence comes from Actinoplanes sp. NPDC051388, assembly GCF_055586225.1. NCBI lineage: Bacteria > Bacillati > Actinomycetota > Actinomycetes > Micromonosporales > Micromonosporaceae > Actinoplanes > Actinoplanes sp. NPDC051388. Next base: position 278,540 of record NZ_JBVJIP010000015.1, on the reverse strand, counting down.
CAGTCGACGCCCAGCTTGCGGAGGCGGTAACAGACCTGCTTCATGCGGACGATCATGGCAGGGTCGCTGACCTTGATGACACCGGCCTTGATCTGGTCGAGCACGGCCTCGGTGTTGTTGAGCAGCTTCGTGCGGCCGGCCCGGTCGTTCAGGAGGAAGTCGACGGCCACCTCGAACTGCTCGGGACCGGAGATCTTGTTGTTGGTGCCCGACCAGCTCATGCCGACCAGGTTGTTGTTCGCGTCGACGCCGATGCGCACCTCGGTGCCGTCGTCCATGTTGAGGTGCGGGCCCTTGTTGCCATAGTCCGCGTGGGCCTGGCCGACGTGGTCGACCTTGCACTTCTTGGCCGCCGCGGCCATGGCCGACCCGGCCATCCGCTTGGGCACCGGCACTTCGATGGGACAGGCCACCGGCTCGGGACGGCGCGTCTTGCGCGCATCCTCGATGATCTTCTCGGCCTCTTTGATGACCTTCTTGGCGTTCCGGCTCTCCTCGAGGAACTTGCCGACCCGCTTGATCACGTTGTAGATGGCCTTGCCGACCTTGCCCAGCTTGGCCGCCGCGAAGATGAACGACCCGACGTCCACCAGTGCCCACAGGCAGGTGCCGAGGTCACCGTCCTGGATGCAGTGGACGATGTTGTCGATGCCGAGGACCTCCATGAGGATCTCAGCGCCGTTCTCCTTCAGCCAGTCCCCGATGGACTTGTTGCCGTCGATCTTCGCCTTGCGATAGGCGTCCAGAGCCGCCTGGCCGCCCTCCTCGAAGACCGCCCGCTCGTCCTCGGTCATGTCGCCGTTGCCCTTGTTGACGACGTCCTGCTGGCGGGTCTGCGCCTCTTCGAGCTTCTGCAGGTTGACCGCGATCTGCTTGGCCTCGGAGGCCAGTGCGGCCGCCTCGCTCGCGGACTTGCCGGCCGCGACCGCGTCGGCCCTGGCCTGGGCGGCGGACGCGGCGGCCGCGTTCGCGAACTGCCGGGCCTGGGTGGCGCTGGCCGACGCCTGGCTGGCCGAGCGGGCCGCACGAGCGGCCGCGTCCTGCGCGGACTGCTCGGCCTGGCGAGCCTGCTTGGCCGACGCCGCGGCCGCGTCCGCGGACGCCTGCGCCTGGTTCGCCGACTGGCGGGCGTTCTCCTTGTAGACCTGTGCCTGATTCGCCGACGCGATGGCCCGGTTGGCCCAGACCTGCGCCTCGGCCGCGGCGCCCGCCGCGAGATAGGCCGCGGCCTGCGCCTCCTGCGCATTTTGCCGGGCGATGGCGGCGGTGCTGGAGATCTCGGCGAGCATCGCGTCGATCGTCTTCACGTGCCGCGTGGTGTCCGCGTCGCGCTCCTGAGCCCGGAACAGCTCCTCGGTGAGGAACTTGGTCAGGCCCGACGCCGGCCCGTTGAGAGCGGCCTGCGCGGCGGCCTGGACCTCGGGTCCGCCGTTGGTCAGCTCCTGGGTGACGTTCACCCGGGCGTCGTCCTCGGCCGCCGCATATTGGCCCTCGGCGAGGAACTGCGCCCGGTCGGCCGGAGTGCCCTCGAGCGCCCGCTGCGCGGCCGCCTTGACCCCCGGACCACCGGTCGCCATGATCTGCGCGACCTTGATCTGGTCGTCGTCGTCCTTGCCCATGTACCACGGGTTGTCGAGGAAGTCCTTGACCTGCTGGTGGCTGCCCTGGATGGCGTCCACCGCGGCCAGCTTCTCGCCGCCGTTGGAGCTGGTGTCGGCGATGTGCCCCACGCTCGCCCGGTCGTCCTGCTCGATCGCGACGTCGATGTCCTGCCGGACGAACGCCACCACGTCCTGCGGGGTGCCGGACAGCGCCTCCTCGGCCGCCGCCTGCAGCCAGCTGCCGCCGGTGTCGAGCAGCTTGACCGCGGCCTCACGACCGTTGTTGACGATCGTCTGCTCCGGCGTGCCCGGCTGCTCGGCCTCGGCCAGCAGGGCCTGGATCTCGGCGTCGAGCGCGACCGCCTGGCCCGCCTGATATGCCGAGTCGATCTCGCGGTTCTCCTCGGCGATCTTGGCGTCCTGCGCCTCGGCGATCATCCGGGCCTTGTTCTGCGCCAGCCGCTCGGCCTCGGCCGCCCGGGCCACCGTGGCCACGGTCTGCGCCGTCGCGGACGCCGCCTCGGCGTCGTCGGCGGAGGTGTCGGCGTGGTTGGCCGCGGTCTGCGCGCGCTGTGCGGCGCCGGCTGCCTCGCCGGCGTGCTGCACGGCCTCCTCGGCCGCCGCGGCCGCGTTGTCCGCGTGCTGCGCCGCCTGGTTGGCCGCGTCCCGGGCCTGCCGGGCCGCGCGGGCCGCCTCGGCCGCGATGACCTGCGCCCGGTTGGCGGCGCGGGTGGCCTCGGCCGCGTTGCGCCGGGCCTCGGCACTGGCCGCACGGGCCTTGGCCGCACTGGCGCCCGCCTGCTGCGCCCAATCGCCCGCCTCGCTCGCCGCGGAGCCGGCCGCGTCGGCGTTGCCACCGGCCGAGGCCGCGCGCTGTGCGGCGATGCCGGCCTGATCGGCGGCCGTGGCGGCGGCGTTCGCCGCCTCCGCCGCGAGCCGGGCGCCGGCGGCGACGTCACGTGCCGCCCGTGCCGCGTCCCGTGCCGCGTCCGCCTTGTTGCGGTCGGTCGCCGCGGCGGCGGCCGCGTTGCTGGCCCGCGCGGCCGCCTGACCGGCGCGGGTGGCCGCCTGCGCGGCCTGGTTCGCGGCGTTCGACGCCACCCGGGCGGCCTCGTTGGCGGCCTTGGCGGCGCGGATCGCCTGGGAGGCGGCGGCCGCGGCGCGCTTGGCCGCATCCGCTGCCCGGCCGGCGGCGGCCGCGGCCTTGACCGAGGACTCGCGCGCCAGCTCGGTCTCCCGGGCCGCGCGCTGCGCGGCCTCCTTCGCCTTCTGCGCGGCGACGATGGCCTGCTCGGCCGAGTCCTTGGCGACCTGGGTCTGCTCGGCCGCCCGCGCGCCGGCCAGCTTGGCCAGGTCGACGAGCTGCGAGATGGACTGCTTCTCCTGGTCGCGGGCGGCGGCGGTCTCATAGCCGTAAAGCAGGAAGTAGTGGACGTCCTCGATGGTGCCGCCGAGCGCACGCTGGGCGGCGCGCCGCACCTCCGGGCCGCCGACCGTCAGGATCTGGGTGACCCGGATCTGGTCGTCGTCCTCCTGCGCGTCGAACTGACCGGCGAGCAGGAACGCCCGCATGTCGTCCGGGGTGCCGCGGAGCGCGGCCTGGCCGGCCGCCTTGACGCCCGGGCCGCCGATCGCCATCGCCTGCGAGATGCGGACCTCGAGGTCGTCCTCGGCCGGTGCGACCCAGCCGTCGGTGATGAACTGGCGCTGCTGCTCGGTGGTGCCGGCCAGCGCCTGCTGCGCGGCCGCCTTCACACCGGGGCCGCCCGCGGCCATCAGCTGGGTGACGCGGACCTGCACGTCCTCGGCGTCGGCCCGGGCGAACCCGGAGTCGAGGAAGTCGACGAGCTCGGCGTCGGTGCCGGTCAGCGCGGCGGCCGCCGCCTTTTGAACGCCCGGGCCGCCCTCTCTGAGGATCTGGACCACGCGGGCCCGGTCGGGAGCGGTCTCCTCCGCATAGGCCACACCGGCCGCGGTGCCACCGGCGAGGAAGACCGCGGTGGTCAGCGCGAGGTAGATGAACTGTCGAAGTCGGTGATGCCAGGAGTGATCGGGACGCATGTTTTGGTTCCCCCGTTTCGCCGCGTCCGTGCGAGTCGAGGACACTATAGACAGTGATGGCGGTCTTTGCCGTCCCGCTCTCGTCCCGCTGTGGAGAGGCGAAAACGGACCGCCCCCACGGGCCGGATCGATGCCTGTACGATCTGCTGGCGTCGATCCGATAATCACCGACACGGGGGTGGGGAACCTTGCGGTTCCTGGGATATCTGGGTGTGTTCGCCGCGGTCAGCGGCATTGTCGTCGCCGGAGGGATGGCCGCCGAAGCGGCCCGTCAACCGGCATCTGAAACCGTCGTCCAGGCCGCGGCCGCGGACGACCCGAATTCGATCGTGGAGACCTTCGCCTATCCGGACGCCGACCGGATCCTGGCCGAGCGGGGCATCCTGCTCAAGCGCGGCGACGGCCACCTGATGCTCACCGACTGCGTGACCGGCGGCGACTTCATCGAGGTCCGGGCGCGCAACCAGGATCCCTATTGCTTCAAGGCCAGCAAGCCGTCCGCGTGGGTGACGCTCGAGCTGCAGGACGCGTTCCTGGTGTTCAGCGACAGCACCCACACCACGGTGGCCAACTACTCGGTCAACGGGGGCGCCCCCGAGTCGACCACCATCGAGCCCGGCGGGGCCGAGGGCATCGGCGAGGGCACCACGCCGGGCCAGCGCGCGGTCCTGCTGGAGCTGCGCGTCGGCTGACCAGCCACAAAGTTCCACTCGGCCCAGTCGCAAAGATCCACTCAGCACCACGGCCGGCCTCGAGAAACTCGGGGCCGGCCGACGTGCGTCCGGGGATCACCCGGGCCAGCCGGCATGCGTCCACAGTCACCCGGCCCAGCCGGCCCGCGTCCACAGTCACCCGGGCCAGCCGGCATGCGTCCAGGATCAGCCGGGCCGGCCGGCACGCGTCCAGGATCAGCCGGGCCGGCCGGGCACGCTCCTGAGCCGGGCTCGCTCCAGCAGGCCGGCGAAACGCGAGGGGTGCTCCGCCGCCAGGTCCTGGAGCTCGCCCAGGTAGTGCCGATGGAGCCCGGCCCGCAGGCCCGCCTCCATCAGCGCCTCCAGCGTGCCGAGCCGGGTCTCCTCCAGGCGCATCCGGGCGAGCTGCCCGATGGTGCCGAGGCGCTGCCCGGCGAAGGGCGTGCCGCCCCACATCCGCAGCGCGCGCCGGGCGGCCGCCGCCACCTCGTCGGGGTCGATGTCCCGGCCCAGCCGGCAGCGGCCGGCCAGGTCGGTGAACGCGGTCAGGTCGAGGCAGGCCGGGTCGATGCGCAGCAGGTAGCCGGGGTGCACGTTGCGGACCGACGCCTCGTGCTCCCCGGCGCCCCACAGCCGGAAGTCCTTGCGCAGCCGGGACGCCTGAGCGTGCAGCGCCGCATAGGGGTCGTCCGGCACCTCCCCCGGCCACACCTCGTCGACCAGTTCGTCGGCGGGCACCACCCGGTTCGCGTGCACCAGCAACGCGATCAGCAGGGCGGCGCGGCCGTTGGGGCGCAACACGGTCTCGCCGTGGGGCGTGGTCACGACCATCGGCCCGAGGACACGGATCTGCACGGTCGGCATCCCGCCACGCTGACCCGGGCGGCAGGTCATCCACCAGCCCGCGAACTACTCACGACTGATCATCCGCGGCTCGGCCCGCCTCCCCAGCCGTAGCGATATGAGGATCTACATTACATTTGTCCGTATCGCGACAACCACCCGAGGCCATCGTGAAGATTCAGTACCCCGTCGCCGCCGTCGTGTTCGCCGCCGCGCTGCTGACCAACCCCGCTGCCGCCGCCGCCGACACCCTGGTCGCGTCCTGGCGGATGAACGAGCCGGCCGGCGCCCGCACCATGATCGACAGCAGCGGGCACGGGTATCGCGGCACGATCGGCCGCGAGGTGGACACCGGCATGAAGATCAGCGGCGCCACCGGGTATCGCTTCGAGCGGCTGCCCCCGGACACCCCGCCGACGCACCCGGGGCACATCATCAACGTGCCGGACTCCTCGCAACTCGACCCCGGCTCCCGCGACTACCGGGTGACCCTGCGGTTCCGGACCACCCACAAGTTCGGCAACATCGTGCAGAAGGGCCAGGCCACCGTCTCCGGCGGCAACTTCAAGGTGCAGATCCCGAACGGCATCGTGCAGTGCCTCTACCGCGGGTCCTCCGGCTCGATCCTGGTGTCCTCGACCAAGCGGCTCAACGACGGCTCCTGGCACACGATGCACTGCTCGCGTACCCGATCGGGGGTCTATCTCGAGGTCGACGGCAAGCTCGTCGCGAAGCGGAGCGGATGGGTTGGCGCGATCGCGAACTCCTGGCCGGTGACCATCGGCGGCAAGGTGAGCTGCGACCAGATCGACGTCGGCTGCGACTACTACGCGGGCGACCTCGACTACGTCGAGATCAGCGCGGGCTGATGATCATGGTGGCCCAGGTCACCTGAACCGCACCCCGGCAGCGCACTTCCGCAGGCGGGAGGAAGCTGATCGGAATGTGCGCCTCTTGCGGCGAAGCTCAGCACGTGCCGCCGGCGGCCGCCGCGCCCCGGCGGTTCGCCGCGCTGCGCAACAAGGACTGCCGGCCCTATCTGTTCGGCGCCGCCCTGGCGATGATGGCCGACAACATCGAGCACGTCATCACGTACTGGGTGTTGTGGGAGAAGTTCCACTCGGAGGCCCTGGCCGGCTTCCAGGTGATCAGCCACTGGGTGCCGTTCCTGTTCTTCTCGGTCTATTTCGGCGGGCTGGCCGACCGGTTCGACTGCCGCCGGGTGATCCAGGCCGCGCAGACGCTGTTCATGCTGGTGTCGGCGGCCTGGGGCGTGCTGTTCCTGACCGGCACGCTGGAGATCTGGTCCGCCTGCCTGCTGCTGGTGCTGCACGGCATCGCCGGGGCGCTGTGGGGTCCCGCCGAGCAGCTGATGCTGCACGACTTCGTCGGCGACGAAGAACTTCCTTCCGCCGTACGCCTGAACGCCACGTTCCGCAGCCTGGGCGTGCTCTTCGGCCCGGTGATCGGCTCGGCCCTGCTGCTCGGGCTGGGCCCGACCTGGGGCATCATCGCCAACATCGCGATCTACCTGCCGCTGACCATCTTCCTGTTCCGCACGAAGTTCACCGGTCACACGCGGGAGGGCAGCGCCCCGCGCCGGCGGATCGGCCTGGTCGACTCGATCCGGGTGCTGCGCGACGTCCGGTCCAACCACACCCTGGTCAGCATGATCATCCTGGGCGGCCTGGGCTCGTTTTTCGTCGGCGCCTCGATGCAGTCCGCAATGCCCATCTTCGCGACCGACCTGGGCGCGGGCAGCGCCGGCGCGGCCTACGGCTTCCTGCTGTTCGCGAACGGCGCCGGCGGCGTGATCGGCGGCGTCCTGCTGGAGGCGACCAACCGGATCCGCCCGACCGTGGCCGCGGCCGTGGTCAGCACCGGCGTCTACGGCCTGACCACGCTGCTGTTCGCGATCTCCACGAACTACCCGCTGTCGCTGGTCCTGCTGGTGCTCGGCGGGGTGGCCAACCTGGCGTCGATGTCGATCGGCCAGACCCTGGCGCAACTGCTGGCCGCGCCGGCCGACCGCGGCCGGGTGATCGGCGTCTACAACATGTCGGCCAACGGCCTGCGCTTCGGCAGCGGCCTGACGGTGGGCCTGTTCGGCGCGATCGTCGGCATCCACTGGTCATTGGGCCTGAGCGCGGCGGCCCTGTGCGTCGGCACCGTGTTCGCGGCGCTCTACGCCCGCTCCCGCGGCCGAGCCGCTACGACGGGCCCGGAGAAGGCGGCGCCGAGGCCGGAGGCGTCGGCAGAGTCGACGGCGAAGGCGAAGGCGACGGACTAGCGGGCGGCGCGCAGCGCGGATCGTCGGCCACCACGTAAAGCTCGCGGAACTCCATGCCGATGCTCTCCGGCTCGTCCACCCACGCCTCATAGACCATGTTGGGTCCGTCGCAGTGGGTGCGGATGTCCGAGTGCTCGCTGCCGCACCCGGTCAGGGCCACACCGGCGAGCACCGCGACGACCAGCACTCTGCTTCTTCTCATCGCTCGACCTTTCGCGGCGGCGGCGGACCGGAACCACCCGGTGCGCAGCGCGGATCATCGGGTACGACCTGCACCTCGGTCAGCTCGAACCGCGCCTGCTCGTCGCCGGCGTCGAACACCCAGGTCTCGTAGATCAGGTTGGGGCCGTCGCACCTGCTGCGGAGCTCGGCGTCGTCCTGCGCACAGGCGGTCAGCAGCACCGCGCAGGCCAGGGCCGGGACGATGGCGCCGATCCGGCCCGGGATCGCCATGGCTGCACCCTCCACATGAGAGACGCCCAGGCTAACCCTCGCGGGCCACCGGCGGGGCGACCACCCGGAGTTGGAGCATGGCGGCGAAGCGGGCCTCCGGGTCGGTCAGGTCGAGGCCGCCCACCTCGGAGAGCCGGCGCAGCCGGTAGCGGAACGTGTTGGGGTGCACATAGCCGGCGGCGGCCGCGGCGATCACGTCGCCGAAGGCGTCCAGCCAGGCCCGCAGCGTCGCCACCAGGTTGGTGTGGTGCTGCTCGTCATAGGCGAACAGCCGGGCCACCGGACCGGTCGGGCGGTCGCCGCGCGCGGCCACCAGGTCGCGCAGTTCCAGGACCAGCGACTCCACGTGCACGTCGGCCAGCGTGGCGACCCGGCGGCCGGTGGACGCGCGCAGCACCCGCAGCGCCCGGTCCGCGCTCCCCCGGGCGTCGGCCAGCGCCGCCGCGTCGGCCGCCGCCGGACCGATGCCGATCACCGCGCGCACCCGGGAGCCGAGCCGGTCCAGGAAATCGGTGGCGATCCGCACCGCCCGCTCCGCGGAGTCCACCGGCAGCAGGCCGTAGGTCACGTCGCCGATCATCGCGGCGGCGCATCTCGGGTGCACGGCGCTCAGGTGCATGGCCAGGCCGTCGCTGACCCGCTGGCGCTCGGCGGCCAGGCCGGCCTCGGCGAGCAGGCTGGGCGAGACGCTGGGCAGGCCGGGCGAGACGCTGGGCAGGCCGGACGAGACGCTGGGCAGGCCGGACGAGACGCTGGGCAGGCCGGACGAGACGCTGGGCGAGACGCTGGGCAGGGTGGGCGAGACGCTGGGCGGGCCGGCCGAGACGCCGAGCACGGCCAGCGCCAGCACCACCACCGGCTGGTCGCCGAGACCGAGCCGGCTCAGCGCGTCGCGGGCACCGGCCCCGCCCTCCAGCGCGGTGCCGAGCAACTCGGTGCGCAGCCGCCGCCGCACGTCCGCACCGGCCCGGATCCGCAGCATGTGCAGGGCGACCAGCTTTGCCGCGTCGGCCAGCGCGCGCATCCGGTCGTCGCTCGGCGCGGCCGGCACGGCCACCCAGATCGAGCCGAGCACCTCGTCGCCGGCCCGCACCGCGATCGCCACCCGGGGCAGCGCGATCTCGCCGTCCACCAGCACGGTCGGCTCGACGTAGATCGGGCCGTCGGTGCGGTGCAGGTCGCGGAAGACGCCGCGTTCGGCGAGGTTGCGGGCGTATCGCTCGGGGACCTGGCGGCCGAGGATGGTCTCCACCCGGGACGCGTCCGCCTCGTCCTGGCGGCCGGAGAAGGCGAGCACCCGGGACGCGCGGTCCTCGATGGTGACCGGCGCGTCGAGCAGCGCGGCGACCGCGTTGGCCAGCGCGAACAGGTCACCGGACGGGATGCCGCCGAGGGTCTCCGGCTGGGCGTCGCCGACGTCGCCCTCGTGGAGCAGCGAACGCAGCAGGGCGGCGAGCTGGGCCCAGGACGCGCCGCGGGTGAGACCGAGCAGGACCACGCCGTGCCGGTCGGCGGCCGCGGCCAGGTCGTCGGTCACGGTCAGCGGCGAACGCACCACCAGGGCCGGGGCGCCGTGCTTGCCGAGCGTACCCAGAAGGGTTTTGATCTCGCCGGGATCGCGGAGCCCGACGCCGAGGACGAGCGCGTGGTCAGAGAGCACCGGATCCTCGAGCGGGTCGTGGATCGCGACGCCACCGATCGCCGGCGCGGTCACCGGGTCGCCGTGCAGCACTTCGAGCAGCGTGGCGCCCAGATCGTCGAGGATCCGGGCGAGCCCGGTGGGTGGGCTTTCGGCGAACGGCACAAGTCAGAGGGTAGCCATTTGGCCGATCGCACCAACCACACGAGGATGGTGCGCGGAAGGCTTGTCCGCGACATCGGCCGACGTGCGAGGAGATTCCGGTGACCCGACGCCAGCGAATCGAGGATCTGACCACGATCACGGTGCCGGAAGAGCCGGCCCTGTCCCCGGACGGCGCCGAGATCCTCTACGTGCTGCGGTCGGAGGACGCGGAGAAGGACCGCGCGGTCCGCTCGATCTGGCGGGTGGGCGCCAAGACGGGTACGCCGCGCCGGCTGACCCGCGGCGACGCCGACACCTCCCCGGCCTGGTCGCCGGACGGCAGGCAGGTCGCCTTCCTGCGCAAACAGGACGACGCGCCGCAGGTCTGGCTGCTGCCCCTGGACGGTGGCGAGCCCAGAGCGGCGACGTCCCTGCCGGGTGGCGCCGGCGCGCCGATCTGGTCGCCGGACGGCACGCGCATCGCGTTCGCGGCGCTGGTCGACCGGGAGGCGGGCGAGACCAACGCACCGATCCGCACCACCCGCATCGACTACCAGGCCGACGGCGGCGGCTTCCTCGGTGGCCGCCGCCGGCACCTGTTCGTGCACGACGTGGCGAGCGGCGACACCAGGCAGGTGACCGACGGCGACTGGAACGCGGGCAGCCCGGCCTGGTCGCCGGACGGCAGCCTGCTGGCCTATGCGGCGGCCACCGCGCCGGACGCCGACCTCACCTATCGCGCGCCGGTCTACGTCGTGGACGCCGCCGACGCCAAGGCGGTCCCGCATCGGGTCGGCCTGGCCGGCGGCTCCGGCAACTCGGTCACCTGGACCGCGGACGGCACCGCGCTGCTGGTCTGCGGCCACCGCGGCGACCCGGTCGGGCACGCCGGGCTGTGGCGGGTGCCGCTGGTCGGCAGCGAGCCGATGAACCTGGCCGCGCCGCTCGACCGGAACGTGATGCCGGGCGGGCCGGCCTACCCGGGCGGGTTGCCGCAGATCGCGGGCGACGGGCGCACGGTGGTGTTCTGCGTGCGCGAACGGGGTTGCTCGCACCTCTATTCGGTGGAGGCGGCCGGTGGGCGACCGCTGCCGGTGGTGGGCGGCGCCGGGGTCAACGTGTCGGGCCTGTCGGTGCGCGGCGGGTCAGCGGCCATCGTGCGCAACGGGCCGGACTCGTACGGCGAGATCGTGCTCGTCGATCTGGCCACCGGAGCCCAGGAGGTGCGGGCCGGCGAGAAGGTCGAAGTCTATCCGCGGGAGGAACGGGAGTTCGCCATCTCGGACGGCGTCACGGTGGCCGGCTGGCTGATCCGCGACCCCGGCGCCGAAGGCCCGTCACCCCTGCTGATCGACGTGCACGGCGGCCCGCACAACGCGTGGAACGGCGCCGCCGACCCGATCCACCTCTACCACCAGGAACTGGTCGCGGACGGCTGGACGGTGCTGCTGATCAACCCGCGTGGCAGCGACGGCTACGGCGAGGAGTTCTTCACCGCGGTCACCGGCGCCTGGGGCACCTCGGACGCCAAGGACTTCCTCGAGCCGATCGACGTGCTGGTCGCCGAGGGCGTCGCGGACCCGGAGCGGCTGGCGGTGACCGGCTACAGCTACGGCGGCTTCATGACCACCTATCTGACCAGCCGCGATCGGCGCTTCGCGGCGGCCGTCGCGGGCGGCGTGGTGACCGACCTGACCAGCATGGCCGGCACCTCGGACGCCGGGCACTTCCTGCGCGAGCTGGAGTTCGGCGGCGGCGACCTGATCGCGCACTCGCCGCTGGCCTCGGTCGCCGACGTGCGCACGCCCACGCTGATCCTGCAGGGCGGCGCCGACCTGCGCTGTCCGGTGGGTCAGGCGCAGCAGTGGCACACCGCGCTGCGCGAGCAGGGCGTGCCGGCCGAGCTGGTGCTCTATCCGGAGGGCTCGCACCTGTTCATCCTGGCCGGGCCGGTGTCGCACCGGATCGACTGGAACCGCCGCACCGCCGACTGGGTGTCCCGCTTTGCGGCCGGCGCCAAGCCGCGCATCGACACCGCGCATTGGCAACGACGGCTGACCGCGCTGGCGACCAAGCACAGGGTGCCCGGCGCCGCGCTCGGCATCCTGCACGGCGAGCAGACCGCGGAGGCCGCGCACGGCGTGCTGAGCGTCGCCACCGGCGTCGACGTCACCACCGACACGCTGTTCCAGATCGGCTCGATCACCAAGGTGTGGACCACCACGGTGGTGATGCAGCTGGTCGACGAGGGCCGGCTCGACCTGGACACGCCGGTCGCCGAGGTGCTGCCCGAGCTGGTGCTCAAGGACCCGGAGGCGGCCAAGCGGGTCACCATGCGGCACCTGCTCACGCACACCAGCGGCATCGACGGCGACGTGTTCACCGACACCGGCCGCGGCGACGACTGCATCGAGAAGTACGTGCACGCGCTGCGCGACGAGGCCCAGGTGCACCCGCTCGGCGCCACCTGGTCGTACTGCAACTCGGGCTTCACGCTGGCCGGCCGGGTGATCGAGAAGGTCACCGGCGGCACCTGGGACCAGGCGATCAAGGACCGGCTGTGCACCCCGCTGGGCCTGACGAAGACGATCACGCTGCCCGAGGAGGCGCTGCTGCACCGCGCCGCGGTCGGGCATCTGGACCCGGAGACGCCCGCGCCGGTGTGGCAGCTCAACCGGTCGGCGGGCCCGGCCGGGCTGATCTCGGCGCCGGTCGGCGACGTGCTGAAGTTCGCGCGCATGCACCTGCGCGACGGCGGCGGCCTGCTGAGCCCCGAGTCGACCGCGGCGATGGCCTCGCACCAGGTCGACCTGCCGGACAAGCACCTGCTCGGCGACTCCTGGGGAATCGGCTGGATCCGGCAGGAGTGGGACGGGCGGCGGCTGATCGGGCACGACGGCAACACGCTGGGCCAGTCCGCGTTCCTGCGGGTGCTGCCCGGCGAGGATCTGGCGGTCACCCTGCTCACCAACACCGGCAACGCGGACGACCTGTACGAGGAGCTGTACCGCGAGATCTTCGCCGAGCTGGTGGACGTGGCGCTGCCGCCGCCGATCACCCCGCCGGACGAACCCACCGGCTTCCCGGTCGAGCCGCACGCCGGCGTCTACGAGCGGGCCAGCACCCGGATCGAGGTGTTCCAGGACGAGAAGGGCCCGCGGCTGCGGATGACCGTGACCGGACCGCTGGCCGAGCTGGTCCCCGACCCGGTGACCGAGTACGACCTGGTCGCGGTCGAGCAGAACCTCTTCGTGACGAAGCGGCCCGAGTCGCAGACCTGGATCCCGGTGACGTTCTACGCGCTGCCCACCGGCGAGCGGTACATCCACATGGGGGCCCGGGCGACGCCTATGGTGCGTTCATGACCGTGCTCGAGGACCTGCTCGCCGACATCGAGGCGCTGGTGCGCTGCGAGTCACCGTCGAAGGACCTGGCGGCGGTGGCCCGCAGCGCCGAGCTGACCGCCGCGGTCGGCGCCGCCTGCCTGGGCCGCGAGCCCGAGCGGTTCGGGGCGAACCTGCGGTGGCGGTTCGGCGACGGGCCGCCGAAGGTGCTGCTGCTCGGGCACCACGACACGGTCTGGCCGCTCGGTTCGCTGGCCGCGCATCCCTATGCGGTCGAGAACGGGATCCTGCGCGGCCCCGGCTGCTTCGACATGAAGGCGGGCGTGGTGATGGCCTTCCACGCGGTCGCCGCGCTGCCCGACCGGTCCGGCGTCACGGTGCTGATCACCAGCGACGAGGAGATCGGCTCGCCCGGCTCCCGCCCGCTGATCGAGGAGTCCGCGGCCGGGTGCGCCGGCGCGCTGGTGCTGGAGGCCTCCGCGGACGGCGGCGCCCTCAAGATCGCCCGCAAGGGCATCGGGCTCTACACCGTGCGGGCCGTCGGCCGGGCCGCGCACGCCGGGCTGGAGCCGGAGCGCGGCGTGAACGCCACCGTCGAGCTGGCCCATCAGGCGCTGGCGATCGCGGCGCTGAACGACCCGGCCCGCGGCACCACGGTCACCCCGACGCTGCTGAGCGCCGGGACGACCTCGAACACGGTGCCGGCCGAGGGTGAGCTGACCGTCGACGTGCGCATCGCCGACCCGGCCGAGCAGGACCGCGTGGACGCCGCGATGCGCGCGCTGACGCCGGTGCTGCCGGGCGCCCGGATCGAGGTGTCCGGCGGCCTGAACCGCCCGCCGATGGCGCCGTCCGCCTCGGCGGAGCTGTTCGCGCGGGCCCAGAAGGTCGCGGCCGCGCTCGGGCAGGAGCCGCTGCGCGGGGTGGCGGTGGGTGGCGGCTCGGACGGCAACTTCACCGCCGGCATCGGCGTGCCGACGCTGGACGGGATGGGCGCGGTCGGCGGCGGCGCGCACGCGGACGACGAGCACGTGCTGGTGTCACGGCTGGTGGACCGCACCGAGCTGCTGCGCGGCCTGATCGAGGACCTGCTCTCGTGAGCGGCGCCACGATCCGGCAGCTCACCACGCTGAGCGAGATGGACTCGGCGGTCGCGCTGTTCGACGAGCTCTGGCCGCCCGGCCCAGCCGGCTCGATGCTCAGCACCGAGCTGCTGCGCGCGCTGACCAAGGCCGGCAACTACCTGGCCGGCGCGTACGACGGCGACAAGCTGCTCGGCGCGTGCCTCGGCTTCTTCGGGCCGCCGGCCGCACGCAGCATGCACAGCCACGTCACCGGGGTGTCCGCGGCCGGCCGGGGGCGGCAGATCGGCTACCTGTTGAAGCTCGACCAGCGCGCCTGGGCGCTCGAGCGCGGGATCGAGACGATCAGCTGGACGTTCGACCCGTTAGTGCGGCGCAACGCGTACTTCAACCTGGCGAAGCTGGGCGCGGTGGCGGCGGAGTATCTGCCGGATTTCTACGGCGGCATGCACGACGCGGTGAATCGCGGCGCCGGCTCGGATCGGCTGCTGGTGCGCTGGGATCTGGCCACTGCCGCGCCATCGCAGGCCGACATCTCGGGCGCTGCCGTCGCCCTGGATTCTTCAGCGGACGGCGATCCGGTGCTCGGCCGTATTTCCGGCGGGCGTCTGCTGGTGGCGACACCGTCCGATGTGGAGCAGCTGCGGGTCAAGGACCCGGCGCGAGCCGCGGCCTGGAGGGTCGCGCTGCGCGAGGTGCTGGAGCCGTCGATGGCCGCCGGCATGCGGGTCACCGGCTTCGACAAATCCGGTTGGTACGTCCTGGAGCGCGAGGAGAGAAACGCATGACGCTGACCGGAGTCGAGCTGCGCCGCATCGCCATGCCCCTGGTGGCGCCGTTCCGCACGTCCTTCGGCACCGAGACCGACCGCGAGGTGCTGCTGGTGCGCGCGGTCACCGACGCCGCCCAGGGCTGGGGCGAGTGCGTGGCGATGTCCGACCCGCTGTACTCCTCGGAATATCTGGACGGCGCGGCCGACGTGCTGCGGCGCTACCTGATCCCGGCGCTGGCCGGCCCGGGCCCGCTGCCCGCGACCGCGGTGGCGCCCCGGCTCGCGCGGTTCAAGGGGCACCGGATGGCCAAGGCGGCGCTCGAGCTGGCGGTGCTCGACGCCGAGCTGCGGGCCGAGGGCCGGCCGCTGTCCCGGGAGCTGGGCGCCACCGTGGACCGGGTGCCGTGCGGGGTGTCGGTGGGCATCATGAACTCGATCGACGAGCTGCTGGAGGCGGTCGGCGGTTATCTGGCCGAGGGCTATCTGCGGATCAAGCTGAAGATCGAGCCGGGCTGGGATGTGGAGCCGGTGCGGGCGGTGCGCGAGCGGTTCGGTGACGACGTGCTGCTGCAGGTGGACGCCAACACTGCGTACACGGTGGCGGACGCCCGGCATCTGGCCCGGCTGGACCCGTTCGGGCTGCTGCTGATCGAGCAGCCGCTGGACGAGGAGGACATTCTCGGGCACGCGGCGCTGGCGAAGGTCGTGCGTACGCCGATCTGCCTGGACGAGTCGATCACCTCGGCGCGCGCCGCGGCCGACGCCATCCGCCTGGGCGCGTGCGAGATCGTGAACATCAAGCCGGGCCGGGTCGGCGGCTATCTGGAGGCCCGCCGGATCCACGACGTGTGCGTGGCGCAGGGCGTGCCGGTGTGGTGCGGCGGCATGCTGGAGACCGGCCTGGGGCGGGCCGCGAACGTGGCGCTCGCCGCACTGCCCGGCTTCACACTGCCGGGCGACACGTCGGGCTCGTCGCGCTACTACCGGACCGACATCACCGAGCCGTTCGTGCTGGACGACGGCCATCTGCCGGTGCCCACCGGGCCGGGCATCGGCGTCGACCCGCTCGCCGACGAGCTCGCCGCGGCCACCCTCGCCACCGAGTGGATCAAGTTGTAAACCCCTTGCCCGGCTGACCACGGGTCGCCCTGCGCCCCTCCCGGGGAGACCGCTCGGCCGCGGGGCGGCCTCCCTGCCAGGTCCGTGCCCACTCACCCCCACCCCTCACCGGATCGAAAGATCCGAGCGGCTGCCGTAGGGTCCGGAAATCGATTTGGAGCAATGTGGAGGGACGGCCGGGGTCCCCGCGAGGGAGAAACGATGAGACGGACGTTCTTTCCGCTGGCCGGACTCGCGGCGGGCGCAGTGAGCGGCGGTCTTTGGGGCTGGTTCGGCGGCGACTACGAGGCCGTCGACTCGGCGATCGGCACCGGCTTCCTCGGCGCCCTCGCCGGGCTGCTCATCGGCACGCTGATCGGCGCGGCGGCCGCCCGCAGACATCGCCACTTCGGCCGCCGGTCCGACAATTCTCTCTGAGCCGCTGGTCGGTTGCGATCCGCGGGGCGAGAGCGCTGACCGCCGCCGTGTGGCCGCCGGCATTCGCCACGGCGTACCCGATGGTGGTGTTGCGGTTTGGACCACGACCTTGGCGCTTTACAGCGGCAGCTCGATGAGGTTGCGCAGGACCAGGGCGTTCGGGGCCTCGATCAAGCGGCCGCCCTCGTCGATCCGGCCCAGTTGCACCGCGGCCAGCCCCAGCTCGCGGACGAGCGCTGCGATCCGCTCACCGGCCTCCGGCGCGTCCGACGCGATGAAGATCACTCGCCGGCCGGCGGAGGGCTCGGCAGCCAGGGTGCCGGCCGGCAGCTGGTTGAAGGCCTTGACCACCTCGGCGCCGGGCAGCTTCTCGGCGGTGTAGTGCGCGGACAGCCGGTCCCGCAGCACCTCCGCCGAACCCGGCGCGTAGTGCGGGTTGGTCATGTCGACCACGATCTTGCCGGTCCAGTCCGGCAGCGACCCGCCGAACCGCTCGACCGCGGCGAACGGGATCGCCAGGAAGATCACTTCACTGCGCAACGCCTCCTCCACGGCCACCGCGTGGACACCCACACCGAGCGGGCCGACGGACTCCGGCCCGCGGGTGTTGGCGATGTCGACCTCGACGCCCGCTCGGGCGAACACCCGGGACAGGGCCGACCCGATGTTCCCGCCGCCGACGATCGCGTGCCGTGCCGATGCAGTCATGACCGCCTCCATTTGGTTAACATGTGAACCACAGGCTAGACAGGCATTGGTTCACACGTCAACCAAGCGGTAGCGTGACGGTCATGACGCGGTGGCTGGACGAGCAGGAGGAACGCGCCTGGCGCAGCCTGATGACGATGCAGGACGGCGTCGCGGAGTTCATCGAGCGGCAGCTCCGCACCCGGTGCGGCATCTCCGGCGCCGACTACAAGGTGCTCGCGCATCTCTCCGAGGCGCCCGAGGGCCGGCTCCGGTCGTTCGCGCTCGGCGAACTGCTGCGCTGGGACAAGAGCCGCCTGTCCCAGCACCTGAGCCGCATGCAGAACCGCGGCCTGGTGACCCGCGAGCGGTGCCCGACCGACCAGCGCAGCGCGGTCATCGCCATCACCCCGAAAGGCGGCGAGCTGATCAGCGCCGCCGCGCCGCGGCACGTCGCCGACGTCCGCGACGTGCTCATCGACCACCTCACCGCGGACGAGCTGCGAACGCTCACCACCATCGGCGACAAGGTCCGCGACCGCCTGGCCGCGCTGGAGTCCGGCCATGGATGACCCGATCGCCGGAGAGCTGGTCACCGAGACGTTCGACTACGACGGCGGCCGGCAGGTGACGGTCTACGTCCCGCCGGAACCGGCCGAGTCGATCGTGTTCGCCGCCGACGGCCACACGGTCTCACGGTGGGGCGGCCAGGTCGCCGGAGCGGCCACGATGATCGTCGGGGTGCACGGTTCGGCCGACGAGACGTTGCGCCTCCACGAATACTCACCGGTCTTCGACGCGGACCGGTTCGCCGCGCACGAGCGGTTCTTCGTCGGCGAGGCCCGCCGATGGGCCCGGTCGCGGTTCGGCGTCATACTGCCCGCCGAGCGCACCGCCGTGTTCGGCGCGTCGGCCGGCGGGGAGCTCGCGATCGCGCTCGGGCTCCGGCATCCGGAGATCTACGGCGCGATCCTCTCCGGCTCCCCGGGCGCCGGCTACCAGCCGGCCGGCGACCTGCCGAGCCGCCTGCCGCGCACCTACCTGGTCGCCGGCCGGCAGGAGCAGTTCTTCCTCGACAACGCGACCCGATGGGCGGTCGCGCTGCGCGACGCGGGCGCCGAGGTCGTGCTGAGCGAGCGTGCCGGGTCTCACGGGCCCGCCCTGTGGCGAGCGGAGTTCCCGCTGATGACGGCCTGGGCGTTCGCACACCGTCCGTAGATCAAGCACTCACGCAGCGCTGGCCGGCAGAAGTCGTCTCGGGCGGGCTTTGCGCACACCCGATACCCTCCGCCAGTTACCGCCTGTCCATTTTGAGGGATCGATGCGCCGACCTGACCGCAAGTTCTTTGCCAATGCCGGGATCCTCCTGCTCTGCGGGCTGCTCTCCGGTCTCGTGGTGGCGGCGGCCGCGTTCCCCGCCGTGGCCATGTCGGGCCTCGCGGCCAAGGCCGGCGGCGAGTCCTTCGCCGCCCTGCCCAGCGAGCTCAAGCACGTCACCGCGCCGCAGCTGAGCCGCATGGTGGCGGCCGACGGCAAGACCGAGATCGCGGTCTTCTGGGAGGAGTTCCGCAGCGACGTGCCGCTCAAGGACATCTCGCCGAACATGCTCAACGCGATCGTCGCGGCCGAGGACCACAAGTTCTACGAGCACAACGGCGTCGACGTGAAGGGCATCGCCCGGGCGTTCGTCAGCAACAACAGCGGCTCCAACGACGGTCAGCAGGGCGCATCCACGCTGACCATGCAGTACGTGCGCATGTCACTGTCCTATTCGGCGCACAGCCCGCAGGAAGTGATCGACGCCACCACGGACACCAAGCAGCGCAAGATCGCCGAGATGAAATACGCGATGCAGGTGGAGAAGGAGATGTCCAAGCAGCAGATCCTGCAGGGCTATCTCAACCAGGCGCCGTTCGGCAACGGGGCCTACGGCATCGCGGCGGCCGCCCAGGTCTACTTCCAGAAGCGGCCGAAGGACCTCACCGTGCCGGAGTCGGCGCTGCTGGCCGGCATGGTCAAGTCGCCGTCCGGCTTCGACCCGACCACCGCCCAGGGCTACCCCAAGGCACTGGCCCGGCGCGACTGGGTGATCGGCAACATGCGCGATCTCGCCTTCATCACGCCGCAGCAGGCCACCGACGCGCTCAAGGTCAAGCTCGGGCACACCGCGAAGCGCAGCGGCAACGGCTGCGCGGCGGTGAAGACGAACAGCTGGGGCTTCTTCTGCGACTACTTCTACCGCTGGTGGATGAGCCGCGAGGAGTTCGGCAAGACCCCGTTCGAGCGGGAGCGCCGGCTGAAGAGCGGCGGCTACCGCATCCAGGCGTCGATGGACGTGGCGGCGACGAAGGCGGCCAGCAAGAACATCGCGGCGAAGATCGGCGTGAACGACCGCGACGCGCTGCTGCTCGCGGGCATCGAGCCGGGCACCGGCCGGGTCCGCGCGCTCGCCGCCAACCGGCGGTTCAAGATCGATGATGCCGTCGACCCGCAGAACAAGATGTCGTCCGATCCCAAGAAGGCCAGGAAGGGGCTGCGCGGCACCTATCCGAACACCACCAACCCGCTGCTGAGCGGCGGTGGCGACATCACCGGTTACCAGGCCGGTTCGGTGTTCAAGATGTTCACCATGGTGGCGGCGCTGGAAAACGGGCTGCCGCTCGCGTACCCGATCAACACCACCTACCGGTACAAATCACCGCTCTATCGCGACGGTGGCGCGCCGGCCGAGTGCGGCGGGCACTACTGCCCGACCAACGCGTCGCAGAGCGAGAAGGGCCCGTACAACATGTGGACGGGCTTCGGGGCCTCGGTGAACACCTACTTCGTGCCGCTGGAGGAGCGCGTCGGCGCGGAGAAGGTGGTGGACGCGGCCCGGCGCTTCGGCGTGCAGTTCCGCGACCCGCACGACCAGGATCTCGCCACGAACTCCGCGCACGACTGGGGTTCCTTCACCCTCGGCGTCTCCTCGTCCACACCGCTGGACATGGCCAACGCCTATGCCACGCTGGCCGCGGACGGCAAATATTGCGAGCCGACCCCGGTGCTGCAGATCACCACGCTGCAGAAGGAGAAGCTCGGCATCGGCAACCCGTCCTGCGAGAAGGCGACCGAGACCGACGTGGCCCGTGCGGCGCTCGACGCGGCCCGCTGCCCGGTCGGCGACCAGGCCCAGCTCGGTTCCTGCGGCGGTCACCAGACGGCCGGTGACGCCCGCGGCATCGTGAACCATCCGATCTTCGGCAAGACCGGCACCACCGACAGCGACAAGACGGCGTCCCTGATCGTCGGCACGACGTCGATGGTGGTGGCGGGTTATCTGGTGAATCCGGACTACCAGAACCACCCCTACAAGATGCGGCACGACATCGTGAACCCGGCGGTGGAGAAGACGCTGCGCGACATCATGAAGGGCAAACCCAAGACCCAGTTCAAGAAGCCCAAGGGTACGAAGATCGCGCTCGGCGAGCAGCAGTCCATCCCCGGCATCAAGTGCGGAAGCGTCGAGGAGGCGAAGAGCCGCCTGGAGAGCGCGGGCTTCACCGCCTCGGTGGGCACCGAGGTCGACTCCGACTGCCCGAAGGGCCAGGCCGCGGGCACCGAGCCATCCGGCCGCACGGTGAAGGGCGGCTTCGTCACCATCCAGGTGAGCAAGGGCAAGGCCCCGGACGCCCCGAACGCCAACCCGTCCGGCCCGCCCGGCTTCGGCCCCGGCGACTGACCCTGGCCGGGCCCCGCCAGGCCCGGCCAGGCCCGGCCAGGCCCGGCCAGGCACGGCAAGGACGCCGCCGGACCAACTCCGGCCGGCGGCGCGTGGTCAGCCGGCCCAGCGCGGGTCAGCCGGCCCAGCGCGGGTCGGCCGCCCGGGGTGTGAAGGTCTCGCGCAGGTGGTGGTGGGCCCGGTGCACCGCAGGGGGGACGTCGACGTGGGCGATGAAACCGCGGCCGGCGGGTCCGTACCCGTGTTCGTCGTCGGTCAGGCGCGGCACCTCGCCCAACAGCAGGGACACGTAGTGGTCGAGGGGCCACATGCCGGTCGGCGGGTCGACGTATTCCAACGCCTCGGTGACGAGCGTCCGGTGGGACGCGTAGTTGCGGATGCTGGTCCCCGGTGGGGCGTGCAGGCGGAAGCCCGCGTCCATCCTGCGCTGCATGGTCGCGTCCTGGACGAGCAGCAACCGGTCGTGCGGGACCCGCGCCGACCGCAGCACGGCGAGCGCGTTCGTGACGTTGTTCCCGCAGTTGGTGGACCGCTCCTCCAGCAGGTCGACCGTCAGGCCGTGCCGCTCCCGCAGATAGCGGGCGAACATCGCCGCCTCGCTCAGCGAAGCCGAATCGGGCCAGGGCAACTGCGCGCGCAACGCCTCGGTCGTGTGGCCCTCGCCGCCGACGACCAGGTAACGCGAAGCGGCTCCGGCGCGCATGGCCTCGGCGAAGACGTCGGCGCCGCCCAGCACACTCCCGCCGAACAGGATCGCCACGTCCGCCGTCGGCAACGGCTCGTCGCGGAGCGCGCAGAACCGCACCAGCGTGTTGATGCTCTCCGCGATGGACATCAGCCGCCGCGGTTCGTGTGCACCCAGTCGCGCGACGACGTGTATTTCTCCATCGGGTCGCCGAGCATCATCCACGGCCACGGGGTGACCAGCCCGTCGAGCAGCGCGAACGCGCGCCAGGCCGCGTCGAACTCGTCGGCCAGCTCGAACGCCATCGCGAAGGTCGACACCCGCGGCGCCCAGCCGGGGCCGGCCGGGATGTAGTCCGGGTGGAAGATCGAGTTCTCCGCCGCGGCGAGCAACTCGGCACCGACCTCGTCCGACACGATGTACGCGTTCGCCTCCTCCTGCGGCTCGGTCTGCAGCCAGTTCTCGATGTGGGCGACCGCCACCAGCTCGTGCAGCAGGCTGTTGGGTCCGGCGCCCGCCGCGGCGCCCCGGGCGAAGGCGAACATCTCCTCGCGGCTGCCGGACCACTTCGCGCACAGATATTGCAACCGCTGCTCGTGCGCCACGACATGCCCCGGGTGCAGCCGCGTCACCGCCTCGAAGCGGTCCAGCGCCTCCGCGTGCCCGATCTGCATGCCCCGGCCGCTGGTGACCAGCCAGGTCCACGCGGTGATGTTGTCCGGGTCCTGGTCGACCACCCGTTGCAGCAGGCGCTCGGCATAGGCCAGCCGCTCGTGGAAGGCCCGGAACTGCTCCTCGCTGGTGTATCGCGCCCGCTTGCCGCCCCGCGCTTGCCACGCCCAGTTGACCGCGTGGCAGCCGGCGACCAGCACCGGCAGCGTGGCGTCGGGCTCGGCGGCGATCCAGTCGGCGACCCACTCCTGGATGCCGTCGACCCCGGCCTCGAGCCCGGCCGCGCCCTCCATCAGGAAGGCGAACTCGTCCGGGTCCGCCGCCATGCCGAACAGCTCCGTGGCGAATTTCCAGTTCCGCTTCCGCAACGCCTGGATCAGGGCTTTCAGGTGCGGGTCGCCGAAGGTCGGATCGAGGTGCGGATCCTTCGGTCCCTTCTTACGTCCCAACATTGCGGCTGTCCCCCGTGCTCGGCTGTGTCGGCCGCGAGCTTAGATGATCGATAGGCTCCCGTGGTGGCCGCCAGAATCGCCCGCTGGGTGTCCGAGATCTTCGCGCCGGCCGTGCTGGTCGGCGCGCAACTCGTGGTGGTCGGCTGGCACGCCGGCGGCCAGGACGGCGTCTCGCGCTGGTGGGGCCTGCCGGGCGCGGTCTTCGCGGCCGCGATCCCGTTCGCCTACGTGCTGCGCGGCGTGCGCCAGGGCCGATACGCCAGCCACCACATCCCGGACCGCGAGCACCGCCGCCTGCCGCTGCTCTTCGGCATCGCCTCGCTGACCGTCGGCCTGGTCCTGCTGATCGTCCTGGGCGCACCCCGCGACGTGATCGCGGTGCTGATCGCGGGCGGCGCCGGCATCGCCGTCTTCGCGGTCGTGACCCACTGGTGGAAGATGTCCATCCACGCGGGCGTCGCGGCCGGCACGGTCGCCGTGCTGACCGCGGTCTTCGGCCCGTGGGCGCTGCTCGCGGCGCCGGCGGTGCCGCTGGTCGGCTGGTCCCGCGTCGTGCTGACCGCACACACCCGCGCCCAGGTCATCGCGGGCACCGTCGTCGGCGCCCTGATCGCCGCCACGGTCTTCCCGGCCCTACGCTGACGCGACCAGCACGACCCGGTCCAGCACCGGCTCGAATCCCAGCTCACGCATGCTGTCATCGTCGGCCGCCGTAAAGATCAGCACGTCCCGTGCCACCTCCGAGGCCGGGGCGCAGGCCGACACCAGCGCGGCTCGCCCGTGCGCCGGGTCGCCGGGCGCGTGGACCGCACTCAGCCGCGTCATCCCCGCCACGACGCGGCTGCGGCCGGCCATCGCCACCGGGACGCCGCCGGTCTCCCAGAGCGTGATGCCGCCGTACCGCAGCGGTTCGTCCACCACATAGGCCAGTTCGCTCGCATCCTCGGGATGGGCGGCCATCAGTTCGTCGTACCAGGAAACCAGCAGTGGCCGATCGGCCACAGTGGCCACCCGCGGGGTGCCGGGCGGCAGCGATGGCCGGCGCAGGCGGCCGAGCCGGTGCAACCGGATCCGCGACCCCTCGACCAGACCCCAGGCACGCGCCGCGACCTCGGCCAGCCGAGCGTCCACATCGACCGTCTTGATCTGCGGCAGCGCGGCGGCAAGCGCGGTCACCGCTTCCGGCGGCATCAGCGACAGCACCGGCGCGTGGCCCGGCGCCTGCAGAAAGGCCGCGCCGCCCGGAAAGGAACCGAACCGCCATCCCGCGGAGGGTGCGGCGGCGAAATAGGCGGTCTCGGTCAGCAGGACGGTGTTCTCGACGGGTGGGAGGTCCGGAAAACCGTCCGAAGAGGACGAGAAGACCCAGCTCACGACTCCTCGAACGGTTCGTCGCTCCAGCGCCACCAGGCCTCGTCGCCGTCGATGTGCAACAGGAACTCCGGCACCTCGGAGCCGTCCGGATCGCGCAGGGTCACCGTGCGGCGGATGTCGGCGTAGGCCGCCGCCCACCGGTCCCCCTCGTCGTCGATCGACGAGAGCAGGCGGACCTCCGCGTCGAAGAGCGGGCGGACGCCGGCGAACTCGGGACCGGGCTCCAGCCGCGCGTTGAGCCAGGGGAAGTCACCGCCGGTGACGACCAGGTCGGCGATGAGGCGCCCGTCGCGATGCAGGGTCCACTTGTCGGCCACGCCACGACTCTAGGCGAGATCGAGGACGTCGGCGACGTGCTCCGCGATGGCCATGCTGGAGGTGGCCGCCGGGGACGGCGCGTTGCGGACGGCGGTGACCGGGCCGAGGCGGTGGATGCGAAAGTCGTCGACCAGACCGCCGTCGCGGTCCAGCGCCTGGGCGCGTACGCCGGAGCCGGCCCGCACCACGTCGGCCGCCCCGATCTCCGGCACGTAGCGGCGGGCCGCCTTCATGTAGGCGCCCTTCGCCAGCGAGCCGCGGACCTCCCGCACACCGGTGCGCCAGTGTTTCGCGGCCATCCGCCAGGTGCCCGGCCAGGCGGCGATCCCGGCCAGATCGCGCACCGAGACGTCGCGCCGCCGGTAGCCCTCCCGGGCGGTGGCGAGCACCGCGTTCGGCCCCACCTCGAGCATCCCGGACACCCGCCGGGTGTAGTGCACGCCGAGGAACGGGTAGCGCGGGTCGGGCACCGGATAGATCAGCCCGCGGACCAGATCCGCCTTCTCGTCGCGGACCTTCATGTATTCGCCGCGGAACGGGACGATGCGCGGCGCCGCGGTGTCGCCGGCCAGCGCCGCCACCAGGTCGGAGTGGATGCCGGCGCAGACGATCAGCTCGTCCACCCGGAGCTGGTCGTGGTCGTTGCCCAGCGAGATCCCGGCGTCGGCGACCGTGACGGCACTGACCGGGAAGCCCAGCCGCACCTCGCCGCCGGCCGCCACGATGTCCTCGGCGAACGACTCGGCGATGCGGGTGAAGTCGGTGATCGCGGTCCGCGGCGAGTGCAGGGCGGCGAGCCCGGTGGCGTGCGGCTCGATCTCGCGGATCTCGGCCGGCCCGATCCGGCGCAGGCCGGGCACCAGGTTCGTGCCGGCCCGGGCGGCGAGCGCGTCGAGGCGCATCACCTCGTCCGCGGAGACCGCGACGACCAGTTTGCCGCACTCTTCATAGGGCAGCCCGCGGTCGGCGCAGTACTCCCGCAGCATCGCGCCGCCCCTGGTGCACAGCGTCGCCTTCAGGCTGCCCGGCTGGTAATAGATGCCGGCGTGCACCACCCCGGAGTTGTGCCCGGTCTGATGCGCGGCGACCCGGTTCTCCTTGTCGACCACCACCACCCGGGTGCCCGGCCGGCGCCGGGTGAGTTCGCGGCCGATGGCCAGACCGACGATGCCCGCCCCGACGATGCCGATGCTCCGATCCGCCATGCCCCGACTGTAGAAGCGCGCGGGCCCGGCGGCATGGGACTTACAGCTCGTTGCCCCAGCACATTCGAGCGATCGTCTCGACGTGGACGAGGTCGGCGACGGCCGGGAAGCCGGTGCTCGGGCTCACCGCCAGGTCCTCGAGGTCCTTGAGGCCGAACGCGACGTCCATCCGGTCCAGGATCGTGTCCACCTCTTCGAGGGCGGGCGCGGCCGGATCGACGATGCCGAGGCACACGTCCCGGTCGGCCGGCACCGCGCGCAACAGGTCCCGCTCGGCCGGGTTGCCCGAGGTCCAGGGCAGGAGCCAGCGGTCCACCGGCACGCCCGTGAAGAGCCGTTCGGCGGCCGCCCGGTCCACCGGCCCGGTGAGCGTGGTCGCCGGGCACAGCGCGATCCGGACATCGGCCGGCTTGTCGGTCAGCGTCACCGCGAGGCGGTCGACGGCGATCGCGTCGTCGAGCGTGAACCCGTGGGGTGCGGGGTCGAAGGCGGCCGGATTGTTCAGCTGCACATAGCGGACACCGCGGCCGATGATCTGCTCGATCTCGTCGTGAATGATCCGGGCCACCGCCTCGCCCAGCTCGCGGGCGCTGCGCCACGGTGAGCCGGCGTCCGGGTCGAAGCACTGTGCGGCCACGAAGGCCGGGGACGGCAGGGTCGCCTTGGCGGGCACCTGGGTCAGGGCGGCCACCGCGGCGACGTCGTCGGCCACCAGGGTGCGATGCGGCTTCAGGTCCTCGGCGGCGGTCCAGCGGTCTCCCGTACGGCGGAAACCGCCCACCGCGTCCACGACGGCGCTGAGCGGACCCGCCCGGCGGAACTCCCCGTCGGTGACCACCGACAACCCGAGCCGGCGCTGCGTGCGGACCACCTCGGCGATCGCCTGATCCATCGTCTCGGCACTGAGGCCCGGCGGCTTGCCGAGGCTGCCGTGGTGGTCGATGCGGAACTTGAAGGTGTCGGCCATGCTCAGGCGGGCCGGTTCCCGTGGAAGACCAACTCGATCATCGTGTGGTCGGGATCGTGGATGTAGCAGAACTTGGACTTGTTCTCCGGCCGCTCGATCGGTCGGGTGTGCCGGATGCCGAGCTCGGCGAGGTGCGCCAGGAAGCCGTCCCAGTCGTCCACCTCGATCGCGAAGTGGTAGGGCGCCATCCGGTCCATCTCCTCGACCGGCGTGAAGTGCAGATCGAAGTTGCCGCGGGTCATCAGCACGACCTTGGTATTGCTCTTCGGCGTGATCGCCTTGAGCCCGAAGACCTTCGCGTACCACTCCTTCGTGCGCTCGGGGTCGGTGGTCGGGAAGTTCACGTGGTGGATGTAGCGCGGCTTGTTGCTCATCGGGTCAGGCCTCCAGGCGCTCACGTAGACGGTTCAGGGCCGGCAGCGCGGCGACGAGCTTGGCCCGGTCGTCGTCCGGCAGGTCCGCCATCGCCCGGCCGAGCACCTCGACCCGCCCGCGGCTGAACGCCTCGAGCACCTTGCGGGCGCGGTCGGTGGGCAGCAGCAGCACCGACCGGCCGTCGGTCTGCGACGGGCGCCGCTCCAGGAACTGCTCGGCGACCAGGTCGCGCACCAGGTTGCTGACGGTGGGCCGGGCCAGGTGCAGGTCGTCGGCGAGCTGGGCGGGCGAGAGCGGGCCGGCCGCGATCAGCCGCTGCAACAGCTGCGCCTGCGCCTCGGGCAGGGTGGGCAGCTGCTCGGCCGACCGGGTGGCCCGGACCAGCGCGCGCCACAGCGAGCGCAGCAGGCCGGAGAGCTGTTCCTCGGGAAGCGTCACAACGGACACGATATAGTTTTGCTACAAACACATCAAGGTTTTGTGACCAAACCAAATGGCGGTTAGGGTGTGGATCATGTGCTTTCCGGACAGCGCCAAACCGCCCGCGCCCCCGATCAGCGGACCCGTCGGTGCGCACGGCCGCATGGTCCTCACGTCGGCCGACGGCACCCGGGTCGGGGCCTATCACGCGAGTCCGGCGGAGGCGGCCGGCCAAGCCCTGGTGATCCTGCCGGACGCCCGCGGCCTGCATCCCTTCTATCACCAGCTGGCGATCCGCTGGGCCGAGGCGGGCCGGCACGCGCTGGCGATCGACTACTACGCGCGCACCGCCGGCATCGGCGACCGCGGCGAGGACTTCCCCTATCGCGAGCACATCCGGCCGGACCTCGCCGCCACGGTCGCCCAGGACGCCTCGGCGGGCATCGCGTGGCTGCGCGCGAACACGGCCGCCACGTCGGTGTTCGTGCTCGGCTTCTGCATCGGGGGCGCGTATTCCTGGCGGCAGACCGCGCACGGCGACGACCTGGCCGGCGCGATCGGCTTCTACGGCATCCCGTCGCAGGCCGCCGACATCACCCATCGGGTCGCGGCGCCGCTGCTGATGCTCGCCGCCGGGCAGGACTTCACGCCGCTGCCGGAGACCAAGGCGTTCGCCGCGGCGGTGCACGACCAGACCGGCGTCGAGGTCGACCTGCACGTTTATCCGGACGCGCCGCACAGCTTCTTCGATCAGGCCTTCGACCGGCATCGCGACGACTGCGCCGACGCCTGGGCGCGGCAGCTCTCCTTTATGGACCGCGTTCTTCGCTAGGCTCGGGTGATGCGGACCGTCGTGGTGACAGACCCACCCCGCGCGGACCGGGCGGACGCCGAGGCGCTCGGCAGGTGCGGCGTGGCCACCGTGCACGAGGCGCAGGGCCGCACCGGCTGCCTCGGCCCCGAGTTCCGGCCGGCCTGGCCCGGTGCGAGCATCGGCGGCACCGCCGTCACCGTGCTCTGCTGGCCCGGCGACAACCTGATGATCCACGTCGCGGTCGAGCAGTGCCGGCCCGGCGACGTCCTGGTCGTGGCCACCAACTCGCCCTCGACCGACGGGCTGTTCGGCGAGCTGTTCGCGGTCTCGCTGGCCCATCGCGGCGTGCTCGGCGCGGTGCTCGGCACCGGCGTGCGCGATGTCGCGGCGCTGCGCGAGATGGGCTTCCCGGTGTGGTCGCGGGCGGTGCACGCGCAGGGATCGGTGAAGGAGACGCCCGGCTCGGTGAACGTGCCGATCGTGCTGGGCGGACAGCTGATCCGGCCCGGCGACGTGGTGGTGGCCGACGACGACGGCGTGGCCGTGGTGCCGCGCCACACGGCGCCGGCGGCGCTCGATGCGGCCCGCGCCCGGGTGGCGAAGGAGGACGAGACCCGCGCGGCCTTCCGCCGCGGTGAGCTCGGCCTCGACCGGTACGGGATGCGCGAGCGCCTGCCCGGCCTGGGCATCGAGTACGTCCCCTACGCCGAACCGTCATGATCATCGACTGCCACGGCCACTACACGACCGCACCGGCAGCGCACACCGACTGGCGGGCACGACAGCTCAGCTCCAAGACCCCGCCGCCCTATCCACTGCTCTCCGACGACGACATCCGCCGGTCGATCGCCGAGGGGCAGCTGCGACTGATGGACGAGCGCGGCATCGACCTGACCATCTTCTCGCCGCGCGCCTCCGCGATGGGCCACCACCAGGGCGACGAGTCGGTCAGCGCGCGCTGGGCGACCGTGTCGAACGACCTGATCGCCCGGGTGGTGTCGCTGTTCCCCGGCCGGTTCGCCGGGGTGTGCCAGCTGCCGCAGTCCCCCGGCGTGCCGATCGAGCGGTCGATCCCCGAGCTGCGCCGATGCGTGCTCGACCTGGGCTTCGCCGGCTGCAACCTGAACCCCGACCCGAGCGGCGGCCACTGGACCTCGCCGCCGCTCACCGACCGCGCCTGGTACCCGTTCTACGAGGCGATGTGCGAGCTGGACGTGCCGGCCATGGTGCACGTGTCCGCGGTGACGAACCCGAACTTCCACGCCACCGGCTCGCACTACCTGAACGCCGACACGACCGCCTTCATGCAGCTGCTGCAGGCGGACCTGTTCCGCGACTTCCCCACCCTGCGCCTGGTGATCCCGCACGGCGGCGGCGCGGTGCCCTATCACTGGGGCCGGTTCCGCGGCCTGGCCGACATGCTGCGGCGGCCGCCGCTGGAGGAGACGGTGCTGGGCAACGTCTTCTTCGACACCTGCGTCTATCACCAGCCCGGCATCGACCTCCTCTTCGCGGTCATCGACCACCGGAACATCCTGTTCGGCTCCGAGATGATCGGCGCGGTGCGCGGCATCGACCCGCAGACCGGCTTCCCGTTCGACGACACCCGCCGCTATGTGGAGGCTCTGGGACTGCCGGCGTCCTCCGCGGCCGCCGTCTACGAGCACAACGCCCGTCGCGTCTACCCCCGCCTCCCCGCGGGTCGGCCGATGCGCTGAGGCCCTAATCAGCTCGCATCGGGTCGGGGCACGTCCGGCCGCGGTGGCAGGCGCCGCCGAAGATGTCCGGGACGTCCTCGGTGGTGAGGATCGCGCCGGCGATGCGCTCGAACGCCCGCCGATCGGCCGCGGGCAGGTGGGCGGCGACGTCGTCCAGCCGGTGCGAGACGTCGGCGTAGAAAGCCTCGATCAGCTGCTTGCCCGGCGGCGTGAGGGTCAGGATCACCGCGCGCCGGTCGGCCGGGGTGGACTCGCGGATCAGCAGACCTCGGCGCTCGACGCGGTCGACCAGGCCGGTCAGGCCGGGTCGCTCCAGACCCAGCATCCGGGTCAGCTCCGTCATGCCGCGCGGCTGGTCCTTGATGACGCACATCAGCTGGGCCTGCGCCGCGCTCAGGTCGTGCTCCGCGCAGGCCCGCGCATAGAGCCGCTGCACCAGGAACGACAGCCGCACCAGGGCGGCCGGGATGCCCTGGGCCTTCGTCATCTCCACGCCGTCAGATTACCTTGCGGAACTTCGCGCTGCGAACTAGATTAATTCGCGGCGCGAAGTTTCAATCCGAGGAGGCGCACATGGCGTTCGATACCCGCCGGGGCACCAGGGGCGCACGCCAGCCCAAGGGTGCGCTGCTGATCTGGGCCAACCGGCTGATCACCCGCCGCATCCGCCGCAAGGGCCGCACGATGGGCATGAACGTGCTGATCCTGACCACCATCGGCCGCAAGAGCGGCGAGGAGCGCCGGAGCCCGGTCGCATGGTTCCCCGGGCCGGACGACAGCTGGCTGATCGTGGCGTCCGCGGGCGGCGCCCCCGGCAATCCGGCCTGGTACCACAACCTCGCGGCGAATCCCGACCGGGTCAGCGTCGAGTTGACCGGCGGCGTCATCCCGGTGACCGCGTCGCAGCTCGCCGGGGACGAACGGGCCGCGGCATGGCAGCAGATCACCGCCGCGTCGCCGCGCTTCGCGGAATGCCAGACCAAGACCGACCGCGAGCTCCCGGTGATCCGCCTGGACCGCCGACCCGGCTGAGGCCCGCTGCACCGAGGCGAGCCCGCTCAGGCCGGCCGCAGCGAGGCCAACCCGGCTCAGGCCGGCGCGGCGTCGGCCAGGCCGCTCTGGCGGGCGTTCCGGGCGTTGGAGGCCGGGCGGCGCGCAGCGCGGTGCTGACCGCGCGAAGTCGTCTGGACCGTTACCCTCCTCGGGGTGTCGAAGCCTCGGGTCGCCGTCCAGGTCGCGCAGGAACACTCCGACTACCCGGGCATCCGGCGAGCCGCTTCGGCCGCCGAAGCGATCGGCGCGGACGCGGTGTTCAACTGGGACCACTTCTTCCCGCTGGGCAAGGTCCGCACCGGCGAGCACTTCGAGGCCTGGACGATGCTCGGCGCCTGGGCCGAGTCCACATCGACGGCGCGGATCGGGCCGCTGGTCAGCTGCGCCGGCTACGGCGAACCCGGCCTGCTCGCCGCGATGGCCCGCACGGTCCACGAGATCAGCGGCGGCCGCTTCGTGCTCGGCGTCGGCGCCGGCTTCCGGGAGTGGGAGTTCCAGCAGTACGGGTTCGCGTTCGGCACCCCGGCCGAGCGGGTCCAACAGGTCGCCGACGTGCTCGCCGCGGTCGGGTCGAGCGTGCCCGTGCTGGTGGCCGGCGGCGGGACCAGGATGCTGCGGCTGGCGGCCGAGCACGCGCGGATCTGGCACACCTTCGCCGAGGGCGACGAACTGGACCGGCAGTCGGCGGTCCTGGACCGGCACTGCCGTGACCTCGGGCGCGACCCGGCCACGATCGAGCGGTCCACCTTCGTCGAGGGTGACCCGGCGGAGGTCGGGCCGGCGCTGCTCGCGCAGGGGGTCACGTTGTTCACCGTCATGACCTTGGGCCCGAAGTACGACCTGGATGACGCCAAGCGCTGGATCGACTGGTGCGAACTGCACCCATCGCTGCCCGACTGACCATGGCGTGAGCTGCTGATTCCATCGCAGACTGCGGACAATGGCGCAGAGCGAGGTTCCGCTGCAGCCCGAACCCGCACGCCGCTCCGAGGCGGACGTGAAGCCGGCGCCGGGGCGGTCACCCTCGCCCGCGGCAGCGCAGATGCTGGGCCTGCTGGGTGCGGCCGGCAACCGCGCGGTGGCCCGCATGGTCGAGCACGGCGGCGGCCCGCCCGATCTGCCGAGTCTCGCGCCACGGATCGCCTCCCGGCTGGGCCGGGGCGAGCCGATGGCCGACGGCGTGCGGACCGAGATGGAGTCCGGCTACGGCGCCGACCTCTCCGGGGTGCGCATCCACCGCGACGCCGAGGCGGCCGGGCTGGCCTCGTCGCTCAACGCGGAGGCCTTCACCACCGGCCAGGACGTGTTCTTCGGCGCCGGGCGCTACGACCCCGGCACCCCGACCGGCACCCACCTGCTGGCCCACGAGGTGGCGCACACCCTGCAGGGCGGCGGCACCCCAGCGGCCTCCCCCAGCGGCGCCGGCCTGACCGTCAGCGACCCGGACAGCCCGGCCGAGCGCGAGGCCGAGGCGGCCGCCGACCTCATCGCCGGCGGCCGCACCCCGCACGTGCACTCCGGCGGCGGCGGCGGTGGCGACGAGGACGTGTGGCGCTCCCCCGGCGACCTCACCGACACCGACCTGCTGCTCAACGTCTCGTTCGGCGGGTCGTCGGTGAGCTTCTGGTGGCCGATCGCCGAGCTCGACAAGGCGCTGGTCGACAACCTGCGCGCCAACCCGCAGAACATCGCCGCCATCGAGACGCAGATCGTCGCCGCGCTGCACGACGACGCCGGGCCGATGCACGAGAGCCAGGTCTATCTGCAGAGCCCGCCGGTCGCCGACGACCTGCGCCGGGACCTGAACGCGTGGCCGCAGGCCGGCGCGCTGACCCGGTTCACCGCCCGGTTCGCGGCCCGCGCGGCGGCGGTCCGGAACAGCCGGCTGCGCTACCCGCTCGAACAGAGCCTGGAGGCCTCCGGCACGCTGCGGCCGGGCGAGATCGACTGGGCGGTGGAGGTGGCCGCGCTGCGCGGCCGCGAACAGGCGCCGTCGGTCACGGTGCTCGACGCGGCCCGCAAGGACCGGTACGAGCTCGCGCTGACCATCCTGGACCGCGAGACGAAGACCGGTCCCGAGCCGGCGCCGGGTCTCGCCGCGCATCCCGACCTGCTCGGCCCGATCATCTACGCGCGCTACGCGGCAACCGATCCGGCGCCCTCCGAGCTGCAGACCGGCGAGATGACCCGGACGCACAGCGAGGCGTTCCTGGCCCAGTGGCTGCCGACCATCCGGGACACCCGGCTGATCGCTGACGACTTCGACCTGGCCGCGTTCGAGCCGAGCGGCGAGATGGACGCGCTGCGCCGCGAGCTGGTCACCCGTTACGTGTCCGAGGCCGCGCCGCGCACCATGGAGAAGTTCCTGCTCGACCGGTGGGTGGCCGACCAGCGCACCCCGGAGAAGTTCGTGCAGACGGCGGACATCAGCGGCCTGCGCACCGAGCTGCTGGAGGCGCTGACCAAGGACTTCCCCCGCTGGGCGGTGACCCAACCCGGGTTCACCGGCGCCTTCTGGTCCGATGTCGGGCAGCGGGCGGCGTTCAACGCGCTGCGTACCCTCGTCCTGGTCGGTCGATCTTTGCAGACCTTCCACGCGGGCCTGGCGGACCGCTTCGCCACCGCGGGCCCGGAAAGTCTCAGCCCCGAAGAGTTCGCGATCGCGCAGGACCCGTTCGGCTACAGCCAGAAGATCGCGGCCACGGCCGCGCTGACCACCGCGTTGACCGCGCACCTGCGGCCGGGAGCGCTCCTCGAGCGCGGCCTTTCCTCCTGGTACGAGGGGATCGCCGCGGCGTGGTCGGTCAACGGTGAGGACGCCCGCGGCGTGGCCGGGCTGCTCGCCGTGTTCCAGGGCCTAAGCGGGCTCAAGTCCGCGATCGAGGCCCAGCAGACCGCCAGCAAGCTGCAGATCGCCGGCCAGCTCGACACCAGCTTCGAGACGATCGCCGGGATCATCCGCAACGAGGCCCTCGCCGCCGACGAGTTCATCCAGAAGACCTGGATCCCGATGCTCAAGACGGTGGCGCTGGAGCAGATCACGCACAACCGCGACCAGATGTCGGAGCACCTGGCGAACTGGCCGAAATATCGCGCCGACGCGGCGGCCCGCTTCAAGATCTGCGGCCACTTCCTGGACGACGTGGTCACCCGGCTGCAGTCCGGCGACCTCGACTCGGTGGAGGCGAACGGGACCACCCTCACCGTGGCCGAGGTGCCCGCGCTGATCCAGGCCCGGGACTTCATGCGCGGCGAGGCCGCGAACCTGGAGAACGACGAGAAGGCGGAGGACAAGAAGGACGACATGCGCGAGGCGGTCGACGGGTTCGAGAAGGTGCGCAAGCGCATTCTGGACGGCGACTACAAGCCGGTCGACTACACGAAGGCGGTGTACGACGAAGCGCGTACCCGTCTGGGGTTGGTGGGTTATGAGCCTTACACCACGATGGGCGCGGCGCTGGACCGCTGGGCGATCGTGCCGGAGAACCCCTTCAAGGCCTATGCGATCGCGCGCTGGCAGTGGGAGGAGCACGTCAAGGAGCTCGACCACGACTTCCTGGTCTTCGTCGGGCTGGGCCTGCTGACCGTCGCGTCGCTGGTGGTGCCGGGCGCGGCCGGGCTGGTGCTCGCCGGGGTGGACGCGGTGGCCGGCGTGGCGATGGGCGCCAAGGGTGTCTCCGACGCCTACGAGCTGCTGGACCTGGCCGAGCTCGACCCGACCGGCGCGATCGGCGGCGTCACCGTCGAGCAGGCCCGGGCGGCGCTGCGCACGGCGTGGATCGGCTTCGGCCTCAACCTGCTGCTGGTCGGCGGCATGGCGGCGGTCTGGGGCGCGCTGCGGCTGGTCGGCCGCGGCGCGAGCAAGATCCCGGCCGAGATGACCCACCTGAGCGCGCTGATGAAGGTGAACCCGGTCGCCGCCGAGAAGATGATGGCCCAGGTCAAGGACCTGGCGAAGCTCGAGGAGCTGCTCGCGGCCACCGGCGACTCGCTGCTGCTCGAACGGATGCTGGCCAAGACCGGCGACGTGCGCCACCTGGAGTACGCGCTGATGTTCGGCGAGCCCGGCAAGATGGCCGAGCTGATCGACCTGGCCGGCGACGCGAAGAAGCTGACCAACGTGCTCGACCACGTGCCGGACGCGGTGACCGCCGAGCGGCTGCTGCGGATGACCACCGACGCGGAGGGCCTCGGCCTGCTGGTGCGCAGCGCGGACAACGCCGGGTTCGCCGAGGCCATGCTGAAGTGGACGAACGACCCGCGGCTGGCCGACCGGATGCTCGGGCTGGCGGCCGGCGAGCAGGCCGGCATGGTCTCGCTGAGCACCACCGGGCTGAGCACCGAGTCGGCGCTCGCGCTGCTGCCCAAGTGTGACAACGCGGCCGAGCTGGCGGCGCTGGTCAAGCGGATGGAGAGCGGGCCGGAGCAGATCGTCGGGCTGCTCGGCAAACAGACCCCGGCCGAGGTGCGCGCGGCGCTGGACAAAGGCATCCGGCCGGGCGAGATCGAGATGGGCGTCGGCACGCCGGGGACCGCGGCGACGCAGCCGACGTTCGAGCCCGGCCTGATCGACATGCCGCAGACGTCGAAGGACATCCTGGCCGAGTACGGCCTGGCCGATCACCCGAAGATGCTGAGGATCGAGCCGCACCAGCTCAACCGGATCAAGACCCTCGACAAGGGTGGCGGCCTGGTGAAGAAGGTGCCGCAGAAGGTGCGCGAGGACGCGGCTAGGTGGGCGGCCGACGGGGCGTCCAGCCCGGGCGACATGGTGGACCGCTGGGAATTCTTCAAGAAGCGGGTCGACGAGCAGGCCGAGACGTTGGTCGGCAACCCGGCCTATGCGAACAAGAACCTCAAGGTGGTGGCGGCCGAGCAGCTCACCGCCGATCTGAGTCTGGTCGACAAGGCGCTCGGCGAGCGCGCCGGGGCGATGGAGAAGCTGGGCGGCATCGGCTGGGCGGATCTCGGCGCGCCGGCCACGGCGGAGTCGGTGAAGGGCGGCGCGACCCGGCTCACCTTCGGCAGCGAAGCCAATGCGGCCTACCACCCGGACAAGCACTTCGGCGAGTTGCCGGGCAGCGAGATGGGCACGGCGACCTCGTTCGAGGGACGGGCGCAGGCCTATCTGGCGAGTGCGCGCCGTACCGTCGCGGAGGGCAATCTGGCCGAACTGGGCGACGCCGGCGGCGGCGCAGCCAAGATGGTCTTCAAACGGACGCACGAGGGGGTTGAGGTGACGGCGATCGTCATCGCGCGCGAAAACTACGCACTGATCGCGAGCGCCACCGGAAAGACGATCAAGTGACGGCGCGAGACCGCATCGCCGCCGCGATCCGCTACCTGGACGCCGCCGAGGCCCAGGACTTTCCCGGCACGGCACGGACCGCGCTGGTGAACGTCGGGCTGGCCGAGATCGAGCTGGGCTCGGCAGCCCTGGTCGACGACGCCGCGGCGGCGCCCCTGCGGGAGCGGGCGGCCACGCTCGGCCCGCTGATCGCCCGCGCCGCGATCAACATCGGCTCGCTGGACCTGGACGACGCGCTGCTGGCCCGCACCGGCTACCAGGACCTGCTGGACCTGGGCACCTGGCCCGAGCCACCCTTGAACGACTTCCACCTGGGCGAACTGGACGAGGAGCTGGCGGACCTGGTCGCCGACGCACCCCCGTTCGAGGTGCCCACCGGCATCCCGGCGACCCACCGCTGGTGGCACCGCGCCTAGTCGTCCGGGCGTCCCAGATCGTCGGGTCCGATGATCTCGTAGACGTTGCCGTCGGGGGCGCGGAAGTGCTGCCAGGCACGGCCGTCGGCGCGCTGCGGTTCGGGATGGAGGAATTCGACACAAGCCTCGGCCAGAGCGGCGTGCGTCTCCCGGAAGGACTCCACGGCGAGGCCGACCACCGGCCCGGTCCCGAAGAACTCGTGGAACTCGTCGGCCGGGCCATAGACGTGCACCTCGGTGCCGTCCAGGAGCCGGTACCAGGTCGCGCCCGGCCGCTCGAGGATCACCTCGAGCCGCAATACGTCGCGATAGAAGGCGTTCATCGCGTCGGCAGCCGACGTCCGCACGCCCAGCCAACCCAGCGACCGCACCGCCACAGCCCCTCCACTCGGGTCGGCCCATCCGCCTGTCATCCCCGTCGAGCGCTCACAAGGACACATTGGCCCGGCCATGGCGCAAGCATCGACGATGCGACCGTATTCCATCCGATCATCGGATCAACGGCCGAAAAGCGTGCCTGATAGACGACCATAAATGTGTCAAGAAGGCGATTGCGGCGCCCGTCCGGGTGCCCTACGACTGGAGTTTGTCCCCGGTCACAAACCTAATTCACCGAGCTGGGGTGTGGATATGCGCAAATTGCTGGCTCGCAGTCATCCTTGGTGGCTGTTGGCGCTTTTCACCGGCGTCGGACTCATCGCGATAGTCATAGGTGCCTGGCGGGCCCGTCTCGGCCACGATGATTGGTTCGACGAGCTGTGGTTGGAGGTCGCCAAGGCGGGCGTTCAAGTGGTCGCGGTCGGTGTGCTGGGCGGCGCATTGGCAGCGATCTGGCAAGTCGTCGCCGCTAGACGCGAGACGAAGGCCGCGGAGAAAGCAAAGGTGCGCGCCGAGCTCGCTTCGCTGGTCGCCCTCTACAACGGCGTCAAGTCTGTCCGCCGCACCATACGCAGTCTCGGACTTGACCTGAAGACCTACCCCAGCGCCGAGCGAGAGGAGGTGAGGCGGACCGCGGTGCTCACCAAGGAACAGGCCAGTGGCTTCCACGCCCAGATGCTTGTTCTCAATGGACTGCAACTTGGATTTGAGGACAAGGCGAAACAGTTCGGTCAGACGAATCTGCTCGGAGGCGGAACCGTCGAGGTCGTCAAGAAGATCGGCCAGATCGAGGACCACCTCAATCACGTATTGGACCTGTGGGAGCGGAACGGCTGGACAATCCGGGAAGGCACACCGCTACATCGCGTGCCCGATGGGCTCGAGCAACTGCTCCGCGTGCGTGCGTATCTGCGTCCTCAGGTTTCTGATCCGATGAAAAGGATCACCGAGATCATCAATGAGCAGGTGTTCGGCAAGGCTTCCGGGTCCGCCAAAGAAGAACTGAACCAGGTCCTCTTGAAACACGAGGAACGGGACGACCGACCGGTCAACCTAGTCGCGAGGTAGAGCCCGCATCAGGTCACCGGTCTCGGCTCCTCGTGGTGGGTGTCCCAGATCCACACGTCGTTGCCGTGGTCGGTGGTCGTGCTGCAGCGGTGGCGCAGCAGGTCGATGGCGTCGGGCGGCAGGTCGTTGGGTGGCCCGTCGGAGGCCGGGCGCAGCGCCGCGTCGACGTTGTAGGCGTAGCGGCCGGGCAGCAGGTAGTCGCGGCGGAAGCTGGTGCGCCAGCGGGAGTTGCTGCCCAAGCCGTGGGACAGGTCGACGCCGTCCCGGTGCCGGCGGCGCGACGCCCAGTACATGCACGAGGTGGTCGCCACGACCGGGTCCAGGCGCTCGGTCCCGGCCGGGACGGTTACGCCGGCCCGGGCCAGCAGCAGCTAGCCGACCATGCATCCCGGCCACCACTCGGCGGCCGGGCCGACCGCGACGATCTCGTGGTGGAACGGGTGGAAGGCGTCGGCGTCCGGGACGGTGCCACCGATCGCGGCGATGAACTGCCGGTAGATCTGCGGCGGCAGCCAGTCGGCGGGGTATTCCGGGTCGATGGACGGCGGCTGGAGCGGCAGGATCAGCTCGTCGATCAGGTGGCTGAACGCGTAGAGCGCCCACCGGTCCTCGGCCTCGAGCGCCACCGCCGCCATCTCGGGACGGCCGGCCTCGTGCAGCGCGGCGACGATCGGCCGATGGGCGGCGATCCACGGATCGAGCACGTCGCGGGCCCAGTCGCCACCGTCGAAGGCCATCGTCGGCTCGTGCAGCCCGTGCCTGATCTCGTGATAGGCGCCTTCGGGGAAGAGAAGCCGCCGGACCTGCCCGGCTCGCTCCGGGTTCACGAGTTCTCTCGCTTCTCGACGCGGTACCAGAGCTCGGTGAAACCGGCCTCCACCGCGTTCCGCAACGTCACCGATTCCAGCATGCATCCATCATGGACTCCGCAGTTCACCGGCGGCGGCCAGCTCACGGATCCAGCCGCCGTGCGCCGGGCAGAAGCGCACCGGTTCCTCGCCCTCGAAGAGCACGCGTTCCTGGTGGCCGTCGGGACAGGTCGGGGCGGCGAAGGGGTTCAGCACGCCATCGAGATCGAGCAGAAGAACCGGCACCGTCAGATCCACGACGCCACCCTAGGGAAGTGACGGAGAAATTTCCGGGCGTCGGCGAGCAACCAAATGAGCGACTTCAATCAGATTCGCCCGGACGCATCCCTTTGGTGGCTCGCGAACGTGTTGTCGCCCAGCGGCCCGAACGGCGGGCCGCCGTGACGCAGGGAGGCAGCACGTGGCACCACGAACGGGCAGAACGAGAACGCGGATCATCGCCGCCGGCGCGGTCGCCCTGGCCGCGGCCACCGCGGTCGCGACCACGCACTTCGCCTCGGCCGCGGAGTCGCCCCGTACGCTGGCCGACCAGCTGGTCACCGCGACCATCGAGGTCAGCGGGGACTTCGACGGCGGCGGGCAGCGGTTCGTCGCGGACGGCGCGCTCGGCGACGGCGGCCAGGACGAGGGCCAGGACCCGATGTTCGAGCTGGCCGACGGCGCCACCCTGAGCAACGTGATCCTCGGTGTGCCGGCCGCCGACGGGGTGCACTGCTCGGGCAGTTGCACGCTGAGCAACGTGACCTGGGAGGACGTCGGCGAGGACGCGGCCACCTTCCGGGGGTCCGGTGCCACCGTCGTAGTCGACGGCGGTTCGGCGGCCAAGGGCACCGACAAGGTGTTCCAGGACAACCGGCTGGCCGGCGGCTCGGTCACGATCCGCAACTTCGCGGTCAGCGACTTCGGCAAGCTCTACCGCTCGTGTGGCAACTGCAGCTCGCAGGCGGCCCGCACGGTGACCATCGAGAACGTCACCGCGACCGCGCCGGGCAAGGTGCTGGCCGGGGTCAACGCCAACCTGGGCGACCGGGTCGCCCTCTCCGGCATCACCCTGGCGGGCGCCGGGGCCGACGACATCCACCTCTGCGAGCTCTTCGAGGGCAACGACACCGGCGACGAGCCCACCAAGATCTCCGACGAGCCGGACGGCGTCGCCTGCGTCGTGAACTAGCCGGGCGAGCCCAGGACCCCCTCGACCAGGTCACGCAGCGGGTCGAGGAGGTCCTGCTCGGTCGCCGAGGTCAGCGGCTCGAGGCCGGAGGTGGTGCGCATCAGGGCGATCCCGAAGGCGGCGGCGACCACCAGCTGGGCCCGCAGCGGGGCGTCGTCGCCGGTCAGGCCGGATGTCGCGGCCAGCCGATCCGCGAACGACCGCAGCACGGCGAAGCGGATCTCGTCGGCCCGCTCGTCCCCGGATCGCCGCAGCAGCATCAACATCTTGTTGGGATGATCCGCCGCGCCCGACGCGGTGAGCTGCCGGGCGATGAGCAGCGGCAGGTCCGCCAGGCTCACCTCGTGCCGGACGACCTGCCCCAGCTCGTCCACCGCCCCGCCCAGGCAGGCCTCGAACAGCCCCTCCTTCGAGACGAAGTACCGGCTGATCAGCGCCACGTTGACGCCCGCGTCGGTGGCGATGTCGCGCACCGTGGTGGCCGCGTACCCATCTCGGGTGAAGCGTCGGCGGGCGGCGTCGAGCAGCAGCTGCCGGGTCGACTCGGCGTCTCGCCGACGTGGCGCTGTGTCACCCATACCGGCAAGGATAAGCATTACTCGGTGTGATGTAAACCATTGTTGACTTAGCCGCCGCGACCCCGATACTGGACCAAGTCAGCAGATGTTTACATCCAACCCCGGGATCACGATGACCG
Organism: Actinoplanes sp. NPDC051388; assembly: GCF_055586225.1. Taxonomy (NCBI): domain Bacteria; kingdom Bacillati; phylum Actinomycetota; class Actinomycetes; order Micromonosporales; family Micromonosporaceae; genus Actinoplanes; species Actinoplanes sp. NPDC051388. Next base: position 237,715 of record NZ_JBVJIP010000015.1, on the reverse strand, counting down.
AGACGACGACCCAGTCGAAGAAGCCCAACGGCGCCCTGCTCGTGCTCTATCTGTCGCTCGGTGGCCTGGCGTTCGCGGTGCTGCAGTCGCTGGTCGCGCCGGCGCTCGGCACGATCGCGACCGACCTGGAGGCGTCCACCAGCGACATCAGCTGGGTGCTCACGGCGTACCTGTTGTCGGCGTCCGTGCTGACGCCGATCCTCGGACGTCTCGGCGACATGGTCGGCAAGCGCCGCGTGCTGGTCGCCGTGCTGATCCTGCTCGCCGCCGGCACCGTGCTCGCCGGCCTCGCGCCCAATCTGGCCGTGCTGATCGTGGCCCGCGCGCTGCAGGGCGCGGCCGGCGCCATCATGCCGCTCTCCATCGGCCTGGTCCGCGACTTCCTCCCGCGCGAGCGGGTCAGCGTCACCGTCGGCCTGCTCTCCGCGATCTTCGGCATCGGCGCCGGCGTGGGCATCGTGGCCGCCGGCCCGATCGTCGAGCACCTGTCCTGGCACTGGCTCTTCTGGCTGCCGCTGGTGCTGGTGGCGGTCGCCCTGGCCGGCGCGATCTTCGGGATGCCCGAGTCGTCGATCCGCAAGCCCGGCCGCCTCGACCTGGCCGGCGCCGGCATCCTCTCGGTGTCGCTGGTCTCGCTGCTGCTGGCGATCAGCAAGGGACAGCAGTGGGGCTGGGGCGCCGCGCGGACGATCGTCCTGCTCGGCGTGGGAATGGTCGCTCTGGTCGTCTTCGTCGCGGTGGAGTCTCGGGTACGCGAACCGCTCATCGACATGCGCCTGATGCGGATCCGTGGCGTCTGGGCCACCGACCTGGTCGCGCTGGTGCTCGGCTTCGCGATGTTCGGCACCTTCGTGCTCATCCCGACGCTGCTGCAACTGCCCGCCGCCACCGGCTACGGATTCGGCCAGACGGTCTCCGAGGCCGGCCTGTTCCTGCTGCCCACCACGCTGTCCATGATGGTCTTCGGACCGCTGGCCGGCCTGCTGGACCGCCGCTACGGCCCCAAGCTCCCGATGCTGCTGGGCACGGCCTCGGTCACCATCGCGTTCGCCCTGCCCGCCGTCGCGCACGGCGCCCTCTGGCAGATCGTGGTCTCCGGCGTCTTCACCGGCGCCGGCATCGGCCTGGCCTTCGCGGGCATGTCCAACGCCATCATCGCGAGCGTCCCGGCCGCCCAGACCGGCGAGGCGAGCAGCGTGAACGCGATCGCCCGGACCATCGGCAGCAGCATCGGCACGGCGGTGATCGCCGCCGTCATCACGTCGAAGAGCACGCCGCAGGGGCTGCCGGCGGACGACGCGTTCAGCACCGGCTTCCTGGTCTGCGCGATCGTAGCGGTGCTGGCCGTGGCGGGCGCGCTGATCGTGCCGTCGGCCCGCCGCCGGCACGACGAGGCGGTCGCGGCCGGCGTCGACGACCTGCCGCCGGAACCGGTCGAGCTGGCGCGGGCCCGCTAGAGAGCCTCGATCGCCTCGATCGGGTGGACGCACGTGCCACCGAGCGAGGCGGCCTCCGGCGGGTCGGTGGGGTGCGGTGGCATCTCGGCACGGAAGGTGCCGGTCACCCGCACCCGCCGGCCCGCCAGCTCGGCGATCTCGGCCTGGTCGCGGCGGTGGTCCGGCCGGCCCCAGGCGCCGAGGAACGGGCCGTCGCCGTCCGGCTCGACCGCGATGAGTACCTGCCACGGCGGCGGCAGGCCGTCGGGCCGATAGGGAATCGGATCCCACACCGTGTACGTGCCCACGACCTCGACCCGCTCCCCGTCGTGCGCCCGGCACTCGGCCATCGTGGTGCACACCGGCAGCGCCCCGCTCATCGGTCGAACTCCACGGTGGTGTTGTACACCGCGTCGTCCCACGGCCGGTTGTCGACCGCCGGCTGGTACGGGTCGTCGAAGTCCACGATCGAGATCATGTCGTCCGCCGACAGCGTGTCGTGGTCCCAGACCGACACCGAGATCTTGCCGTTGACCGGGACCAGCGCGCTCAGCGGGATCCAGAACGTGTTCTTGGCGCCGCTGCCCATCTCGGCCTCCCCGGTGCGATATTTCCGGCCGCTGTGCGACGCCTGCACGTACACGTCGTCCGGTCCTTCCTGAGCCTTCTTGACGACCACCGTGACCTTGATCCAGCGGTTGGCGATCTCCCCCTGCATCGCCATCCTCTCGCCCTCGACGGCCGAGGCGGCGGCCTTCTTGATCAGTTCGGCCGTGCTGAGCGCGGCCTTGCCGGGGATGAACGGCGAGGGATCGGCGCTGGTGGCCGCGGCCATCGTGGTGCCCTTGCCCGGCCCGCCGACGCCCTGCCACTGCTCGTGCCAGGTCTGGCCGGGCTTGCTCGGCGGGCCGTACATGGCGAAGTACCAGGCGTCGTCGGTTGCCTTGTAGCCGCGGTCCTTGGTGTAGTTCTCGAAGGTCATCCGGTCGCCGCCGGCCACCATGATGACCCCACCCCAGTGGAAGTTGTATCCCTTGCCACCCTGTTCGTCGTCGCGCCGCCGGGTGAAGGCCTCGCCGACGCCGGGAGCGGCGTACTCGTTGATCCCGTGCTTCTTGTCGAAGGCGTCCTTGTCCGCGGCGCTCAGCGCGTTGTACGCCGCGTGCGCGCTGGCCCGGTCGGGTCCCAGCCCGCCGGCCACGAAGATCTCGTCCCGGAAGGTCGCGGGGTCCTTGCTGCGCGAGGTCTCCTGCCGGTTGCCGGCGGCGTCCTGATAGATCCCCTTCGGCGGGGTGTCGGTGCCCATGCCGCCCTGCACCTCGCGGGCCGAGACCCCGCAGTCGGCGTAGAACTCCTCGTTGTCCTCATCGGAGAGGATCTTGTACTCGACCTTGACCGTGCTCTTCGGGCCGCTGCCGTCCGGCGCCTGCCCGGACGGGCCCGCGCCGCCCGGCTCGATCCGCACGCCCGACTGCTTGGCCTGCAGGATCGCGTTGGCTTCGGTGATCAGCGCGGGATCGGCGAAGGCCAGGTGCTTGTCGGCGGTGGTGATCACCATCCGGCCCTCGTCGGCGACCCGGGCCGTGCCGCCCGCCTTCCACTCGCCGCTCGCCGCCTGCGCGTCCGGCGGGAACTCGGTGAAGTCGTGCACCCCGGCGCCGACCGCCGAGCCGCCGGCCCCGATCAGGTCGCGGGCGGACCGGCCGGCCGACGCGGCGCCGGCGACGTCGTGCGCGTGCCGCTCGGCGCCCAGCCCCTGGTCGTTGGTGCGGCCGGAGTGCTGCAGCAGGTGAGCCGCCTCGTGCGCGGCGACCCCCACCGGCGGCGCCGGGCTGGCGAAGTGGGTCACCATGCCGTCGGTGAAGGCGGGCACGCCGCGGTCCTGGCAGACCGCCGGATCGTGCACCGCCGAGCCGGGCACCGACTGGCCGGTGGCGTTGCTGATCGCGCTCGCGTGCGGATAGGAAGCCATCCGCGAGACGAGCGTGCCGACCGCCCGGTTGCCGGCCTGCTGCAGCGCCGCCCAGCCGGCCGTCGCGGGGTTGCCGGCGGTCGCGGGCGTGCTCGTCGTCGTGGTCTCGTCCTGGACTCGTCGCTCGCGTTCCATCGGTGCCCCCCACCGGCCGCTGTTCGCCGAGCGTAGTGGGCGGTGTCACGCAGCGTTGTCGGTCGGCTGACAGGGCTGCCGTGGACCGGTGACGGCGTTTGTTCAGCCGTGCGGGCTCACCCGCACCTCGGGAGCCGGCAGGCCCTCGAACCAGGCCGCCTCCCGGATCGTGGCCAGCAGGCGCTCGCGCTGCTCGGGGCGCTGCCGGTCGATGAACAGCACGCCGTCGAGGTGATCGGTCTCGTGCTGGATGCAGCGCGCGAGCAGGCCCTCCCCGACGATCTGCAGCGGGTCGCCGAGCTTCGTGTAACCCTTGGCCACCACATTGCGGCGCCGCCGCGTGTCCAGATAGACCCCCGGGATCGACAGGCAGCCCTCGGGGCCGTCCTGATCCTCCTCGTCGGGGAACTCGAGCACCGGGTTGACCAGGTGGTCGATCTCGCCGCCGGAGATCTTCGGGCTGATCGCGAAGACCCGCAGCCCGACGCCGAGCTGCGGGGCGGCCAGGCCCGCGCCGCCGGTCGACTCGAGCGTCTCGGTCAGGTCCTCCACCAGCTTGGCGAGCTCGGCGTCGAAGTCGGTGACCGGCGCGGCCTTCGACCGCAGCACCTCGTCGCCGATCAGCCGGATGTCAACGATGCTCATGATGTCTGCCTCCTCGAACAGATGGTCACACGCCGCCGCACCAGGTGCTCGACCCGGGCGGCGAGACCTCCGACACCCGGCAGCACACTGCGCCCGGACCTCGGCGGGGTGCGGGTGGCGCAGTTTTGTCACAGGCACGTGGCACCATGGCCGCGAATGACAACTCGCGCGCCCAACGCCTCGACACGAATGGGAGCACCAATGGAGGAGGACATCGAGGAAACGCTGCGTAGCCTCAAAGACCAAGCACTCGCAGCCACCCGGGACCGGGATCAGGACTTCTACAGTGGGTACCTTGCGGACGACGCCGTGGCAATTCTCCCGGCAGGCGTCTTCGACAAAACGGCCGTCGTCGCCACGCTCGGCTCCCCCCGCGTCCCGTTCGAAAGTTCGAGGATCGACGACACCCAGATCATGGTCCTCAGCCCTGACGCCGGGGTGGTGACATACCGAGCGACTCTGGCCACCGGTCAGGTCTTCGTCACCACCGTCTATGCCCGCCGCAACGGGGTCTGGCAGGGCGTGCTCTACCAGCAGACCCCAATGACAAAGGCAGGGAAGGCAGCATGAGACGCCCGTCGGCGCTCGACCGAGGAGGTGGCCGCCGGGCTCGGGGTGCCGCGGTCGGCACCGTCAAGTCCCGCTCGCACTACGCGCTGCGCGCCCTCAAGGTCGGCCTCTTCTAGCCGCGGCTCCTGGCCCCCCGGGGATTGAGCTGGGTCGTTATGCTCCGGCGGTCAACGTCAACGGGGTAGGGCGGGCATGACGGCGAAACCAAGAGGGCCGGGGAACGGCGGCGACGGCGACGGCCCGGACGGCGGCGGGCCCGGGCGCCCGCGCGGCGGGGGCGGCGGCGCGGAGAACATCTCGTCGGCGCAGAACACCGTCGACGCGGAGATGAAGCTCGGCCGCGGCGGCACCGGCGGCGACGGCACCGGCGGACCCGGCACGAGGCCGGGAGGCCAGACCGACGACTCGGTCACCCAGCCGACGGGCGAGCTCGGCGGCACCCCGGAAGGGCTGCCGACGAAGATCGATCCGAAACAGGACGACAACGTGCAACGCTCTCTCATGCGAGAGAACACGGCGGCGCAACTCCTCGCTGCCGGCGGTCACCACACTCAGCAGAACCCTTCGCCAGCGGAGGTCGCCGCAGCACGGGCGGCGACCGGCGACACGGGCGATCCCGAAAAGAATCCGGACTATCTGCTCGACGGCCGGGTGTTCGACTGCTACGCGCCGGGCGAGACCAAGAACGTCCGCGGCGTCTGGACCGAAGTCAACGACAAGATCGACGCTGAACAGACCCAGCGAGTGGTGGTTGACCTGGAGGATTGGGGCGGCAACGTGCCGGACCTGCGCAAGCAGTTCGAGGATTGGCCGATCGAGAATCTCAAAGAGGTGAAGGCAGTCCTGCCGGATGGCCAGATCGTCCAGATCGTCCCGTAGCACCGCAAGATCGAACAGAGTGAGAGAGTGAAGCATGGCGACTGAGTACCGGCTGACGCTTGCCGGGAGCACCCCGATCCAGGAGGTGGCCGCACGGGCGCTCCCCGACCCGCAGGAGCGTCCGACCAAGCCCGGGCGGATGCTGTCGGTCGGCCTGCACGACCGCTACGGCTTCGCGATCACCTTCCTGACCCGGCAGAACGGATACATGGACGCCGAATCGGATGATGGTCACTGGGAGCTGGAGCTGCCCGCCCACGTGTCCGTGATCTTCCGAATGGACAACGGCGCCGACCCTGAGCTGTCGGTGACCGCCATGCTGACGATCGTGCGGCGCCTGCTGGACACCGGGCCGGAGGACGCATCGTTCGTCCTCAACGGGAACTGGCTGCTGTTCACCCGGCTCGGCGGCGTGGTCCGCAAGCATCGCCGCGACAAATGGTGGACCTCCTACGCCTTCGCCGCGCCGCTGATCCCGGGCTGACATGGCCATCGAGTACAACCTGGTGCTGGCGGGTGAGACGACCATCGAGCGTATCGCCGAGCGGGCCTTCCCCATCCCGGCCGAGCGGCCGACCGGGACGCCGCCCCTGCTCTCGGCCGGCCTCTGGGAACAGCACGGGCTCGCAGTGTCCGTGCTTGGCCGGAAGCGGGGCTACTTCGACCTCGCCACGGACGACGGCGTCTGGGAGTGGCAGCCGGAGCAACACATGATGCTGTCGTTCCAGATGGAGAAGAACGTCGACACGCATCGGGCTTTGACCAACATGCTGACCGTCGTCCGCCGGGTCCTGGACACCGGGCCGGAGGACGCGGTGTTCAACCTCAACGGCGACTTCCTGCTGTTCAGCCGGCTCGGCGGCGTGCTCGTCAAGCACCGCAAGGACACTTGGTGGGCCAGCTACCCGGCCGCCAACCAGCTCATTGAGGGACGACAAGGACGGGCGCCTGGCGACCGAGTACCGGCTCGCCCCGACACCGGCCGTGGAGATCGCGCAGCGGGTCCTCCCGGAGCCTCGGCAGCAGGCCGGAGGACGTGGCATTCGTCCTGACCGGCAACTGGTTGCTGTTCATCCGCAAGTGCGGGGTCCTGGTAAGGCATCGGCAGGATCGCTGGTGGCCAGCTAAGGCGCGGGGGACGAGGACATCGCGGATGGCTGGGGCTCGGTAGGATGACCGATCGACGTCAGTGATCGTGAGCGGGGATTTGACATGACGACCGGCATCGGTGATGGCGACGCGATCTTGGAGCCGGGGCAGGCCACCGAGCGGCTGGCGGCCTGGAAAGGGCGGATCGACCAGCTCGCCGCCGACACCAAGGCGATGAGTGACCGGCTCGCCACGCTGCAGGTGTCCGCCGAGGACGAGACCCGGATGGTCAAGGTCACCGTCGACGCGCAGGGCGCGCTGGTGGACATCCGGCTGGGGCGGCGGATCCAGCAGATCGAGCCCGAGGACGTCGGCCGAGTGATCATGAAGACCATCCAGCAGGCCCGGCGCAAGACCGCCGATCAGGCCCAGGAGATCATCGCGGACACGGTCGGCACCGAGTCGCCGGCCGCGCGGGCGATCGCCGCCCAGGTCGGCGAGCGGTTGCGCACGGCCGAGCCGCCGGCGCCCGCCGAGCCGGTCCGGCGGGACGGGTTCGACGAGAGATACGGGGCATAGCGGCGATGGCTGAGGGATTCCTGGTCGACCCGGCGCAGCTGCGCCGGCACGTCGGCAACCTGGAGGCGGTCCGCGGGCGGTTCGGTGCGGTCAAGGGCGCCAGCGCGCACATCTCGGGAGACTCCGGGGCCTATGGGCTGCTGTGCGCCTGGCTGCCCGCCGTCCTCGAGGGGCGGCACCAGCGGCAGGACAGCCTGATGGCCTATGTCGAGGAAAACCTCTCGCTGGCCGCCGACGCGGTGTCGTCGGTGGCCAAGGTCTATGAGGAGGTCGACGCGTCCGCCCGCGACCGCATCCGCAAGTCCGGCGAAGGGCTCGGGAAATGACCGACAACTCCCTGGTCGCCGGCGTCGTCTCGACGCGGGAGCCGTGGACCGGCTCGGGGCTGGCGGACAGCTTCCAGGGGCTGGTCCAGGCGATCGAGAGCGACGGCTGGGTCGACGACCTGCTGGCCGGCGGCGCGTTCGCGGTCGAGGTGGTGGCGAGCGCGCTCGACCCGATCAGCGCGTTGCTGGCCAACGGCCTGGGCTGGGCGATGGAATACTTCGAGCCGCTGCGGCACATGCTCGACGAGCTGGCGGGCAACCCCGACGCGGTGGCCTCGCACGCCGCGACCTGGCAGAACATGGCCTCCGAGCTGAGTGACATGTCCACCCAGCTGGGCAACAGCCTCAATGCCGACCTGCCCGACTGGCACGGTTCGGCGGCCGAGGCATACACGACGATGATGGGCCACAACGTGGACGCGATCGGCGGCCTGGGCGCGATCGCCGCGGGCATGGCGGCGGCCACCCAGGCGGCCGGCAACCTGGTCCAGTTCACCCGCGAGATCGTCCGGGACCTGATCGCCGACCTGGTCGCCCGGGTCATCGTCTGGGCCGCCGAGGCGATCTTCGTGGTCACCATTCCCTACATCGCGGCCCAGATCACCTCGGCCGTGGTCAAGTGGGCCGGCCGCATCGCGATGTACACGTCCGCCCTGATCAGCAGCCTCACCAACCTGAAGGCCCTGCTCGGCTGAAAGCGGTTGAAAGGGTGGGTGGGCACCGCCTGGCAGGGAGGCCGCCCCGCGGCCGACCGGTCTCCCCGGGAGGAGCGCAGGGTGGCCGAATGATCAGCCGGGAAATGAATGTGATTCTTGAATTGAGAATGCGCCGGTCTTGATAGAGAAACTGCAAATCACTGCAACTCATTGACGCTTGTCGTTGTCCGGGGAGAGCATCCCTGGGTCAGCCCGCCTCCCCCAGGGCGGTCATCCCCAGCGACCAAGGGAACGTCATGCCATCGCCCGTCCCTCGTCTGCGCAGCGTCGCCGTCCTCGCGTCGTTGCTGCTCACGGCCATCGCCGTGCCCATCTCACCGGCCGGCGCCACCGCGGCGGTCGCGCCCGCCGCCTATCCCGATCCCGGGCTCGTCACCGGTGACATCAACGTGCACGATCCGACCGTCGTGCGGCGGCCCACCGGTGGATATCTGGTCGCGCACACCGGTGACAACATCGCGCTCAAGACGTCCGATGATCGGATCGCCTTCCGCAATGCGGGGTCCGTCTTCCCCGGCGGCGCGTCGTGGACCACGCCCTACACCGGGGGCAGCCGCAATCTGTGGGCGCCGGACCTCTCCTACCGCAACGGGCGCTACGTCATGTTCTACTCGGCGTCCACGTTCGGCTCGAACCGGTCCGCGATCTTCCTGGCCACCAGCACCACCGGCGCGTCCGGCAGCTGGACCAACCAGGGTCTGGTGATCGAGTCGCGGACCTCGGACAACTGGAACGCGATCGACCCGAACCTGTTCGTCGACTCGGCCGGGCGCTGGTGGCTGAGCTTCGGATCGTTCTGGTCGGGCATCAAGCTGGTCGAGCTGAACCCGTCCACCGGCAAGCGGCTGGACGGCACGATCCGCGGCATCGCGGGGCGCGGCGGCGGCGCGATCGAGGCGCCGGTGATCACCCAGCGCGGGTCCTACTACTACCTGTGGGTGTCGTTCGATCGCTGCTGCCAGGGCGCGGCCAGCACCTACCGCATCATGGTGGGCCGGTCGACCAGCGTCACCGGGCCCTATGTGGACCGCAACGGCGTGCAGCTGAACTCCGGTGGTGGCACGCAGGTGCTCGCCTCGCACGACAGCATCCACGGACCGGGCCATCAGGCGATCGACGGCGATGTGCTCTGGTACCACTACTACGCGAACAACGGCTCGGCGCGGCTGGGCATCAACCTGCTCGGCTGGGACTCGGCCAACTGGCCCTACGTCTACTGAGGATCAGAGACGGACGATCTCCGAGTTGACGCGGGCGCGCTCGGCCGCCCAGACGACGCGGTGGGTGGCCAGACTTTGGGCCGCGTCGGAGGTCAGCAGTGTGGGATCGCCGGCCGCGACGGCGGCGGTGAAGGCCTCGGTGAGGGCCTCATCGCCGCCGCCGTGCCCGTCCGCCGCCGAGGGACCACCCTCGGCGGCCGAGTCGAAGGTCTCCTCCGCGCCGGTGCGGAAGTCGAGATAGCGCACGGTCCGGCCGTCGCCCTCGAGATGTCCGTGGGTGCCCATCAACCGGGTGTGGCGGAACTCCATCTTGGTGAAGGCGCTCACCGTGAACGAACACGTCGCCCCGTCGGCGAACTCCATGTTCACCACCTGGTGATCCACCACGTCGTTGCCGGCGTGATAGACGCAGCGACCGTAGGGCCCGGTGCGCAACGCCTCCAGCACCGCCTCCTCGGTGGGCGTGGAGGTCACCGCGCCGAGCGGCCAGAAATGCTGGTCCGGGTCGGCGACGGCGTCGAGATAGAGCCGCTTGGCCGAATAGGGGCAGGTCGGCTCGACCGGGCAGTCCAGGCAGCGGTCGGTGGCGCCGGGCGGGGCCTCGGACGGCTTGAAGTGCGAGAGGCTGCCGAACGAGCTGACCCGCTCCGGCGGAGAACCGAAGAGGTGGATCAGCCAGTCGATGTCGTGGCAGCACTTCGTCAGCAGCAGTGGCCCGGACTCCTGCTCGCGGCTCCAGTTGCCGCGCACGAACGAATGCGCGTGATGCCACCAGCCCACCGGCTCGAGATGCTGCACGCTGACCAACCGGCCGATCCGCCCCTCATCGAGCAGCCGCTTGAGCATCCGCGTGTAGGCCGTGTAGCGCAGCACGTGGCAGACCGCGACCATCACCTTGTTGCGCTCGGCGGCGTCGGCGATCGCGGTGGCGTCCTCCTCGGTCGGCGCCATCGGCTTCTCCAGCAGCAGGTGGTAGCCGAGGTCGGCGAGCCGCACCGCCGGGTCGCGGTGCATCCGGTCCTGGGTCGCGACGATCGCGGCGTCGGCGAGGCGCGGCTCGGCGGTCAGCTCGGTCCAGCTCTCGAAGACGCGGCCGGGCTCGACGCCGAACTCCGCGGCGGCGCTCTCCCGGCGATGCCGGTCCGGCTCGGCGACCGCGACCACAAACCCTGATCCGGTACGCACGGCGTGCCGCGCATAGGCCAGCCCGCGAAGCCCGGCCCCGACGAGCGCTAACGTGACCGCAGACATGGCATCCCCCTCGGCCGGATTAACACGCAGTCCCTCTAAAGTTACGCCATGACCACGCACGTCACCGGCGGAGACCTGTCCCGGCTGCGGCACCTCAACGCGCTGACCGCGATGGGCGCGCTGCGCGACCGGCCGCCGATGACCCTGACCGAGCTGTCTCGCAGCACCGGGCTTTCCCGGGCGTCGACCGAGGACGTGGTGCGCGAACTGCTCGACCTGGGCTGGGTGCAGGAGGTCGAGCCGTCCGCGGGTGGCGTCGGCCGGCCCGCCCGGCGCTACCGCTTCCGCGCCGACGCCGGCCGGCTGCTCGGCGTGGACATCGGCGGGCACAAGGTGCTCGCCCTGGTCACCGACCTGGACGGCACGGTGCTGCACAGCCACCGGGTCGAGGTCACGCCGGAGATGGGCCGGGCCGAGCGCCTGCGGGCCACCGACCGGGCGATCAGCGGCGTGCTGGGCGGCGCCGGCGACGCGTTGTGGGCGACCGGGGTCGCCACCACCGGCCTGGTCGACCGGGCCGGCCGGGTGATGCTCTCCGAGGCGCTGCCCGAGTGGACCGGGGTCGACCTGGCCGCACACGTCTCCCGCCGGGTTCGCGGCCCGGTGCTGGTGGAGAACGACAGCAAGCTCGCGGCCCTGGCGGAGACCTGGCGCGGCGTCGCCCGGCACGCCTCCGACCTGGTCTTCATCCTCTCCGGGCTGCGCACCGGCGCCGGTCTGATCATCGGCGGCAGGCTGCACCGCGGCTTCGCGAACGCGGCCGGCGAGATCGGCGCGCTGCCCGCCGCGGGCTGGATGAAGGCGCCTGGCCACCTGAGCGCCTGGCCGACCGGCGGGGACATCTTCGCCGCCGCCCACGACGGCGACCGGCGGGCGCTCGCGGCCATCCGGCGCTATGTGAAGGACCTGGCGATCGGCGTCTCCGCGCTGGTGCTCACGCTGGATCCGGAGCTGGTGGTGATCGGCGGCGGCTTCTCCCGCTCGGCCGACCTGATGATCGAGCCGTTGCGGCGGGAACTGGACCGCTGGTGCCTGCGCACCCCGGAGATCCGGGTGTCGACGCTGGCCGACGAGGGGGTCGCGCTGGGCGCGGCCAAGCTGGCGCTCGACCACGTGAGCACGGCGATGGGCGCCGGGACCGGTCTGGCCCCGGTGGAGAAGTTCGCTCGCTCCTGACTCTTGTCAGCGGCTCATCACGTGCATTAATTTTCGTGGACCCCATGATATTGGCAGACGTCGACCCGTCGGGAGCCACGGATGCGAAAGTTCACCGCCGTCCTCGCCCTGTCCCTGGTGCTCACCGGCTGCTCCGGCGGGGGCGGTGACGACGAGCCGGGCGGCAAGGTGACGCTCTCCTACGGGGTGTGGGACGTCTATCAGCAACCGGCCATGCAGGACCTGGCCGCCGAGTTCACCCGCACCCACCCGGACATCGCGATCGACGTCCAGGTCACCCCGTGGGAGGGCTACTGGACCAAGATGAAGGCGGCGGTCACCGGCGGCGCGGCGCCGGACGTGTTCTGGATGAACGGGCCCAACTTCCAGCTCTACGCGTCCAACGGGGTGATCCGGCCCAATCCCGAGCAGGTCGACATGTCGGTCTATCCCCAGCCGCTGGCCGACCTCTACACGTTCGAGGGCAAGCCCTACGGTCTGCCGAAGGACATGGACACGGTCGGCGTCTGGTACAACAAGAAGCTCTTCGACGCCAAGAAGGTGCCCTATCCCAGCGACGACTGGGCCTGGGCCGACTTCCAGGACGCCGCGGCGAAGCTGACCGATCCGGCGACCGGCGTCTTCGGCACCGCCGCGCCACTGACCAGCTTCCAGGAATACCAATACGACACGATCGCGCAGGCCGGCGGCTTCGTGCTCACGCCGGACGGGAAGAGGTCCGGCTACGACGACCCGAAGACGATCGCCGGGCTGAAGTTCTGGACCGATCTGATCGCCGCGAAACACTCCCCCGACCTCAAGACGATGACCGACACCGCGCCGATCCAGCTCTTCGAGGCCGGCAAGGTCGCGATGTACTGGGGCGGGTCCTGGAACATCTCGGAGTTCAGCAAGAACGACTACACCCGGGACAAGGTGGACGTGGCGCCGCTGCCCAGGGGCGAGAAGCGGGCCACCGTCATCCACGGGGTCGCGAACGTGGTCGGCGCCAAGACGAAGCATCCCGAGCAGGCATGGGAGTTCGTCAAGTTCCTGGGCTCCAAGCCGGCCGCGGACATCCTCGGCAAGAAAGGACCCATTCCGGCGTACGCGGGGACGCAGGGCGCCTGGGTGGCCGCGCATCCGGAGGTGAAGTTGCAGACCTTCCTGGACGCGGTCTCCTATGCGGTCCCCTACCCCGTCTCGAAGAACACGGCCGCCTGGAACGAGGCCGAACTCACCCATCTCACCAAGGCGTGGAACGGCGAGCAGCCGGTGGACCAGGCGGCGGCCGAGCTCGCCAAGGCGATGAACGAGCTCCTGGCCAAGGAATGAGGAAGGACCGCGTCACCGAGGCGCTGTGGGGGTACGCGTTCATCGCACCCACCGCGCTCGGCCTGCTCGTGTTCTACCTGTGGCCGGTGCTGCAGACCGCCTACTTCTCGTTCACCGAGTGGGGCGCGTTCGGTGGGCACACCTGGTCGGGGCTGGACAACTACCGGCGGCTGATCGGCGATGCGGAGGTTCTGCGGGCGTTCGTCAACACCGTCTCGTACACGGCTCTGGGGTTGATCGCGATCCCCCTCGCGATCGTGTTCGCGGCACTGCTCAATCGGAAGATGCGCGGCGCCGGCGTCTATCGCACCCTGTTCTTCCTGCCGGTGGTCACCATGCCGGTGGCGGTCGCGATGGTCTGGCGCTGGCTCTACAACGGCGATTACGGCCTGATCAACCACCTGCTGGCGCTGGTCGGCGTCGACGGTCCCAACTGGATCTCGGATCCGGACACCGCGCTCTACGCGCTCGTGGTGATCGGCGTGTGGAGCAGCGTCGGCTACAACCTGGTCATCTTTCTGGCCGGCATGCAGGCGATCCCGGCGGAACTCTACGACGCGGCCGCGATCGACGGCGCCGGGCCGGTGCGGCAGTTCTTCCGGATCACCCTGCCGCTGCTGTCGCCCACCGCGTTCTTCGTGTCGGTGGTCTCGGTGATCGGCTCACTCCAACTCTTCGACCTGGTCTTCGTCATCGCCGGCTCCGGCGCCTCGGCGCGGGCCAACCCCGCTTATCCCCGCCTGCAGACGGTGGTCCAGCTCTTCTACGACCGGGCCTTCGTGACCAACGACCGAGGGTACGCGGCCGCGATCGTGATCGCCCTGCTGCTGTTCATCGTGGCGCTCACCGCGATCCAGTTCCGCCTGCAGCGCCGGTGGGTGCACTATGCGTGAGCGGCTGCCCCGCATCGCCCTGCACACGGTGCTGATCGCCGCGTCGCTGGTGATGGTGACGCCGTTCGTGTGGCAGATCGTCACGTCGCTCAACTCGCTCAGCGCCGCCACCGCGGTGCCGCCACGCCTGTTGCCCGAGGGCCGCTGGACCAACTACGGGCGGGTCTTCGAGCTGCTGCCGTTCGGGACGCAGTTTCTCAACACCGCTCTCACCGCCGTGGCGCGTACCGCGGGTCAGGTGCTCTTCTGCTCGATGGCGGCGTATGCCTTCGCGCGGCTGCGGTTCCCCGGACGGAAGCTCATCTTCGGCGTGTTCCTGTCCGTGCTGATGGTGCCGCCACAGCTGTTCATCATTCCGCAGTACCAGATCATCGCGTCGCTCGGCTGGCTGAACACGTTGCCGGCGCTGATCGTGCCGGGGCTGTTCAGCGCGTTCGGGGTGTTCCTGCTGCGGCAGTTCTTCCTCGGGTTGCCGCCGGAGCTCGAGGAGGCCGCCCGGCTCGACGGCGCCGGGCCGGTCCGCATCTACTGGTCCATCGTGCTGCCGCTGGCCCGGCCCGGGTTGGTGGCGCTGGCCGTGCTGGTGCTGCTGTGGTCCTGGAACGACCTGTTCTGGCCGCTCGTGGTCAACAACGACCCGAGCCGGATGACCCTCTCCGCGGGGCTGGCCTCGCTGCAGGGGGAATACCAGACCGACTATCCGGTGCTGATGGCCGGTTCGCTGCTGGCCTCCGTACCCGTCATCGCGGTTTTCGTCTTTCTGCAACGCCAGTTCATTCAGGGCATCGCGCAGACCGGAATCAAGGGGTGAGGCAATGAAGTTGATCGCCGTCCTGGCACTCGCCGCGACTCTGCTGACCGGGTCGCCGTTGTGCGCTCCCGCGCCGACCCGGGTGGCCTATCCGCCGACCGGCGCCGTCTTCGCCAATCCGGAGCGCGGCTTCTATCACCACACCGGCAACTGCGACGCGAACGACTTCGACGAGGCGACGCTGCGCGGATATCGGACGACGCAACACATCTCGCTGGTGATGTGCATCTTCTACCTCGAGCAGTTCCGGACGAGCCCGATCAGCGCGGCCGCGCTCACCCAGCTGCAGGAGCAGCTCGCCGTGGTGCGGGCGGCCGGGTTGAAGGCGGTGCTGCGGTTCGCCTACACGTCCACCGACGACGCGGACGCGACCTGGGATCGGGTGCTCGCGCATCTCGACCAGCTGGCGCCCTATCTGCGGGGCAACGAGGATGTGATCGCGGTGCTGCAGGCCGGCCTGATCGGCACCTGGGGCGAGTGGTGGGACACCCGGAACTTCGGCGACGAGGGCGTGATCTCGCCGCAGGACTGGGCGAATCGCAAGGCGGTCACCGACAAGCTGCTCGCGGTGCTGCCCGCCTCGCGCGCCATCCAGCTGCGCACCCCGAAGTTCAAGCGCACGATGTACGGCACCGGGCGGGTGCCGCGGATCGGCCACCACAACGACTGCTTCCTGGCCAGCCCCGACGACTACGGCACCTATGAGAACCCGGCGGTCGAGTATCCCTATCTGCAGCAGGACACCACGTTCGTGCCGATGGGCGGCGAGACCTGCAACGTGAACCCGCCGCGTTCGCAGTGCCCGACGGCGACCGCCGAGCTGGCCGGGTTCCACTGGTCCTATCTGAACATCGACTACCACCCGGACGTGCTGGCCGGCTTCACCGCGGGCGGCTGCATGACGGACATCCAGCGCCGGCTCGGCTATCGGCTGGTGCTGACGGACGGGACGTACCCGGGGTCGGCTGCCCGCGGCGGGTCTCTGCGGGTGACCATCGGGATCCGCAACGAGGGATACGCGGCGCCCTACAACCCGCGGGCGGTCAACCTGGTGCTGCGGTCCTCCGCCGCGACCTATCGCATCCCGCTGAACACCGACCCGCGGTCCTGGGCGGCCGGCGCGGTCACGTCGCTCGACCAGGCGGTGACGGTGCCGTCGTCGGTGCGGCCCGGTCGCTATCAGCTGCTGCTGGAGCTGCCCGATCCGCTGCTGACGAACCGGCCGGACTATGCGATCCGGCTCGCCAACGAGGGCACCTGGGAGGCGGCGACCGGCCTGAACAACCTGGGCGCGACGATCGACATCACCTGACCGGGCCGGCCGGTGGGGGGGGTCGGGCCGCCACCACCCGAAGTCCCCCGTCCCCAGGGGAGTCCCGCCCCTCGTCACTTGCCCCGGCGGATGCCCGGGGTTGGGGCCACCCCCTTT
>NZ_JBVJIP010000015.1:0-221264 GCF_055586225.1 Actinoplanes sp. NPDC051388 | reverse complement strand
TCCCAGTGAGGGACAGGGGGGGGACGCCCCCCCCCCCCCCCCCTCCGCCCCCCCCCCCCCCCCCCCCCCCCCCCCCCCCCCCGTCCCCCCCCCCCCCCCCCCCACCGCCTGCGGCCACTGGCCCCCGGGGAAGTCCCGCCGCTCGTACTTGACCACGGCGAGCGCCTGGAGCTGGGCCAGCACCTTCGCCAGGAACCCGAAGAGCTCGGCGGTCTGGTCCACCGCGAACTGGACACAGTTGCCGAGCGTGACCGCGAGCTTGTCGATGGCGAAGAACAGGTTCACGAAGGTGCCCGCTCCGGCCGCGGCGTCCACCGCGGCCGCGGCCAGGGAGTTGGGGATCGGGCTGAAGTTCTTCACGATCTCCACCATGTACTCGGTGTTCATGGACGCCGTCGCCACCAGCCACGTGCTGAGCGTCAGGGTGTGGTCGGTGACCCGGGTCAGGGCGGCCTGCTGGCCGCCCAGCACCTGCTTGTCGTAGTGCCGCCGGGTCGCCCCGTCCCAGCTCTCGTAGTCGGGCGCGGTGTTGCCGGCCAGGTTGTAGATCTCGCCGAGCGGGCCGAAGACCTCGCTGAGGTAGGTGTAGCTGTGCTCGACCAGCGACAGCACCGGCGAGGAGCGCTCGGCGGTCTGCCGCAGCAGCGGCAGCATCTGCTCGACCAGCTTGCGCAGATCCGCGAAACGCCGGCGGATGTCCGCGAGGATCTGCTCGAGCGCGATCCGCACCGGGTCGGGCACCATCGACCGGGTGATGGTCGCCCACAGGCCGTCGTTCGCCAGCATGTCCTGGCCTTCCTTCAGCACCTTCTCCACGGTGTCGCAGAAGCCCTTCCAGGCCCGCTCCATGTCGATGACGAGCTCGTTGAGCAGTCCCATGGTCTCGCGGAAGACGCCGAGGATGGCATTGGCCACATCCGGGGTCGGCCGTGGCGGCGGATCGCCGGGAGTTCGCACGCGGTTCTCCTTATCCGGCCTTGTAGATCTCGGTCAGGTTGATGTGGCTCCGCTCGTCCGACCGCTCGTACTCGTCGGCCAGTCTGCGCACCGCGTCGCCGATCTGGTCGAACTCGAGCACGGCGCCGTCGAGCAGGGAGCACAGGAACTCGTGGACGTCCTGATAGATGCTGAACTCGTCGATGGCGACCGCGAGACCGGCGATCGGGTCGGCCACCACGAACGAGACCGGGAGCAGCCACAGCTGCTTGAGCGAGGACGCGACCTTCTGCATCTCGCCGGACATGCCGTCCCACCGGGCGGCCTCGGCGCGGATCCCCTCGACCGCGGCGCGCAGGATGTCCGGCGCGTAGGGATCCTCAGGCATCCGAGCCGCCTTCATGGTCGTGCAGCGCCGCGCGGAGGTCCGCCGCGATCGCCTCGGTAGAGTTCTCGGAGACCCGCCACTCGGCCACCTCGACGCCGGCGATCCGGCCGTCCTCCAGGGTGATCCGGACCAGCCCGTCCGGCCCGCTCAGCACCACCGGGTCGCCGCTCGCCGAGAGTCGCCGCTCGAACGCATGGAGCCGCTGATAGGACTCCTCGTTCGCCCGTCGCCAGGACCGCGGCAGGTCTTCACCATCGGTCGGATCCGGCGGTTCGGCGGCCGACGGCGGGGGCGGGGGCGGGCCCAGCACCTGCCAGCAGGTGAGCCGGGCCATCGCGAGCTTGGCGCCGGCCACCTCCTGCGCGTCCCGCACCGCGCCGCCGAGCCCGGCCACGCCGACCGCCCGCCACCAGCCCGGTTCGAGATGCACGGCGACGAACTCGCCGTCGTCCCCGACCGCGTAGTGGACGGTGCCGGACAGGTCCGACCCCTCGACCGGCCCGAGCCGGGGCCACGGCCGGCCCGGCACGGCCGACCGGGCGAGCTGCTCGACGTCCTCGAGATAGCCCAGCACCTGATCGCTCCGCCAGTCGGCGGTGCTCGAATACGCCTGCGACATGGGCGGAAAAGTAGCCGCGCGCGGGTCGTGGATGGACGACCGGCGAAGATCGATTGCGCAGATGCGCTACCGGCGATCCCCGTTGTCAACCCGTCATATCCGGCGTGGTCAGAGTCGCCGCGTTGAATGGCCTCAGGACATCGAGGAGGTGCCATGGATCGGCGAACGATGTTGCGGACGGCGGTGGTCGGGGCCGGCGCGGTGGCACTGCCCTTCACGGCCTGGTCGGCGGCGTATGGAGCCCCGGCACAGAACGCGCCGGGACCCTACGGCCCGCTCCAGGCCGCCGACGTCAACGGGATTCAGTTGCCGGCCGGGTTCACCAGCACGGTCATCGCCCGCTCCCGGCAGACCGTGCCGGGCACCTCCTATGTGTGGCACGACGCGCCGGACGGCGGCGCGGTGATTCCGGCCGGATCCGGCTGGATCTAAGTGTCGAACTCCGAGGTGAGCGCGGCGGCCGGCGGCGGGGCGTCCCGAATCGTCTTCTCCTCGGCCGGGGCGATCATTGGCGCGTCCCGGATCCTCTCCGGCACCAGCACCAACTGCGCCGGTGGCAAGACACCGTGGAACACCTGGCTGTCCTGCGAGGAGGTGACCCGCGGGCGGGTGTTCGAGACGTACCCGCTCGGCGGCACCGCTGTCGCCCGCCCGGCGATGGGCCGCTTCAAGCACGAGGCGGCGGCCGCCGTGAGCAGGTCGCGTGCCCCACCACGGCGGCGGCCGTCTCCGAGGTGCTGGGCGTCCCGGTGCTGGACGCGGGCCTCTGCGTCTTCGCGGCGCCACCGCCACCCGGCCCGTCCAGCCTCGTCATGGACCAGGTGCGCAGCCTCTACCCGGCCCAGGTGACCGTCTCCGTCCGGCTGCGTGACGCCGGGGACCCGCCGATCGAGCTGCTGCGCTCCGGCTCGGACCGGTGCCGGGCCGAGCAGTCCGCGGTCCCCGGCCCCTTGGTCGCCCGTTGTGTGGACGATCAGCGCGAGACGGTCGTCTTCCGCACGCCGATGCCGGCCCGCCCGGGCGCACAATGGCTGATCGAGCTAGAGCACTTCACCGTCTACGTCCCGGTGGGCGGATGGAACGGCGACCTCACCCGGGCCGGCGAGAAGATCACCGCCGCGATCGGCTGAGCCCGTCGTGGCGTTCATCGCGTGCAGCAGGGTGTGCTCGGTGAGGGCGTCGCCGGTCAGCTCGGTGGTGATCCGGCCCCGGCGGAAGACCAGCACGCGGTCGCTGACCTCGGCCAGCTCGGCCGCGTCGGTCGAGCACATCAGCACGACCCGGCCGGCCGCCGCCAGCCCGCGGACGATCTGGTGCATCTCCGCCTTGGCGCGCACGTCCACGCCGCGGGTCGGGTCGTCCAGCAGCAGCACGGCGGAGTTCGCCGCGAGCCACTTGGCGAAGACCACCTTCTGCTGGTTGCCGCCGGAGAGCGTGCCGACCACGTCGGAGGGCGCCGCCCGGATCCGCAGATCCTCGATGTGCCGGCGGGCGATCGCCGCGGCCCGCGCCGGGCGCAGCAGGAATCCGCCGTCGCGGCGCGCGAGCCACGCGACGCTGGTGATGTTCGCCGCGACCGTGGCGTCGAGCATCAGACCCAGACCCTTGCGATCCCCGGGTACGAACGCGACCCGCCGCCGCACGGCCTCGGCGGTGCTCTGCGGCCGCCCCCCGCCGTCCGGCAGCCGCACCGTGCCCCGAGCCGGCACCGCCCGGCCCCACAGCAGATCCAGCACGGTGTGGTGGCCGGCCCCCTGCAACCCGGCCAGCCCCACCACCTCGCCGCTCCGCGCGCTCAGCGAGACGTCCTCGAGTCGCCCGGCCACCGTGATGTCCCGCACCGCGACGGCCGCGTCGCCGGATGGGCGGGAGGGCGGCCGGCCCGCAGCAGGTGGGGCCTCGCCGACCATCGCGGTGACCATCTCCGCGACCGAGAGGGACGCGGTCGGCACGCCGTCGCGGACGTTGCGGCCGTCCCGCAGGATGGTGATGCGGTCGGCCAGCGCGGCCACCTCCTCGAGGAAGTGCGACACATAGAGCACCGCCACCCCGCGCGCGGTGATGCCGCGAACCACCGCGTGCAGGCGCTCGACGGCGGCCGCCGGGAGCGCCGAGCTGGGCTCGTCCAGGATCAGCATGTGCGGGCCGCCGAGCAGCGCCCGGCAGATCTCCAGCAGCTGGCGGCGGGCCAGGTCCAGCTCGCCGACCTTCGTGGTCAGCGGCAGGTCGGCCAGGCCCAGCTCGGCCAGCACCGGGCGGGCGCGGCGGGCCATCTCGGCGCGGTCCACCAGCGCGAAGCGGGTCGGCTCGGCGGTCACGAAGAGGTTGGCCAGCACGTCCAGGTCGCCGAAGAGGCTCAGCTCCTGGGAGACCACCGCGATGCCGTGCCGGCGCGCGTCGGCCGGCCCGGTCAGCCGCAGCTCGGCGTCGTCGAGGGTGACCCGGCCGGCGTCGGCGGCGACGACACCGGCCAGGATCTTCACCAGGGTGGACTTTCCGGCGCCGTTCTCGCCGAGCAGCGCGTGCACCTCGCCGCGCCGCAGCCGCAGGCTCGCGCCGGCCAGCGCGGTCACGCCGCCGTAGCGCTTGGTGGCGCCGGTGACCACGAGCATCAGCGGGCGTCGGTCAGCGGGCGCAGCGAGCCGTCCGGGTTCGCGAACGTCTTCTGGGCCTCCTGGGCGATGCCGGCGCGGCGGCCGGCGTCGTCCTTCTGCCGGGCCAGGATCGCGTCGATGTTGCCGCTGTCCACGATCAGGCCCGGCGTGTAGAACCACCCCTGTGGCAGGGGCGAGCCGTTCTTGACGGACTCGGCGAGCAGGCGCATCGCCACGTACCCCTTGAGGTAGTGCTCGGGCGAGATGGTGACGAAGTTGGTGCCGTCCTTGACCGCCTCCAGGGTCTTGATGTCCAGGTCGAAGCCGCCGGCGAGCCAGGTGCCCCTGGTCTCCTTCTTCAGGCGGGCCAGGGAATAGCTGTCCGCGTCGCCGACGCCGAGGAAGGCCAGTGCGCCGGAGTTCGCGCGCACCTGGGAGGACCAGGCGTTGTAGCTCTGCCCCGGATCGCTGAACGTCTGGAACGGGCCCTTGACGATGCCCGGCAGCTTCGCCGCGAAGGTCTCCCGGATGCCCTTGGCGCGCATGTCCAGCACCGGCACACCGGGGTTGGGCACGCCGAGCACGATGGTGCCCTCGGCGTCCGGCGGCAGCCGCTTGATCGCCTCCTCGGCCAGCTGCGTGCCGAGCTCGTAGTTGTCGTTGCCGACATAGAGCGTGACGTTGCTGCCGGGCAGCGGCACGGTGTCCAGCGCGACGATCGGGATGCCCTTGGCCACCGCCTGCGCATAGGGCCGGGTGAACAGGTCCGGCGCCAGGTTCTCCACGACGGCGCCGTCCCGGTTGGTGGTGATGGTGTTCTGGAACATCTGCACCTCCTGCGGCCCGTCGGTGGTGGCCGGGCCGACCAGCTTCAGGTCGATGCCGCCGGCCTCCTCGGCGGCGAACTTCCCGCCGTTGGCCATCTCCAGGGCGAAGTTGAGGCTGATGTTCGCGACGACGAAGGACATCTTCTTGTTCGCCGCCGCGCCGCCGCCCGCGGAGTCGTCGTCGCAGGCGGTCAGGCCGAGGGCGGCGGTGAGCAGGAGGACGGCGGGAAGCATGCGGGAGCGGACCATCGAGGATCCTTTCAGGACGAGCGTTTCCGGACGGCCCGGGCCTGGCGCAGACCGCTGTCGAGAGCCACCGCCAGCAGGATCACGCCGCCGGTCGCAAAGGTCGTCCAGTTGATCGGGACGCTGAAGAACACCAGGCTGGCGGCGACCACGCTGAGGATGAGCGAGCCGAGCGCCGCGCCGGGGACGGAGCCGCTGCCGCCACGCAGCGGGGTGCCGCCGATGATCGCGGCGGCGATGGCCATCAGTTCGTAGCCCTGCCCGACGGTCGGGTCGCCGGCCACGAAGAACGAGAGCGCCAGCACGCCGGAGACGCCGGCCAGCAGGCCGGTGACGGTCAGGGCCTTGATGCGTACGCGATTGACCGGGATCCCGGTGAACGCGGCCGCCTCCGGGTTGGAGCCGACCGCACGGATCTGCGCGCCGAACCGGGTCTTGGTGAACACCACCGTCATCAGCGCGGCGGCCAGCACCAGCGCCCAGACCGCGCCGGGCAGCCCCAGCACGGTCCCGCCGACCACCTGGAACAGCGGATGGTCCTGGTCCAGCCCGCCGACCTGCTGACCCTGGCTGAGCGCCAGCGCGAGTCCCTTGTAGAGCGACAGCGTGCCGAGGGTGGCGATGAACGACGGCACCCGCACATAGGTGGTGAAGAGCCCGTTGGCGAAGCCGAGCACGCCGCCCAGCAGGATCGCCAGCGCCGCCGCGAGCCACGGGCTCAGTCCGCCGTCGCGGATCAGCAGCGCCCCGGCGACGATGGTGAGCGCATAGGTGCCGCCGACCGACAGATCCACCTCGCGCATCGCCAGCGCGAAGACCATGCCGATCGCGAGGATCCCGATGTAGGAGGACTGCCGCGCGATCTCCAGCAGGTTGCCGGAGTCGAGGAAGTCGGTGCGGAAGCCGCCGACCAGCGCGACCAGGACCACCAGCACGCCGAGCACGCCGGCCTCGTCGGGCAGCCAGGCGCGGCGGCGCCGCGGTTTCGTCGGCTCGGCCACGAGCGAGGTCGTCAACACCCTTGCCTCCTGACCCCGTCGTTGCGGTGTCAGCAGGTTCGTCCGCGGACGTCCGTGCCACAAGACTCACGTTTCACTCAGTGAAATGCGGAGCTTGTCGCGGCACCGGGCACGGCGAAGGCTGCGGGCCATGCCGACCGAACGCATCGCGCTCGTCACCGGTCCGGCCCGCGGGCTGGGTCAGGAGTTCGCCGTCGCGCTGGCCGCCGCCGGCCATCCGGTCGCCGGGCTGGACATCGCGGACATGTCCGAGACCAGGGCGCGGATCGAGGCGATCGGCGGCCGGTTCGCGGGCTTCACGGCCGACGTCACCGACGAGGAGGCCGTGCAGCACGCCGTCACCAGGGCCGCGGAGACCTTCGGCGGGCTGCACATCGTGGTGAACAACGCGGGCATCTATCCGCCGATCGAGTTCGATAAGACCACGCTGGACGACTGGCGGCGGATCATGCGGCTCAACCTGGATGGGCCGTTCCTGGTCAGCCGGGCGGCGCTGCCGTTCCTGCGGGCGGCCGGCTGGGGGCGGATCGTGAACATCGCCTCGGCGGTGGTGTTCCTCGGGCCGCCGGACCTGGTCGCGTACACCACGTCGAAGGCCGGGCTGGTCGGCTTCACCCGGGCGCTGGCCACCGCGGTCGGGCCGGACGGCATCACGGTCAACGCGATCGCACCGGGACTGACCAGCACCGCCACGGCCGTCGCCACGACCGGTGCGGACGGCGGCTTCGAGCGGGTCAGAGCACTGCAGGCCGTGCCCCGCACCGGGGATCCGGTCGACCTGGTGTCGACCCTGCTCTACGTCTGCGGCGAGGGCGCCGGGTTCCTCACCGGGCAGACGATCAACGTCGACGGCGGCTCGGCCCGGCACTGATGAGCCGATCGATGAGGCCGGTGGACGCGCTGCTGGCGATCCTGCGCGACGAGGGTGTCCGGCACGTCTTCGGCAACCCGGGCACCACGGAACTGCCGCTGCTCGATGCGCTGGTCGACGCCCCGGACCTGGAATATGTGCTGGGACTGCAGGAGGCGTCCGTGGTGGCGATGGCCGACGGCTGCGCGCGCGCCACCGGCCGCCCCGCCTTCGTCAACCTGCACGTGGCGGCGGGGCTGGCCAATGGGCTGATCGGGCTGCTGAACGCCGGGCGCTCGCGTACGCCGATGGTCGTGCTCGCCGGTCAGCAGGACCGCCGGCACCTGCTGCAGGATCCCATGTTGTCGGGCGATCTGGTCGGCATGGCCGGCCCGGTGGTGAAGTCCGCGGTCGAGGTGCAGCAGGCCTACGACCTGCCGCTGGTGCTGCGCCGGGCGTTCGCCGAGGCGGTCCGCCCGCCGGCCGGACCGGTGTTCATGTCGGTGCCGATGGACCTGCTCGCCGAGGACGTCGCGGTCGCCGTGCCGGAGCGTTCGGTGCTGGCCGGGCCGGGCGCGGCGGACGGCCTCGACCTGGCGGTGGCGTTGCTCTCCGCGGCGGCGGCGCCGGTGATCGTGGCCGGCGACGGGGTGGGCCGCGACGGCGCGGTGCCGCAGCTGGTGGCGGTCGCCGAGCGGCTCGGCGCGCCGGTGTTCCACCAGCCGATGCACGACGGCGTCGACTTCCCCGGCAACCATCCGCTGCACCGGGGCATGCTGCCGCCGCGCAACGCCGCCATCCGGGAGGCGCTGCGGCCGCACGACGTGGTGCTGATCGTCGGCTGCCACGCGTTCATGCCGCACCACTACACGCCCGGTTCGCCGATCCCGGACGGCACCTCGGTGGTCCAGGTCGACGTGGATCCGGCCGAGCCGGGCCGCAACTTCCCGGTCGCCGCCGGCCTGTCCGGCGCGCTGGCGCCGACGCTGGCCGCGCTCGCCGGGCGATTGCCGGACCTCTCGGACCGGCTCGCGGAGGTGGCCGCGCAGACGTCCGCGGCGCGCGCCGGGCGCGACGCCGAGGCCCTCGACCGGTACGGGCCGGCGCCCCTCGACCCGCTCGCGGCGATGCACGCGGTGGCCGCCGGACTCCCCGCCGACGCGGTCGTGGTGGAGGAGGCGATCACCGCCGGCATCGCCCTGCGCTCGGTGCTGCGGCTGGACCGGCCGAAGTCCTATGTGCACACCGTCGGCGGCGGCCTGGGCTGGGGCATCGGCGCGGCGGTCGGCACCGGGCTGGGCGATCCGAGCCGCCCGGTGGTGGCCGTGCTGGGCGACGGCTGCGCGATGTTCGGCCTGCAGGGGCTGTGGAGCGCGGTCCGCTACCACGTGCCGGTGACGTTCGTGGTGGTCAGCAACGGCGAGTACCGCACCCTCAAGGACACCCTCGACGCCACGCCCGGCCGGTCCGCGCGGCGCGGGCGCTATGTCGGCCTGGACTTCCCGGGTCTCGACTGGCAGTCCGCCGCGCGCACCTTCGGCCTGGAATACGTCCGGGTGAAGGACGCCGACGCGCTCCGCGAGCTGGTCGCCGCGCCCCGCCGCGAGCCGCTGCTGATCGAGGTGCCGACGATCCCGCACACTCCCGCCCCGTGACCGCTCTTGTTCGCGCGGACCGCAGGGACGACGATCGACGCATGCCCTCGGCCGAGATCCCGAAGTCGGTGCTCGCCCGTGGTCTCCGGCTGCTCGACGCGTTCCGGGCGGACGACGTCGAGCTGCCGCTCAGCGTGCTCGCGCAGCGCACCGGCCTGCCCAAGGCGACCGCCCACCGGCTGCTCGCCGAACTGGTCCACTGGGGCGGGCTGGAACGCACCCGGCGCGGCTACCGGCTCGGGATGAGCCTGTTCGTGCTGGGCCAGCGGGTGCCGCGGCACCGCGAGCTGCGCGAGGCGGCGCTGCCCTATCTGGAGGACCTCTACGAGGCGACCCACGAGAACGTGCACCTGGCCGTGCCGTCCGGCGCCGACACGCTGTTCCTGGAGAAGGTGAGCGGCCGCCGGTCCACCCCGATCGTGTCCCGGGTGGGCGGCCGGCTGCCCGCGCACTGCACCGCGACCGGCAAGGTCTTCCTGGCCTTCGGCTCGCCCGAGCAGTTGCGCAGGATGTGCGAGGCGGGCCTGGCCCGGTTGACGCCGCGCAGCATCGTGATGCCCGGCCTGCTGCGGGAGGAGCTGGCCCGGGCGGTCAAGCAGGGCTACGGCATCAACCGCGAGGAGGCGGAGATCGGCGTGTCAGCGGTCGCCGCGCCGGTCTTCGATCACCGCCGCCGGGTGATCGCGGCGATCTCGATCACCGGCTGGGCCCAGCGCCTCGACCTGGAGCGGCTGGCCCCGGCGGTGCGCACCGCGGCCCTCGCACTCTCCCGCGAGCTGGCCCGGGACACCGCCAACGGCACCCTGCGCCTGCCCGGCTGATCCGGCGCCCTGCGAGGATGGGGCATGAGCTTGCGGTTCGAGGAACTGGCGTGGCAGCCCACGCCGATGGGTGAGATCAGCCTGCGGCGCAGGTTCGACCCGCAATTCAAGATCGACGTGTACGAGGTGAAGCTCGGCGACGAGTTCCTGATGTCCAGCCTCTTCACCGTGGCCGAGATCGAGCTCGCGCGGCTCGGGCTGGCCGAGCTTTCCGGCGACCGCCTCGATGGTGACGGCCTCGATGTGATCGTGGGTGGCCTGGGGCTCGGCTACACCGCCCGGACCGTGCTGGAGGACGACCGGGTGCGGTCGCTGGTCGTGGTGGACGCGCTCGCCGAGGTGATCGACTGGCACCGGCGCGGCCTGCTCCCGTTCGCCTCGGCGCTGAACACCGACGCCCGGTGCCGGCTCGACCACGAGGACTTCTTCGCGCTGGCCGCCGCGCCGCCGAGCCGGCGGGTGCACGCGGTGCTGGCCGACATCGACCACAGCCCGTCGCACCTGCTCAGCCCCGCGCACGCGCCGTTCTACACCGCGGCCGGGCTCACCGGTCTCGCCGAGCACCTGCACCCGGGCGGCGTCTTCGGGCTGTGGTCCAACGACCCGCCCGAGGACGACTTCACCAAGCTGCTGGGCGAGGTGTTCGCCACCGCCCGGGCCGAGGTCGTGACCTTCGCCAACCCGCTGCAGGGACGCGACGCGACGAACACCGTCTACCTGGCCCGCACCTGAGTTTTCAGCGCGGCGGGTCCTCACCGGTCAGGCCGTCGAACGACTCGCGCAGCAGGTCCGCGTGGCCGACGTGCCGGGCGTACTCGTCGTGCAGGTCCATCAGCACCCGGCGCAGGTTGGGCGACCAGTTGTCGGCGATCTTCACCGGCGCCTCCGGGCCGCCCTCGGCGAGCGCCTCCGCGATGCCGGCCCGGGACCGCTCGACGGCGGCGTGCCAGAGCGCGTAGAGCTCGGCCGGGTCGTCGGTGGCGCCGGTGCGCCACTCCCAGCTCGGATCGGCGTCCCAGTCGACGGCCCGCCACGGCTCGGGCATCGGCGAGGTGCCGACCCGGGCGTTGCCGTAGTGGTCCTCGATCAACGCCAGGTGCTTGATCAGGCCGCCGAGCGTCATCTCGGTCGGCGGGTGCCGGTGGCTCAGCCCGGCGGCATCCAGGCCGCCGCACTTCCAGATGAACTGCATCCGCGAACGCTCGATGGCGAAGACCAGGATCTCGGCCTCGGTCGCCGTCACCGAGGGGTCCTTCAGGTTGTTCAAGTCGGTCATGATCCGACCCTAGAATCGGTTCCGGACGTTCTACTGCCGGATCCCGGGAGAAATCATGCGCGGCGACGTCAGTCCTACCGCCCGGGCGCTGCTGGCGCTCGAGCTGATCCAGGCCGGTCCCGGCATCACCGCGGACCGGATCGGCGACAAGCTGGGCGTCACCGAGCGGGCCGCGCGGCGCTACGTCGAGGTGCTGCGCGAGGCGGGCATCCCGATCGAGTCGGTGCGCGGGCCGTACGGCGGCTATCGCCTCGGCCGCGGGCTGCGCCTGCCGCCGCTGATGTTCAGCGCCACCGAGGCGCTCGGGCTGGTGATGGCGGTGCTGGACGGGCACCGCGACGCGAGCGACCTCGGCGACCCGGTCGGCAACGCGCTCAACAAGATCATGCGAGCCCTGCCGGAGCCGGTCGCCGCGCAGGCCGAGGCGGTGCGCCGGACCGCCGCGCCCGCTCCCGACCCGTCCGCCGCCCGGCCCGCGCCGGACATCACCGCGACGCTCGTGCAGGCGGTCTCCGACGCCCGCCGGGTGCGCGCCGGCTACCGCTCCGAGGCCGGCACCGAGTGGACCGCCGAGCTGGACCCGTGGGCGGTCGTGGTGCGCCACGGCCGGTGGTACCTGCTGTGCTGGTCGCACACGTCGAACGGGCGGCGGACCTACCGCATCGACCGGATCCGCGACGTCGAGGTGTGCGACGAGACGTTCACCCGGGTGGAGGTGCCCGACCCGGTCGCGATGCTGGAGGAGCATCTCGCGGTCGGCTGGGAATACGCGGCCGAGGTGATCATCGAGGCGCCCCTGGAGAAGCTGACCGGCCGGGTCCCGCGGGTCCTCGGCACGCTGTCGCCGATCGACGCCACCACGACCCGCCTGACCGGCACGACCAGCAACCCGTGGTGGTATGCGGAGAAGCTCTGCGCGATCTCCGCCCCCTATCGCATCGTCGCCGGCCCCGAGATCCGCCGGACCACCCGCGAGCTGGCCGAGCGCATGCTGGCCGCCGCCGGGGACTAGGGCAGATCCAGCTGCGACAGGGCGACCACCCGGCCGTCCTTGGTGGTCACCAGCGCCGGGAACGGCGAGTTGCCGGTGGCCCAGATGCTGAACCGGTCGTCCGTGGTGGCGCATCTCCCGGCCCGGGTCGCCGGATCGGTGCAGTCCGGGTCGTCCTCGCGGTATTCGCGCAGCCGCACCCGGTCGGCCGGCATCGTCACCTTCAGGTCGGTCGCGTCCGCCACGGTCTTCGCCGCGCACTTGGCCGACCCGGCCGCGATCCCGTGCCGCCGGCAGTAATCGGCCCCGCTGCGGAAGGTGGCCGGCTCGATCACCGCGGACCCCTCGCCGGAGTTGAACATCCACAGCCGCGCGGTGAACGTGGCGCCGGTGGTGGCGAAGGGCGGGATCGGCGGGGACTCCGGCGCCGAGCCGGAGCGCAGAGCGACGTCCGTGAAGGTGACCTCGGCCTTCCGGCCCGCGGCGGCGGTCGCGCCCAGCACCACGCTGCCGCTGGACAACGCGGGCTCGGTGGTGGGCGCGCGCAGCACCTCGGTGCCGTCGATCGAGACCACCGCCTCGGCGCCGTCGGCCACGACGCCGAGCCGGTGCGGCTCCCCCACGGCGGTCGGGTGCGCCACGGTGGCCAGCGGGGTGATCGCGTCGTCCTCGTCCAGACCGAGGGTGGTCTCGGCGGCACACACCGCGAGCCGGTACGCCGCGTCGTTGGTGACCCGGAACCAGATCGCCGCACAGGATCCCGCCCGGCCCAGCACGGCCGTCACCCCGATCGACTGGCGGCCCGGGAACACGTCGTACGCCCCGATCGTGCACCGCATCGTGTCGCCGGCCTTCGTGGTGACGACCAGCCCGTCGTCGATCGCGCAGCGCCCGGCCACGTCCTGCAGCGCGTCCCACTCGGCGGGCCTGGTCAGCGGGTCGAACACGGTCGGCCCGCTGACCAGTGGCGGCGGGGCCGAGGACGGCACGACGCCCGGTGCGGCGGCGGGTGGCGGCTTCCGTGGATCGGGATCGTCCCGGCTCGCCACCCCGACCCCTACCCCGGCCGCGGCCAGCAGCAGTCCCGTCGCCCCGGCCGCGATCAGCCTGCCGCGGCGCTTCTTGCCCGCCGTGCGCGAACTGCTGCTGCTCGGGTGGCGGGCGGAGTGCTGTGCCGCCTCGGCCGCGCGGCGCACCTCCGGACGTACCTCGAAAGCCTGGTGTTGATCTTGACCACCGGAGGCGAGCAGCAGGTCGAGCAGTTCCGCCGCGGTCGGCCGGTCCCCCGGCTCCTTGGCCAGCGCGCGGGCGACCAGTTCGGCGAGGGCCGGCGGCAGGCCGGTGAGGCGGGGCTCCTGGGTCAGGATGCGGGCCGCGGTGACGGCCGGCGAGTCCCCGCCGAACGGGGTGCGGCCGGTGCCCGCGTAGGTGACCACCGCGCCCCAGGCGAAGATGTCGGCGGCCGGGGTCGGGTTGCGGTCGGTGACCGGGTCGAATCGCTCGGGCGCCATGTATGCCAGCGTGCCGACCATCTCGTCGGCCCGGGTGTGGTGGCTGGTCGCCTCGAGCGCCTGGGCGATGCCGAAGTCGATCACCTTGGGGGTGCCGAGCGCGAACAGCACGTTGCGCGGCTTGAGGTCGCGGTGGATCACCCCGGCGCCGTGGATCGCGGCCAGCGCGGCGGCCACCCCGACCGCGACGCTGTGCAGGTTTCCGGTGGTCAGCGGGCCGCGATCCTCGATCAGATCGGCCAGGCTGGGCCCGTCCACATATTCCACCACCAGGTAGGGCGTGGGGTGCTCCGGGTCGGCGTCGAGCACCTCCGCGGTGCAGAACGGCGGCACCTGCCGGGCCCGGGTGACCTCGCTGCGGAATCGGGCGCGGAAGGTCTCGTCGTGCGCGTACTCCGGGCGGATGACCTTGATCGCGACCAGCCCGCGCTCGAGGTCGCGGGCCAGGAAGACCGTGCCCATCCCACCCTCGCCAAGGCGCTCGAGCAGGTGGTAGCGACCCAGGCGCGGCGGATCGGTGGCGCGCAGCGGGGTGGTCACACGACTCCCTTCGAGGCGGAACCAACGAGGCTACCCCAGTGACGTAAACGAATGATCTTCGTCGGAAATCAACCTCGCCAGGGGGTGTCGCGCGACTAGTCCCATGCCGTACCTTTGCACCGCGGCCGCAGCTTGTTTTCCGCCCACTGACAGGACCCCTCAATGAGTGACTCCAAAATGGACACCACCGTGCCACATTCGGCGCGGGTGTGGAACTACTGGCTCGGCGGCAAGGACAACTTCAAGCCGGATCGCGAGGTCGGCGACCAGTTCGCCGAGCTCTATCCCGACATCAGACTGGTGGCCCGCAGCGCGCGCGGCTTCCTCACCCGAGCGGTGACGTTTCTCGCCGCCGAGGAGGGCGTCCGGCAGTTCCTCGACGTCGGCACCGGGCTGCCGACCGCCGACCACACGCACGAGATCGCCCAGCGGGCGGCGCCCACCTCGCGGATCGTCTATGTGGACAACGACCCGCTCGTGCTGGCCCACGCCCGGGCGCTGCTGACCAGCAACGACCAGGGCGCCACCGAATATCTGCAGGCCGACCTGCACGACCCGGCGACGATTCTGGCGCAGGCCGCGGACGACACGCTCGACCTGTCCGAGCCGGTCGCGCTGATCCTGACGAACATCCTCGGGCACGTGCCCGACCTCGGCGAGGCCGCGTCGCTGGTGCGGCAGCTGATGGGCGGGCTGTCCCCGGGCAGTTACCTGGTGACCGCGGACGGCACCAACGTGATCGACGGCCCGGCCTTCGAGGCGGCGATCGAGGTGTGGAACGCGAACGCGCCGTTGTCCTACCACCTGCGCAGCACCGACGAGCTGTCCACCTATCTGGAGGGCCTCGAGGTGGTCGAGCCCGGCCTGGTGCCGTGCAGCCAGTGGCGGCCGGCCGCGCACGCGAGCGACGAGGACCGCCGGCCGGTCGACGAGTTCGGCGCGGTCGCCCGAAAACCCTGAGCCGGGCCTAGTCGGTCAGCAGCGTGTAGACCCGCGCGATCAGGCCGTTCTCGACCAGGGCGATGTCGAGACCGCGCACGACCGGCGCCTGCCCGGGCGGACCGAAGTTCCACGGCAGGTAACCCAGGTCGTGGTTGACCTGGACGGGCCCGCCGGGAGTGAAGACGAAGCCGGGGGCGCCGTCGAGGATCCGCTGCGCCTTCGCGTCCAGCTCGTCGTGGCCGGTCACCGCCTCCTCCGGGTCGGAGAAGACCACTCCGGCGGCGTAGGTCCGGCCGATCGCGGCCCGGCGCTTCCCGGCGTCGCGCTCGTTGAAGACCTCCAGCAGATTCGCCCGCATCAACTCGTCGATCGTCGCCATCTCGACCCCTCTCACTCGTAGATCATCGAGACTATCCGGGCCTATCCGGCCGGGAGGGCGACGACCATGGTCAGGCCGCCGCCCGGGGTCTCCTCCGGGGTGAGCGTGCCGCCCATGGCCTCGACCAGGCCACGGGAGAGCGCCAGGCCGAGCCCGACGCCGGTGTGGTTGTCGCGGTCGCCCAGGCGCTGGAACGGCAGGAAGACATCGTCCCAGCGGTCCCGCGGAATGCCCGGACCGTGGTCGATGAACCGCAATTCGACGGTCGAGCCGAAGACGCTCGCCGTGACCACCGGCGGCCGGTCCGGCTGGCTAAAGCGCTCGGCGTTTGCGAGCAGGTTGGCGACGACGCGCTCGAGCAGGCTCGGATCGGCCAGCACCGGGGGCAGGTCGTCGGGGAGGTGCGTGTCCAGCCCCCTGGGCAGCACCTCCTCGACGGCCATCGCCACCGGCGTGACCCCGAGGACGCCGGCCTGCAGCCGGCTCATGTCGAGCAGGTTGGTGACCAGCCGGGTGAGCCGGTCCAGCGACTCGTCGGCGGTGGCCAGCAGTTCGGCGCGATCCCGATCGTCGAGCCGCACGTCGGGGCTGAGCAGGCCGGCCACCGCGGCCTTCGCCGAGGCCAGCGGCGTACGCAGATCGTGGCTCACCGCCGCGAGCAACGCGGTGCGCAACCGGTCCGCCTCCGCCAGCGGCCGTGCGGTGGCCGCCTCGGCGGACAGCCGTTCCTGCCGCAGCGCGATCGTGGCCTGGGCCGCGAACGCCTCGATGATCCGCCGGTCCCCGGCCTGCGGTGGCGGCCCGGTCAGCCGCATCACCACCCGGTCGTCCACCCGCACCTCGGCGTCGGCCCGGCCCGCCGGCGCACCCACCCGGGCCACCACCACGCCCTGGTCGAGCAGCGTCACCGAGTCGAGGGCGAACGTCTCGCGCAGCCGTTCCAGCAGCGCCATCAGCGGCCGCTCGCCACGCAGCACGCTGCCCGCCACCGCGGCAAGGGTCTGCGCGTCGGCGCCGGCCCGGGCGGCCTGCCGGGTGCGGCGCGCGGCGGTGTCGACCACCCAGCTCACCGCCAGCGCGACCACCACGAAGACGACCAGGGCCAGCAGGTTGCCGCCGCCGGCGATGGTGAGCCGGCCGATCGGCGGCGTGAAGAACCAGTTCAGCAGCAGCGACCCGGCCACCGCGGCGAACAGCGCCGGCCACAGCCCGCCGATCAGCGCCACCGCGACCACCGCGGCGAGGAACAGCAGGATGTCGTTGGTCAGCGACAGCCCCGCGCCCAGGTGCAGCAGACCGGTCAGCACGGGCAGGCCGAGCAGCACGGTCAGGAACCCGGCGACCCGGCGACGGCGGGAGAGCGCCGCGGGCGGCCGTCGCGCCCGCCGGCCTCGACCGGCGCGCTCGTGCGTGACCAGGTGGACGTCGATGCTGCCGGAGAGCGCGGTGGTGGTGACGCCGACCCCGGAGGACAGGATCTGCGCGAGCCGCCCGCGGCTGGACGCGCCCAGCACGATCTGGGTGGCGTTCACCGCGCGGGCGAAGTCCAGCAGCGCCCGCGGCACGTCCGCGCCCGCCACCTGGTGATAGCTGCCGCCCAGGCTCTCCACCAGCACCCGCTGCCGGGCCAGCGCGGCCGGGTCGGCGGCGGCCAGGCCGTCGTCGCGGGTCACGTGCACGGCCATCAGGTCGGCGCTCCGGTCGCGGGCGGCGATCCGGGCGGCCCGCCGGATCAGCGTGTCGCCCTCCGGTCCCCCGGTCAGCGCCACCACCACCCGCTCGCGGGTCTCCCAGGTGGCGTCGATCCGGTGCTCGGCGCGGTATCGGCCGAGCTGGTCCTCGACCTTGTCGGCCAGCCACAGCAGGGCCAGCTCGCGCAGCGCGGTGAGGTTGCCGGCGCGGAAGTAGTTGCCCAGCGCGGCGTCGACCTTCTCGGGGCGGTAGATGTTGCCGTGCGCCATCCGGCGGCGCAGCGCCTCCGGCGTCATGTCGACCAGCTCGACCTGCTCGGCGGCGCGGACCACGGCGTCCGGCACGGTCTCCCGCTGCTCGACCCCGGTGATCCGGGCGACCACGTCGTTGAGCGACTCGAGGTGCTGCACGTTCACCGTGGTCAGCACGTCGATCCCGGCGTCCAGCAGGTCCTGGACGTCCTGCCAGCGCTTGGCGTGCCGCGAGCCCGGCACGTTGGTGTGCGCGAGCTCGTCGACGACCGCGAGCCGCGGCCCGCGGGCCAGCACCGCATCCAGGTCCAGCTCGGTGAACTCCGCGCCGCGATAGGTCACCGTCCGGCGCGGCAGCACCTCGAGGCCGGCCAGCATCGCCTCGGTGTGCCGCCGCCCGTGCGTCTCGACCAGCGCGACGGCCACGTCGGTGCCGCGCTCGGCGCGCCGGTGCGCCTCCTCGAGCATCGTGTACGTCTTCCCGACGCCGGGCGCGGCGCCGAGGAAGATGCGCAGCTCTCCGCGGGCCATTCCCTATCGTCCGTCCAGCGCGCGGTTGAGGTCGAGGACGTTGACCGCGGGTTCGCCCATGAAGCCCAGCGCCCGACCGGCGGTGTGCTGTGCGATGAGTTCCCGCACGCGGTCCAGGGCCAGACGGCGCTCCCGGGCCACCCGTTTCGCTTGCAGCGCGGCGTAGGCCGGGCTGATGTGCGGGTCGAGGCCGCTCCCGGAGGCGGTCACCGCGTCGGCCGGCACCACCGGGTGCGCGGGCGCGTCCCCCCGGATCGGCGTGATCACGCTGCCGGTGAGGTCGCCGCCGCCGGGCCGCACCTCTACTCCCTCGTAGGTGGCGACGAATGGCGTGCCGTTGACCGCTACCGCCCTGGTGACCGGGCCGGTGAGGCCGTCTCGGCGCCAGACCGCCAGCACCGCGCCGGCACCGTCGGCCGTGCAGAAGGGACGCCGGCCGTCCACGCCCTCCAACTTGCCGATCGCGAGGCTGCGGGCGCAGACGTCGTTGAGCAGATCGAGCGACTCGGGACCCAGGTTGCTGGCGCTGGTCGCGGTGGGGTCGTAACCTTCGCCGGCGGCGGACGGCCGGCTCTGGAAGTAGCCGGGCACCGGATTGCCGTCCGCGTCGGTGAAGGCTTGCCCGATGCTCGATGTCCGCTGCAGCCCCGGAATGTGGCCGACGGCGACCATCGCGAGCGGATAGCCGAAACCGAGAAGGACGGTGCAGACGAGCAGCGCTCGCAACGCGGCGAGGTGGTGCGCGAGCCAGGCGGGAAGACGCATCTCACATCCCCGGGATGAACTGGATGACGAGGTCGATGAGCTTGATCCCGGCAAACGGCGCGAGCACGCCGCCGAGGCCGTAGACCAGCAGGTTGCGGCGCAGCAGCACGGCGGCGCTCGACGGCCGGTAGCGCACCCCGCGCAGGGCGAGCGGGATCAGCGCGACGATGACCAGCGCGTTGAAGATGACCGCGGACAGGATCGCCGAGCCCGGCGAGTGCAGCCGCATCACGTTGAGCGCGTCCAGGCCGGGATACACCGCGGCGAAGATGGCCGGGATGATCGCGAAGTACTTGGCGATGTCGTTGGTGATGGAGAACGTGGTCAGCGCGCCCCGCGTGATCAGCAGCTGCTTGCCGATCTCGACGATCTCGATCAGCTTCGTCGGGTCGGAGTCGAGGTCGACCATGTTGCCGGCCTCCTTCGCGGCCGACGTGCCGGTGTTCATCGCGACCCCGACATCGGCCTGGGCCAGTGCCGGCGCGTCGTTGGTGCCGTCGCCGGTCATCGCGACCAGCCGGCCGCCCTCCTGCTCCTTCCTGATCAGCGCCAGCTTGTCCTCGGGTGTCGCCTCGGCCAGGAAGTCGTCCACCCCGGCCTCGTCCGCTATCGCCTTGGCGGTGCGCGGGTTGTCGCCGGTGATCATCACGGTGCGGATGCCCATCCGGCGCATCGCGTCGAACCGCTCGCGCATGCCGGACTTCACCACGTCCTTCAGGTGGATCACGCCGAGCACACGTTTGTTGTCGGCTACTACCAGGGGAGTCCCGCCGCTCGCGCTGATCCCGTCCACGATCTTGTCCACTTCATCGCTTGTGGATCCGGCCCACTTGATCACCGCCGCTGCGGCGCCCTTGCGGATCTGCCTTTCGCCGAGGTCGACGCCGCTCATCCGGGTCTGCGCGGTGAACGGCACGAACCTCGCCCGCGCCATCAGCCCCGGCTCCCGCAGACCGAACTCGTTCTTGGCGAGAACGACGATCGACCGCCCCTCGGGCGTCTCGTCGGCGAGGCTGGCGAGTTGTGCGGCCTCGGCGAGGGTCGCGGCGGTGACCCCGTCGACCGGTACGAACCCAGCAGCCTGCCGATTCCCCAGCGTGATCGTGCCGGTCTTGTCCAGCAGCAGAGTGCTCACGTCACCGGCCGCCTCGACCGCCCGCCCGCTCATGGCGAGCACGTTGCGCTGCACCAGCCGATCCATCCCGGCGATGCCGATCGCGGAGAGCAAGGCCCCGATCGTGGTCGGGATCAGGCAAACGATCAGCGACACCAGCACGATGCCGGTGATCCCGTTCCCGTCGATCGCGGCGGTGTCCGGCGCCGCGGTCTGATAGGCCTTCGAGAAGATCGCGAGAGGCTGCAGCGTGACCACCGACAGCAAGAAGATCAGGGTGAGCGCGGCGAGCAGGATGTTGAGCGCGATCTCGTTCGGCGTCTTCTGCCGGTCGGCGCCCTCGACCAGCGCGATCATCCGGTCCACGAAGCTCTCGCCGGGCTTTTGGGTGATCCGCACGACGATCCGGTCGGAGAGCACCCGGGTGCCGCCGGTGACCCCGGACCGGTCGCCGCCCGGCTCCCGGATCACCGGCGCGGACTCGCCGGTGATGGCGGATTCGTCGACGCTGGCGATGCCCTCGATGACGTCGCCGTCCCCCGGGATGGTCTGGCCGGCCTCGACCACGACGATGTCGCCCGGTTTCAGGTCCGAGGCGGGGATCGTGCGGCCGTCTCGAAGGTGCGCCATGGTGTCCTTCTTGGACTGGCGCAGGGCGGCGGCCTGGGCTTTGCCGCGGCCCTCGGCTACGGCTTCGGCCAGGTTGGCGAAGATGACGGTCAGCCAGAGCCAGAGGGTGATCGCCCAGGCCAGGGTGCTCGGGTCGGTGATCGCCAGGACGGTGGTGAAGACGGCGCCGACCTCGACGACCAGCATGACCGGCTGGTGCCAGAGGGTGCGCGGGTCGAGCTTGATCAGAGCCGGCGGCAGGGAGGTCCAGAGCTGCCGGGGATCGAGCAGGCCTCTGCCGTTGTCGCTGTCGCGGGGGGACCGGGTCGCGGGCGGGGCTGGGGGCGCGGGCGCCGGCGCCGCCACCTCCCCCGCCCAGGCACTGGGTGGGTCGGAATGTAGGGCGGGGGTATGACGATTTCTGGGAGTTGTCCACCGGGTCATGACGACAGGCCCTCCGCGAGGGGTCCGAGAGCGAGCGCGGGCAGGAAGGTCAGCGCGACCAGCACCACGGTCACGCCGGCGACCATGCCCACGAACAGGGGCTGGTGGGTGGGCAGGGTGCCCTCGGAGTCGGGCACCGGCTTCTGCCGGGCCAGCGAGCCGGCCAGCGCCAGCACCAGCACCATCGGCACGAAGCGGCCGAGCAGCATCGCCAGGCCCAGGGCCGTGTCCCACCACGGGGTGTTGACCGTGATGCCGCCGAACGCCGAGCCGTTGTTGTTGCCGGCGCTGGTGAAGGCGTACAGAACCTCGGAGAGGGCGTGTGGGCCGGTGTTCAGCGCGGTCGAATTGTTGCCGGTGGCGAACGCCGCCGCGGTGCCGATCAGCACGATCGCGGGGGTGACCAGGAAGTAGAGCGACGCGAGCTTGATCTCCCGGGCGCCGATCTTCTTGCCCAGATATTCCGGCGTGCGGCCGACCATCAGCCCGGCCACGAAGACCGTGATGACGGCCAGCACCAGCAGGCCGTAGAGGCCCGATCCGACGCCGCCGGGGGCCACCTCGCCGAGCATCATGTCGACCATCGGCATCATCCCGCCGAGCGGCGTGTACGAGTCGTGGAACGAGTTCACCGCCCCGGTGGAGGTGAGCGTGGTGGCCGCCGCGAAGGTGGCCGAGTCCGGCACCCCGAAGCGGACCTCCTTGCCCTCCATCGCCGACCCGACGGCCTGTGGCACGGTGCCGCCGCCGTGCACCTCGAAGCCGACCGTGAGCGCCAGGCTCGCCAGGGCCAGCAGGGCCATCACGGCGACGATCGCGTAGCCCTGGCGGTTCTGCCGCACCATCCGGCCGAACACCCGCGGCAGGCTGAACGGGATCACCAGCAGCAGGAAGATCTGCAGCCAGTTGGTCCAGGCGGTGGGGTTCTCGAAGGGATGCGCGGAGTTGGTGTTGTAGAAGCCACCGCCGTTGGTGCCCAGCTCCTTGATGGCTTCCTGGGAGGCGACCGGGCCGCCGGTGATGTGCTGGGTGGCGCCGGTCAGCGTCGCTGTGTCCGTACCCCCGGAAAGGTTTTGAACCATGCCGGCGGCCATGAAGACGATGGTGGCGAGCACGCAGATCGGCAGCAGGACGCGGAACGTGATGCGGGTCAGGTCGACCCAGAAGTTGCCGAGCGTGCGCGCCGAACTGCCGGCGAGGCCGCGGATCAGGGCCACCGCGACCGCGATGCCGACGCTCGCGGAGACGAAGTTCTGCACCGCGAGACCGGCCATCTGCACCAGGTGGCCCATCGTGGACTCGCCCGCGTAGGCCTGCCAGTTGGTGTTGCTGACGAAGCTGACCGCGGTGTTCCAGGCGACGTGGTCGGTGACCGCGGGCCGGCCCAGCGAGAGCCAGAGCCTGTCCTGCACGCGCAGGAAGAGGTAGAGGAACAGGATCGAGACGGCCGAGAAGGCGAGCGCGCTGCGGGCGTAGACGCCCCAGGTCTGGCCGGCGCCGGGGTCGACGCCGACCAGGCGGTAGACGCCGCGCTCGAGCAGGGTGGCGCGGGTGCCGGTGACTACCCGATAGAGGTAATCGCCGAAGGGGCGGTGGACCGCGACGAGCGCGAGCACCAGCGTGCCGGCGAAGAGCCAGCCGGCCATCAGAACTTCTCCGGGAACAGCAGGGCGGCCACCATCAGGGCGGCGAGCAGGACGGCGACGAGCAGGCCGGCCAGGTTGACGGTGCTCACCAGCGTTCGACCGCCCGGATCAGCACGGTCAGCGCCGCGAACAGCGCCACCGTGAGCCCGGCGAACACGAGATCAGCCACGTGAGGGCTCCTTGCCATGGACGAAGGGGTGTCGTGCTTGCGCTTCGAATACAGCGCGCACGACACCCCTGCGTCACGGGCGTTGACGCGGTCCCTACGCCGGACGCCCGCTTCTTGACGCGTTCTTAACGTTCGCCTTCATACAGGGCCAGGACCTCGGCCTCGGTCAGCGCCCGCGAATAGGCGTGCACCTGGTCGATCGAGCCGGACCAGTAGTCGGTCTTGGATCCGGCGTACTTGGCCCGGCCGATCGCGAGCGGGCCGGTGCTGACCACGTCAGGGCCGGCCGTCGCTGAGCCGGCGAGCTTGCCGTCGACGAACAGCCGCACCTGGCCGGTGGTGTGCTCGCGCACG
The DNA here is from genome assembly GCF_055586225.1 of Actinoplanes sp. NPDC051388. Lineage (NCBI taxonomy): Bacteria > Bacillati > Actinomycetota > Actinomycetes > Micromonosporales > Micromonosporaceae > Actinoplanes > Actinoplanes sp. NPDC051388. Next base: position 198,095 of record NZ_JBVJIP010000015.1, on the reverse strand, counting down.
CCGACCAGGTGGTACCAGCGGTCCAGGTCGGGCACGATCGGCAGCCGGGCGCGGTTGCCGCCGGGGGTGCTGAAGGCGAACGCGCCCTGCCCGTACTGCAGATAGAACGGGCTCTCCACGCGACGGCCGTCCTGGCTGACCGCGGACGCGTAGTTGCCGGGCAGTTCGTCGAGGGTCACCCAGGCCGCGATCGAATAGTCCTGGGTGGTGTCCACGACCGGGCCGGCGGTGTCCGCGGAGTCGTCGCCGTCGAAGGCCAGCGCGGAGCCGGACACGCCGGGCACCCACTGCGGCGCGCCCTGCAGCGTCAGGGTGCTGCCGCCACCGCTGCTGTCCCGGGCGGTCGCGCCGGTGCCCTCGTCCAGACTCCAGTCGCCGCGGCCGGGGAAGGTGAGGCCGGCCGGGGACTCGCCCGCCTTGATCACCTGGCGGTTGATGGCGCGTACCGGGGCGGGGTCGACCTTGATCTGCCGCCGGTCGTACGTCCACAGGCCGTTCAGCTCGGTCTCCAGGTCGGTGATCTGGGTGTAGACCGAACCGGACAGCTCGGCGCCGGCCGCCTCCAGGTAGAACGTGCGGGTGTTGTCGACGTACTTGGCGGTCAGCGCCGCCTTGTCGGCCACCCCGCTGTAGATGTTGGCCGGCGGGCCGGGCCACATGTGCCCGGGGGTCCGCAGCGTGAATCCGCCGTGCTCGCCGTCCATCGCGACCCGGGTGGCGTCCGGATAGGGCGCTTCCCGGTTCAGGTAGTCGTGATGGTCGATCACGTCGCCCTTGCCGGAGTCGCCCTTGGAGTCGCAGCAGTTCACACCGCTGTGCGCGTTCACGATGCGGGACGGGTCGGCCGCCTTGACCTGCTCGGCGATGCGTCCGGTCTCCTCCCGGTCCCACTCGCCCCAGCCCTCGTTGAAGACCACGTAGCCGATCACCGCGGGCGAGTTGTGCGTCTGCGCCATCGTGCGGTCGGCGTCGCGCCGCCACGCCTGCTGCCCGGCCGTGGTCCGGATGGTGGCCGAGACGAAGTCCTGCCAGACCAGCACGCCCAGCTCGTCGGCGTGCTTGTACCAGCGAGCCGGTTCCACCTTGATGTGCTTGCGGATCGCGTTGAAGCCGAGCGCCTTGGTCGACGAGATGTCCCAGCGCAGCGCCTCGTCGCTGGGCGCGGTGTAGAGGCCGTCCGGCCAGAAGCCCTGATCCAGCGTGGCGAGCGAGAAGATCGGCTTGCCGTTGAGCACCAGCTTGGGGAAGCCGGCCACCTTCCGCACCTCGATCGACCGCATGCCGAAGTAGCTGCGCACCCGATCGGTCGCGCCGCCCGCCGTGAGACGAACGTCGAGGTCATAGAGGTAGGGATCGTCCGGGCTCCACAGGTGCGGGCCGCGGATCGGCAGGCGCAGCGCGGTGTTCGCCGGGCCGGTGACCGAGCCGACCTTGCGGCCGCCCTTGTCGTAGGCGGTGGCGACGACGGTCCCTTGGACAGCGCGCGCTTCGACGGTGAGCGAGCTCGACGCCAGGTCCGGCGTCGTCACCAGCGACTCGATGGCGACCTCGTTCACCGGCTCCAGCCAGACGGTCTGCCAGATGCCCGAGGTGGGCGTGTAGACGATGCCGCCCGGGTTCGTGGACTGCTTGCCGATCGGCTGGTCCTGGCCCGTGGTGTCGGTGACCGCCACGACGATCTCCTGCCGCCCGGTGCCGCGCACGGCGTCGGTGATGTCCGCCGTGAAGGCCGTGTAGCCGCCGGTGTGCTCGGCCACCAGGGTGCCGTTGACCCAGACCTTCGAGCTGTAGTCGACCGCGCCGAAGTTCAGCTCGAGCCGCTTGCCGGAGCCGATCCGCCAGTCCCGCGGCACGGTCACCAGCCTGCGATAGAACATGTGGTCCTCGTGTCGCTCCACACCGGACAGCAGCGACTCCACCGGGAACGGCACGGTGATCCGCTCGGCCAGCTCCTGCCCGAACACCGGTTGCTCGCCCGCTGCGGCGCCGGCGAACTCCCACTGACCGTTGAGGTTGAGCCACTTCTGCCGCACCAGCTGGGGCCGGGGGTACTCCGGCAGCGGCTGGTCCCGGTCGACCTGGTCACCCCAGCGGGTGGTCAGGCGATGGGTGGAGAGGTTGGTCGCGCTTCGCGAGATCAACGGTACGGCCGCAGCACCGACCACCAGCCCGCCGTTCCCGTCGTAGTAGACCCGCACCCGCTGGCCCTGCTGGACGACCGCGCCGAGCGTCACCACCAGCCGCGACGGCCTCCCGGTGGCGACCGCCACCGAGCTGATCGGCATCGGTGTGGTGTCCGCCTCCACGACCAGGTGCGCCGCGGCCTGCGCGACCGTGTCGACCGGCCCGTCGAAGTCGAGCAGCAGCCGCCTGCCCTCGGCCGGCACGGTGAGCTCGACCGGATAGACCTGGAAGCCGTCCGGCGGGGTGAACGCCGACTCCGGCACGATCTGCTTGGCGATCCCGGCGCCTTCCCAGCGCAGGAAGAGGTCGACGCCGCAGCAGTCGTTGAACATCTCCACCCGGACGTCGTGCGCGACCCCGGCCACCAGCGGAACCGGCCGGCTCGCGATCTCGGCGCCGCGCGACACGTCCCAGAAGTCGATGACCGGCTGGTCGTCGATGAACATCCGGAAGCCGTCGTCGCCGCGCAGGAAGAACGTGTAGTCGCCGGTGGCCGGCGCGGTGATCTTCCCGGTCCAGCGGCCGGTGGTGTGCTCGCTGCGCCCGGTCAGCGCCTGGAAGGCGCCGCCCAGGCCGGGCAGGTCGATGTTCGCGTCCAGCAGGGTGCCGCCGAGCTCGGCGAAGTCGCGGGCGCCCGGCGCGGACATCCGGAAGTACTCACCCTTGAGACCGTGCACGGTGGACGGCGCCTCGGCCGACGCAGGGCCGGCCGGCACCGCGAGGAACGAGAGAGCCAGCAGGGCGGCCAGGAGCAGTGGCCGGAGGCGGGGCGTTGGCATCCGCCTACATTGACGGCTGTGCATCCCCAATGTCAACAGAAGGAAACAACTCTCGACATTTTCGACCATCGTCGTCAGGCATCGTTTCGCAGCAGCCGCCACCCCGCCAGGCCACCGAAGACGAGCAGATAGGAAACGAAGACCAGCGCTGCCACCCCCGGCGTCAGCGTGCCGGGCGCCGCCACCACCGCGCCCATCGCCGAGCCGGCCTCGGACGGGATGAACCGGCCGACGTCCTCCCGCCAGCTCACCGGCAGCGCCAGCTCGACTACCCCGATCAGCAGGAACATGATCGCGAAGAACGAGGTGATCGCCCCCGGCGTCGAGCGCAGCAGCGCGCCCAGCACCAGCCCGAGCAGCCCGGCCCCGGCCACGTACGCCGTGGTGCCGGCCAGCGCCCGCAGCACGCCGGGGTCGCCGAGCGACGCGCCACCGGGCCCGATGATCGCCTGCCCGGCCAGGAAGGAGACCAGCGCGGCCGCGGACATCACAGCGCCCGCCACCGCGCCGAACACGACCATCTTGGCGGCCAGGACGGGCCACCGCTTCGGCACCGCGGTGAGCGTCGACCGGATCATGCCGGTGCTGTACTCCCCCGCCATGAACAGCACGCCGAGCGCGCCGAGAATGAGCTGCGCCAGGTTGCCACCGGCCAGGCTGGTGTTGACCACGTTCGCGGCGCCCTCGGCGGCGCCGCCGTCCAGGCTGCCGCCGGCGCTGCCGCCGCCGCTGAGCGCGGAGGCGACGACGCCCATGCCGACGAACCCGATCACCGCCAGGGCGAGCGTGCCGACGGTGGAGCGCAGTGACCAGAACTTGATCCACTCGGAGCGGACGACCCGCCGGAACGTGACGCGCATCAGACGGCCTCGAATTCGACGGAGTCACGGGTCAGGCGCATGAACGCCTCCTCGAGGCTGGGCTGGCGCACGGACAGCTCGTGCAGGACGATCCCGGCCGCGGCGGCCCGTTCGCCGATCTGCGCGGCGTCCAGGCCGGCCACGTCCATGGCGCCGCCCTCGACGCTGGTGATCGCGACGTCCGGGCCGGCCAGCAGGTCGTGCAAAGCGGCCGGCCGCGGCGACCGGACCCGGACCGCGTTCAGCGATGCCCGGGCGATGAAGTCCGTCATCGGCAGGTCAGCGATGAGCTTCCCGCGGCCGACCACGACGAGATGCTCGGCGGTCACCGCCATCTCGCTCATCAGGTGCGACGAGACGAAGACCGTCCGCCCGTCCGCGGCCAGGCCCTGCATGAGCTCGCGGATCCAGCGGATGCCCTCCGGGTCGAGGCCGTTCACCGGTTCGTCCAGGATGAGCACGGCCGGGTCGCCGAGCAGCGCCGTGGCGATGCCCAGCCGCTGGCCCATGCCGAGGGAGAAGGCGCCGGCCCGTTTGCGGGCGACGGCGTGCAGCCCGACCAGGTCGATCACCTCGTTGACCCGGGAGCGCGGCACGCCGGTGGTGGCGGCCATCGCCAGCAGATGGTTGACCGCGGAGCGTCCACTGTGCACCGCCTTGGCCTCGAGCAACGCGCCGACCTCGCGCAGCGGGGCGGTCAGGCTCGCGTAGGGCCGGCCGCCGATGGTGGCGGCGCCGGCGGTGGGCCGGTCGAGACCCATGATGATGCGCATGGTCGTCGACTTGCCGGCGCCGTTCGGGCCCAGGAAACCGGTCACCACCCCGGGCCGGACGGTGAACGTGAGCCCGTCGATCGCCGTTTTCGCGCCGTAGCGCTTCGTCAAACCCCTGACCTCGATCATGCCCACAACCTGGCGAACGGCCTCCGTAGTCCACATCCTCCGGCGGGAGTACCGGGGCATACATCCCCGGCCGGACGAATCCGGCGCACCCCGCTCCTAGAGTGACCCGCATGATCCCCCGAGCCTGGGCCGACCCGCTGCTCGGCGTGCTGGCCATCGGCCTGACCCTGGTGGCCACCGTGATCGACGGCGACGACCACGCCGGCCGCCTGCTGACCGGCGCGGACTTCGTCGCCGGCGCCGTCGCGGCCGCCCTGATCGCGATCCGCCGCCGGTGGCCGCTCGCCGTCTTCGCCGCGACGACGGCGCTGACCGTGTCCATCGTCATCGCGGACCTCGACCTGCTGCCGCCCGCGGCGATCGCGGCCCTGATCGCCGCCTACACGGTCGCCGCGTGGCGCGGGCGGACCGTCGGCTGGGTGGCCGGCGCGATCGGCACCACGGCGGTCTACCTGGCGGTCGGGATCACCGTCGACGGTTCCTGGACCCAGCCCGAGGCGATCGCGGTGTTCGCCTCCGGCGGCCTGGCGGTCGCGCTGGGCGATCTGTCCCGCACCCGCCGGGCCTACCTGTCCGAGGTGCTGGCGCGGGCCCGGCGGGCCGAGCAGAGCCGCGACGAGGACGCCCGGCGACAGATCGTCGAGGAGCGGCTGCGGATCGCGCGCGAGCTGCACGACGTGGTGGCCCACCACATCGCGACGATCAACGTGCAGGCCGGCGCGGCCACCCGGGTGGTGGACCGCGAGCCGGACCGGGCGAAGGAGTCGCTGGCACACATCCGGCGGGCCGCGCGGACCGTGCTCGACGAGATGTCCACGGTGCTGAGCGTGCTGCGGGACCCGGCCACGGAGCCGCCGCGGGGGCTGGCTCATCTGTCCGAGCTGATCGAGGACGTGACCGAGGCGGGGCTGCGGGTCGAGGACCGCCGGGACGGGGTCGCGCGGCCGTTGCCGGCGGCGGTCGACCTGGCCGCGTACCGGATCATCCAGGAGTCCCTGACCAACGCCCGCAAGCACGCCCGGGACGACCGGGCGCGGCTGCGGCTGAGCTATGCCGGCGACGGCGTGGAGATCACCGTGGAGAACACGAGCGCGCCGGGAGGGGCCGCCGACCGGGCGGGGCACGGCCTGAACGGCATGCGGGAACGCGCCGTCGCGGTCGGCGGCGAGCTGTCCGCTTTCGGTACGCCGGACGGCCACTTCATCGTCCACGCCACGCTGCCCGCCGCCGCCCTCGCGAAGGAGAAGCCATGAGCATCCGGGTGCTGCTCGCGGACGATCAGAAGCTGATTCTGGGCGGCCTGCGGATGGTCGTCGAGTCGAGTGGCGACATGACCGTAGTGGGCGAGGCCACCACCGGCGCCGAGGCGGTGGCGATGCTTCGCGGAACGCCGGCCGACGTGGTGCTGATGGACCTGCGGATGCCCGGGATGGACGGCATCGAGGCGACCCGGCTGATCACCGGGGACGAGGACCTGGCCGGGGTCCGGGTGCTGGTGCTGACCACTTTCGAGATGGACGAGAACGTGCTTCTGGCGTTGCGGGCCGGGGCCAGCGGGTTCCTCGGCAAGGGCGTCGAGCCGGACGAGTTGCTGGCCGGCATCCGTACCGTGGCCAGGGGTGAGGCTCTGCTTTCGCCGAGGGCGACGCAGGCCTTGATCGTGCGCTTCCTGGACCAGCCGGTGCCGGTGCCGGCCCGGCTGTCCGCGCCGCTCGCCCAGCTCACCGCCCGGGAGCGCGAGATCCTCGCGCTGGTCGCCGAAGGTCTCTCCAACGACGAGATCGCCCGGCGGCTGTTCGTCTCGCCGCTGACCGCGAAGACGCACATCAGCCGGACCATGACCAAGCTGGGCGCGCGCGACCGCGCCCAGCTGGTCATGATCGCGTTCCAGACCGGGCTGGTCAGCCCCGGTGGTATCCCAGGTTGACCACGCCCGGCTTCGGGGGCCGCATGCTGGTGCCCCGCATGCTCGTGCCGCGCATGCTGGTGCCCCGGTGGGACGACCCGTCGCGGCGGAAGAGCCGGCCGCTCAGCCGCAGCCAGCCGACCGTGCCGTCGGCGCCGCGGACGAAGTTCGCCCGGGTGTGCGTGTCGGAGCCGTCCGGGTTCAGCGTGAGCACGTAGTCGCGGCGATAGAAGGCGAGCCGGCCGAACTCGTCGTCGCCGAACCGCAGGCTCAGCTGCCCGTCGTCGGCGACCGCGTCGAGCGCGAGCAGCTGCGGGACACCGTCGGTGCCGATCTGCTCGGCCGAGTAGGTGCCCTCGTACGCGGCCAGCTGCCGGTCCGGCAGTGGACGCGGCCGGGCCGGCAGGTTGCGCACCCCGGCGAACCGGCGCAGCGCCCAGTCGTCGGCGAACAGCTCGGCCAGCAGCGCCGGGCCGCCCTCGGAGTTGGTCAGCACGGTCAGCGCGAAGCCGCGGTCCGGCACCATCAGGAAGCCGGAGTGCTGACCGGCCCAGTCGCCGCCGTGCTGGACCACGGTCGGGCCCTCGGCGGTCGGGCGCAGCAGCCAGGTCACCCCGACGCCGTCCAGTTCCACGAACAGCGTGCCGCCCGGCCCGGGACGCGACCGCATCGCGCGCAGCGACCGCGGGGTCAGCAGCCGGCCGCCGTCGCCGAGGTGGAAGCGCGCCCAGCTCAGCTGGTCGCGGGCGCTGGAGATGAGCCCGCCGGCCGGGTGGATGCCGCGCGGCATGGCCCACAGCTCGGGCACCACGACCGCCGTGCCGGTCTCGTCGATCACGTGCGGCTCGGCCACCACGGCGCCGGGGATCTCGTCGACGAAGAACGCGCTGTGCGACAGCCGCAGCGGCTCGGTGACCAGGGTGCGGATCGCCTGCTCGTAGGTCTGCCCGGTGATCCGCTCGATGAGCCGCCCGGCGAGCGAGAGGGCGGCGTTGTTGTAGGCGAACACCCGGCCCGGCGGGGTCAGCTGCGGGAGGTCGGACATCGCGGCCACGTAGTTGGCCAGGGCGTCGTCGCCGGCGCCGGTGTCCAGGAAGAAGTCGCCGAGCCAGCCGGCGCTGTGGTTGAGGGCCTGGCGCACGGTGACCCGGCCGGAGGCGGCGGCGTCGGCGGTGCGGAAGCCGGGCAGGTAGCTGCGCACGGTGCGATCCAGGTCGAGGCGGCCGCGCTCGACCAGCCGCATGATCGCGGTGCCGGTGAACGTCTTGCTGGTGGAGCCGACCCGGAAGACGGTGTCGCCGTCCACCGGCCGCGGGGCGTCCACGTTGGTGACGCCGAAGCCGCGCACGTACTCCGCGCCGCGGTGCAGCAGCGCGACCGAGACGCCGGGGATGCGGTAGGCCGCCATCCCGGCCTGGATCTTCTCCTCCAGCTCCCGGATCGCGGAGGAGACCCCGGCCGAAGCGGGCGACGGACCGGCGGCGACCGCGGCCACACCGCCCGCGGCGGCGGTGAGCAGAACACGACGGGACATTGATGCGGCCATCGGACAACCCCCAGTGATCGACGCATTTCTATTAGTCTCGGTATCGACGTGCTCACTTTAGGAGGGTGCCGCCATGCCGATCAGCCGACGCGACCTGCTCGCCTCAGTGGCTGCGACAACGGCCGCGGGGGTGCTCACCGCGGATCCGGCGGTCGCGGCCGCGGGCGGCCGTCCGATCAACACCTCGACGGGTACGAATATCAGCGCGCGCCTGTCCCCCGACGGCCGCTGGATCGCGATGGACCTGGCCGGCGTCCTCTGGGTGCTGCCCGCCTCGGGTGGCCCGGCCCGCCGCCTGACCGGGGACCTCTACGACATCGCCCAGCCCGACTGGGCCCCGGACGGCTCCCGGATCGCCTTCCAGTCCTATCGCGAGGGCTCCTTCGACATCTGGACCATCCGCCCGGACGGCTCGGGCCTGCACCGCCTCACCTCGGGTCCATACGACTACCGCGAGCCCCGGTTCAGCCCGGACGGCGACCGGCTGGTGGTGTCCAGCGACCGCACCGGCAGCTACGGCCTGCACCTGCTCGACCCGGCGAGCGGCGCGCTCACCGTCCTCGCCGACACCGCCGCGGTGCAGGAATACGAGGCGGCCTGGTCACCGGACGGCGCCCGGGTGGCGTTCGTGGTGGCCAACACCCGGATCGACGTGGTCGACGTGGCCACCGGCGCCCGGTCGACAGTGGCGACGGTCCCGGCCACCCGGATAATCCACGCGCCGGAGTGGACCCCGGACGGCGCCCAGGTGATCTACCAGGTGAGCGGCGACGGCCGCAGCGAGCTCTGGCTCGGCGCCGCGCCGCTGGTGACCGGCGAGGACGTCTTCCCGTTCCGGGTGTCCTGGCGCTCGCCGCGCGAGTTCGTCTACACCTCGGACGGCCGGATCCGGCGGCGCACGCTGGGCGGTGGCGCGCCGGGCGTGATCGGATATTCGGCCGCGCTGAGCGTGACCACGCCTCGCTACCGGAAGCGGCGACGCGACTTCGACTCGCCGCGGCCGCGGCCGGTGATCGGCATCGGCAGCCCGGCGCTCTCCCCGGACGGCAGCCGGATCGCGTTCCGGGCGCTCAACGACATCTGGGTGATGACCATCGGCCGCGCGCCCCGGCCGCTCACCCGCGACCGGTGGTGGAAGAGCGACCCGGCCTTCTCGCCGGACGGCGCCCACCTGTCCTATTCCACCGACCGCGGCGGCAAGCTGGACATCTGGCTGCGCGACCTGGCCACCGGCGCCGACCGGCAGCTCACCAACCTGCCCAACGCGGCCGCGGTCTCCGGCTCCTGGTCGGCGGACAGCAGCATGCTGGCGTTCCTGGACCAGACCGGCGCGCTCTACACGGTGGAGGTCGCCACCGGCGCGGTGCGGCAGGTCTTCGCCGCCACCTTCGAGCCCGGGAAACCGACCTGGTCGGCGGACGGCAACACCATCGCGCTGGCCGCGATCGTGCCCTATTCGGCGCGCTACCGCGAAGGGCTCAGCAAGATCCTGCTGGTCGACCGGGTCACCGGCGCCGGACGGTACGTGGATCCGCTGCCGGACCGCTCGCTGCAGACCCGCGGCGACGACGGGCCGGTGTGGTCGCCGGACGGCACCCGGATGGCCTTCGTGGTGGCCAGCGTGCTGTGGGTGGTCGACGTGCACCCGGATGGGACGTTCGCCGGGCGGCCCCGGCAGGTCACCCGGGAGGTGACCGACGCGCCGGTGTGGAGCGGCGACTCGCGGGAACTGCTCTATCTGCACAACGGGGAGCTGCGCATGGTGTCCGCCGGTGGCGGGCGGGCGCGCCGCGTACCCATGGGATTGACCTGGACCAACAGCAGACCCCGCGGCCGGACGGTGATCCGGGCCGGCCGTCTCTGGGACGGGCGGTCCGCCCGGCTGGAGACGGACGTCGACGTGGTGGTCGAAGGGCACCGGATCACCGCCGTCGAGCCACATCGGCCCGGACGCGACGCCCGGCTGGTGGACGCGCGCGACGGCGTGCTGATCCCCGGCCTGATCGACATGCACCACCACCGGGAGATGCAGGGATATTCCTACGGCGCGCGGCAGGGGCGGCTGTGGCTGTCGCTGGGCATCACCACGACCCGTTCGCCCGGCAGCCCGGCCTATCACATGGTCGAGGAGCGCGAGTCGATCCAGTCGGGCGCGCGGATCGGGCCGCGCTACTTCGGCACCGGCGAGGCGGTCGACGGGCCGCGGATCTTCTACAACTTCATGCGGCCGACCTTCGACAGCGCCCAGCTGGCGCTCGAGCTGGAACGGGCCGGCGCGCTCGACTACGACCTGATGAAGTCCTATGTGCGGCTGCCGCCGGAGTGGCAGCGGCGGGTGATCGACTGGGCGCACCGGCACGGGGTTCCGGCCACCTCGCACTACCACTACCCGGCTTTGAACTTCGGCGGCGACGGCATGGAACACGTGGGCGCGACCAGCCGGTTCGGTTACTCGCGCACGGTGTCGGTGCTGGGCGCGGTCTCGCCGGATGTGGCGGACCTGTTCGTGGCGGCCGGGGCCCGGCTCACGCCGACGCTGTTCCTGGCCGCGACGCTGCTGGCCGACGACGACCGCCTGGCCACCGATCCGCGGGTCCGGGCGCTCTATCCGAGCTGGGAGTACGCGCTGCTGCAGGCGCAGATCGCGACCGCCCGGACCACCGATCAGACCGCGAACCGGCAGAACCTGGCGCGGCAGGTCGCGCATCTGATCCGGCTGGTGCGCGGCGGCGGCCGGGTGATCAACGGGACGGACTCGCCGATCGCCTCGAACGCGATCAGCACCCACCTCAACCTGCGGGCGATGGTGCGTTATGGGATGACGCCGTTCGAGGCGCTGACGACGGCGACGCGAAACGCGGCGGAGTACCTGACCGAGCCGATCGGGCGGGTGACGGCCGGCGCCTATGCCGACCTGGTGGTGCTGGGCGGCGATCCACTGGCCGACATCGAGGCCGCGGCGGACGTGCGGCAGGTGATGGCGGGCGGGGTGCTGCACACAGTGGAGTCACTGATGGAGCCGTTCGCCACGGCGAAGCCGGCGGTCACGGTGACCACCCCGGCAGCGCTGCGCACAACGGCCAAGCCGGACCCGCACTGGTGGCACGACCCGCACTGGGTCGAGGAAAGCCGGCAGGCCTGCTGCGTGGACAGCCACTAGGAGAAGAAGCCGACGCCTAACGCAGCGCGCCGGATCATCACCGCGCCCGACCGCGCTATTCCTTGCCAATGAGCCGGACGTCCTGCCCCTTCTCGGCGAACGCCTTGAAATCCTGCATGTGCTGTCGTGACTGCTTGCGAAAGACGCCGGGCATCAACAGCCCCACCAGCCGCATCAGCAAGCCGCTGAACCGGAACTCGTTCTCGACCTGCCACAGCGTCCGCTGCGGCCCGGCTTCGGTCAGCCGATCGCGCACGGCGTTCCACATGCCCTCGCCGACGATCTCGCGGTCGAAGTGAACGACGGCGTCCCTCGGGATCTCGTGCAGGTCCACCGGTTCCCGGCGGGTGATGGTCTCGGTGCATTCGAACTTCTGCTTGCCCATCTGCAGCACGACTCGCGACGTGGTGCCGACGTGTCCGTGTGTGCCATTGAGCGGCTCGTGCAGCACCAGGCCCCGCAGCCATTTCGGCAGATGCTCCGGGTCGGCCAGCAGCTGGGCCGCCCGCTCCCTCGGCAGGGCGATCTCGATCGAGACGGTGTACTTCATGCTGTCCTACCCTGCCACGACTCGCCGCGCGGCAGGGGCCCGCCGATGCGGCGGGTCCGACGAGAACCTGAGGTCAGCTTCGCGGCCGCACCAGTCCGGCGTCGAACGCCACGATCACCAGCTGGGCACGGTCGCGCGCGGCCAGCTTCGCGAGCAGGTGGGTGATGTGCGTCTTCACCGTCTTCACCGCGATCACCAGGGCGGCGGCGATCTCGTCGTTGGACAGCCCACCACCGATCAGCGTCAGCACCTCCACCTCACGAGCGGTCAGCGGGCGCAGCACGGCCGGTGGTCGCGCGGGCCGGGGCGCCGCCACGAAGTGTGAGACCAGCCGGGTCAGGATCGACGGCGCGAACAGGGATTCACCCCGATGGGTACGCCGGACGGCATCGATCAGTTCCGCCGGCCGGGCGTCCTTGAGCAGAAATCCGGAGGCGCCCGCCCGCAGGGCCGCGTACACGTACTCGTCGAGCTCGAACATGCTCAGCACGACCACCCGGGTGCCGCCCAGCTCGGGGTCGGCGCAGATCCGGCGGGTCGCCTCGAGCCCGTCGACGCGCGGCATCCGCACGTCCATCAGCACCACGTCGGGACGGGTCGAGCGGGCCCGGGCCACCGCGTCGGCGCCGTTGTCCGCCTCACCGACGACGATCAGGTCCGGCTCGTTGCCGATGATCATCGAGAGGCTGTGCCGCAGCAGCGGCTGGTCGTCCACCAGCAGCACGCGGGTCTGGCTCACGCCGCCGCGTCCTCGGGGATCCGGGCAGTGAGCCGAAATCCGGCGCCGACCGGCTCGGCCACCAGCGAGCCGCCCAGGCTGCCGACCCGCTCGCGCAGCCCGGTCAGGCCGTGCCCGGCGCCCGGCGACGGCTGCCAGCCCTCCCCCGGCCCGTGGTCGGCCACCGTCACCACCACGTCCGTCGCGTCCCGCCGCACGCCCACCCGCACCTCGGTCGGCCCGGCGTGCCGGGCCGCGTTGCTGAGCGCCTCACGCACCGTGCGGCACACCGCCACCTGCACGCCCTGCGACACCGCACCGAGCGGCTCAGCTCCGCCCGCAGCCCGGCCCGCACCGCCGCGGCCACGATGCCGGGCAGGTCGGCCAGGCTGTCCGGCGGCGTCAGCGGCAGGTCGGCCGTCCGCAGCACGCCGAGCATGCGCCGCAGTTCGGCGGTGGCGTGCCGGCTCGCCTCCTCGATGTCGGCCAGCGCCGCGGCCATCTCGGCCGGCTCGGCGACGTGCCGGGTGGCGGCCGCGCGCACGGTGATCAGGCCGAGCCCGTGCGACACGATGTCGTGCAGGTCGCCGGCGATCCGCAGCCGCTCGGCCAGGACCGCCTCGGTGGCCGCCCAGGCGGTCAGCCGTGCCTCGTAGTCCCGCCGATCGGCCCGGGCGCGCCGGATCGCCCAGAGCGCGACCACGACCGCCGCACCGACGATCACCCACGGCAGCACGACGGCCTGCGGGCCTTCGGCGCCGACCGTGCACAGCGACAGCACCAGCACGGCCGCCACGAGCACCGGGATCAGCACGACCTGGGACCGGCCGGCCGGACGCGGATGGGTGTTCATCGGTCAGACCCTAGTTCTCGGACCAGGGTCTGAGGACCGTGGTCCGATGCGCCCGGGACGTCGGTTCGGCTTGACTCGCCGCATGATCGAGGTGGCTGGGATCAACAAGATCAAGGGCAAGACCAGGATTCTGTACGACGTGAGCTTCACCGCCCGCCCCGGACGGGTGACGGGCTTCCTGGGGCCGAACGGCGCCGGCAAGACGTCGACGCTGCGGATCCTGCTCGGGCTGGACCGCCCGCACAGCGGGGTGGCGACGGTGTGCGGGCGGGCGTACCGGTCTTTGGAAGATCCGTTGCGGACGGTCGGCGCGGTGCTGGACGGCAGCGGGGCACATCGGGCGCGCACGGCGCGGGCGCACCTGCGCTGGGTGGCCGCGAGCAACGCCCTGCCGGCGGCGCGGGTCGGCGAGGTGCTGGAGATCGTCGGGCTGACCGGCGAGGCGGGCAAGCGGGCCGGGCGGTTCTCGCTCGGCATGAGCCGCCGGCTGGGACTGGCCACGGCGCTGCTCGGCGACCCCGAGGTGCTGATCCTGGACGAGCCGGTGAACGGCCTGGACCCGGCCGGCATCCGGTGGATGCGTGACTTCCTGCGGGTCACTGCCGATGCCGGGCGGACGGTGCTGCTGTCCAGTCACCTGATGGGCGAGCTGGCCTCGATCGCCGACGACGTGGTGGTGATCGACCGCGGCCGGATCGTCACCCAGGGCACTCTGGACGAGGTGGTCGGGGCGCACGCCACGCTGGAGGACGCGTTCTTCGCGCTGACCGCGACCGAGGCGGGCACGCCGTGGTGAGGCTGGTGCACGCGGAGATCCGCAAGCTGCTGGGGCTGCCCACGGCCCGGATCGGGCTGGCGCTCGGCGTGCTGCTGGCGCCGCTGGTCGCGCTGCTCAACACGTCCTCCACCCGCCGGATGATCGAGGCCGGCGCGGACACGTCCGACCACGGGCTGCAGGAGCTGGGCATCGGGCTGGTCGGCGCGATGATCCTCGGCGTGGTCGTGGTGAGCAGCGAATACACGTCCACCTCCGACGACGCGCCGGGCGCGCGGCAGCTGACCGCCACGCTGCTCGCGGCGCCGCGCCGGCTGCGCCTGCTGGCCGCGAAGACGCTGGCGCTGGCGCTGGTGGTCGCCGCGCAGGGCATGGTCACGATGGCCGCGACCCTCGGGATCGGGCAGGCGCTGCATCCGTCGTTGGCGGCGCCGGGCTGGGCGCGGCTGGGCGGCGCGCTCGTCTTCTGGGTGCTGAGCGCGCTGCTGGCCTTCACCATCACGCTGATCGCCCGCAACGGCATCGTGCCGCTCACCCTGCTGATCGTGAACAGCACCTTCGTGTCGGTGTCCTACCTGCTCACCAAGGTGACGCCGGCGGCCGCCTATCTGCCGGACATCGTGGGGGCGCAGATGTTCATCCGCAACGCCGACTTCCCGGTCCCGATCGCGCCGGTGGTCGCCGGGCTGGTGACGGCCGGGTGGATCGCGGCGTTCCTGGCGATCGGCGCGGCGCTCTTCCGGTGGCGGGACGCGTGAGGAATGTCCACGCGGAGCTCCGCAAGCTGCTCAGCCTGCCGGCGCTGCCGCTGACCGTGGTGCTGACCTGGGCGGGGACGGCGCTGATGACGCTGACCCCGGCCGATCCGGTGTTCTATGCGCGGGCCGGCTTCCTGGCCCTCGGCGTGCTCGCGGCGGCGTCCGAGCATCAGGCCGGTGGGCAGGTCCGCGCCACGCTGCTCGCGATGCCGCGCCGGCTGCCCCTGCAGGCGGCGAAGGCGCTCACGCTGGCCGCGGTCACCGTGCCGATCGCGGCGGTGGCGGCGTTGCTGGCCGGCGAGCCGGCCGCGACCGCCGTGCTGACGCTCGGCACGCTCCTCGGATCAGCCGTGGCGACCCTGGTCCGGCACGCGGTGCCGGCGCTCTCGGTGCTGCTCGGGTGGTGCTTCATCGCGGAGCCGCTGCTGCGCGGCGGCTATCCCGACGTCGCGCGCCTCGGGCCGGGAAACGGGGCCGCCGCCACGGCCGTCTGGACGGCGGGTGCGCTGATCGTCGCCGCCGTCACCTTCCGTCACCGCGACGCGTGATCATCCCGCTCCGACGCCGGTGGTCTCGTGCACGCCCTCCATGTCCTGCAGCTGCTGGGCGATGTGGTTGTTGAGCGCCTCCTGGTAACCCGCGGCCAGCTGGGAGAGCCGCTCGATCTCGTCGAGCAGCGCGTTGCGCTTGGCCTCGAGGCTGTTCATCGCCTCGGTGTGGTTGCGGCGGGCGTCGCCCTCGGTGGTCCGGGCCTTGGCTTGCGCTTCTCCGGTGATCTGCACGGATTTGTCGCGAGCGGCGGCGATCAGGGATTCCGACTCGCGGCGGGCATCCGCGAGGTGATCGTCGGCGGTGCGCTGGGCCATCATCATGACCGCGGAGCTCCGGTCGGACCGGTCGATGGGGGCCGGCGCGGCGCTCGGCGCCTGCTCCAACTGAGCCTGCAGAGCGCGGGCGTGCTGCTCGGCGCGGGCCCGCTCCTGCTGGGCGCGGTCGAGCTGGGCGGCCAGCGCGGCGTGCTCCGCGGACATCGCCGCACCGGAGGAGGGAGCCGCCGGACCGGGGCCGGGGCCACCGCCTTGATGCAGGTGGCCGCGCAGCGACTCGTTCTCCTCGAGCAGCCTGATCATCTGCTGTTCGGCCTCGTCGAGGAATGCGTCCACCTCCTCCTCGTCGTACCCGCGCTTGCCGAGGGGCGGCTTCTTGAACGCCATGTTGTGTATGTCTGCGGGCGTGAGCGGCATCGTGCTCCCTGTTTCGGATAGGGCTTCGGTCTCGGCCGAAGCCTACGCAACCTGTCACAAGCATTGTGGTGTGCGCGATCACAGGATGACGTGACCTGGCATCGGCACTGAAAGTGACGGTCCGGTGACGGCAGCAGCGAGCGCATGGAGCTGCGTTGTAACGCACAACGCACCCGGTCCGGTCCCGGATGCGGTCGGCCTCCGATCGGTGGTGAGGTAAGGCAGGGTAGGGGACGATGTGCCGTACCACTGGAGAAGGGGGCCACCCGTCATGACGCTCCGTGACACTCCGCCGTTCCGCGCGGACCACGTCGGCAGCCTGCTGCGCCCGGCCGATCTGCTCGAGGCGCGCGAGCGCCGGGCCACCGGCGAGATCGACGCCGCCGAGCTGCGCGAGATCGAGGACCAGGCGATCCGCGACGTCGTCCGGATGCAACGCGACGTCGGCCTGCGGTCGGCCACCGACGGCGAGTTCCGCCGCACCTCGTGGCACATGGACTTCATCTATCGGCTCGGCGGTGTGCGCAGCACGGACGAGAAGATCCAGGTGCACTTCCGGAACGCGGACGGCGAGCTCGACTTCGAGTCGGCGGCGCTGGCGATCGACGCGCCGGTCCGGCTGCGGGAGACCATCTTCGGCGACGACTTCGCGTTCCTCGCCGAGACGGTGGATCCCGGGGTGACCGCAAAGCTCACCATCCCGTCGCCGAGCATGGTGCACTACCGCGGCGGGCGGGCGGCCATCGATCCGGCGGTCTACCCCGACGACGAGCAGTTCTGGGCCGACCTGAGCGCGGCCTACGCGGAGCAGGTGCGCCGGGTGGCCGACCTCGGCTGCCGCTACCTGCAGCTCGACGACACCAGCCTGGCCTACCTGAACGACCCGGCGCAGCGGCAGCTGCTGACCGAGCGCGGCGACGACGCCGAGCACCAGCACCTGCGTTACATCCGCCAGATCAACGCGGCGATCGAGGGCCGCCCGGCCGGGCTCGCCGTCACCACACACATGTGCCGCGGCAACTTCCGCTCCTCCTGGGCGGCCGAGGGCGGCTACGACTTCGTGGCGGAGGCGCTGTTCAGCGAGCTGGCCGTGGACGGCTTCTTCCTGGAGTTCGACGACGAACGCTCGGGGGGCTTCGCGCCGCTGCGCTTCGTACCCGAGGGGAAGATGGTCGTTCTCGGTCTGGTCACCACCAAGCGGGGGCAGCTGGAGTCGAAGGACGCGCTGAAGCGGCGGATCGACGAGGCGAGCAGATATGTGCCGCTGGAGCAGCTGTGCCTGTCCCCGCAGTGCGGCTTCTCGTCGACGGTCGAGGGCAATGCCCTGACCTACGACGAGGAGGTCGCCAAGCTGGCCCTGATCGCGGAGACCGCCGAGGAGGTCTGGGGCTGAACGGGGCATCGTGGTGATCGCGTGATCGCTACGATGCGCCGATGTTCAGGAGCCGCACGCGTTCGATTCCGGACCTCTGCACCCAGGTGGGTGAAGCGGTCGACAAGCTCAGTCTGCGGGCCGCCGAGAAGGCCATGAACGCGATCGCCCAGCAGCTGCCGACGGCGTCCGAGCCGGACCTCACCGAGGGTCTGGCCCGCCTGCTGCCGACGCTGTCCCGGGTGGACGTGGGCAACGGCGGCCCGCTGGCCGCTCTGGCCGCGGGCCTGGTCGAGGCCGGCGCCGACCCAAGGCCCGCGCTGGAGGTGCTGGTCGAGCGGGTCGCCGCCGGGCTCGAGCAGGCAGCGCGCTTCCCCGCCCTGGCCGAGGCGATGGGCGGCGAGGTCACCGAGCCGACCAGCTCGGCCGAGGCGCAGGCGCTGATGCGGCGGGCCGCCGCGGCGGCGGCCGAGCAGGGCATCGGCGAGCAGGAGCCGGCCCTCGTCCTGCAGTCCTGGTTCGCGATCAACGACTGGATTCCCGCGCTGCTGCTGCCGCTGCAGCAGAAGCGGGCCCGGCAGGTGCTGCCGCAGCGGCGGCGGCTGACCGAGGCGACCGCGGCGATGGTCGACCACGCCGAGGACGCGACCTGGCTGCTCGGCCTGCTGCTGGTGCTCGACGACGAGCAACTGATCGTGGTGGACCGGGCCACCGGGGTGGCATACCAGGTGACGATCAGCGGCATCGGGGACAACTTCCAGCTGCACACCCTGCTGGCCGCCACCGTGATCGGCGACCCGGCCGCGGGCCTGGTGGCCGGCGAGCGCCCCCAGCCGGCCTGGATCGACTCCGCCACCACCGGGCCCTACGAGCCGCCGACCGCGATCGTGGGACAGTTCAACCTGGTCGACGCGGACGGCAAATGGATCTGGAACGAGGGCCGCCCGAGCGACATCCCGGTGGTCGCGGACCGCCGCGTCGTGGTGCTCGACCCCCCGGCATACCAGCGGACGTGGAACATCGGCCGGGCCTATCCCCTGATGCCGCCCGAGATCAGCCTCGATCGGATCCTGCCGCCGGCGGAGGCCGCCGCCTGGCGCGACCGGATCAAGCCGACGGCCTGACCCACCGCCAGACCGGGTCGCCGTCCGCGGCCCGGACCGGGGTGATCTCGCCGCGCCGCTCCAGGCTGTGCAGGTGCGCGAGGGTCTCCCCGACCGCGGCGCGGCGGCTGAAGGAGTTCAGCGCGGGCCAGCCGCGCGACCAGGTGAGCATCGCGGCGATCTGCCACGCCGACCGCGGCTCGTCGCGATCGGTGGCCGCGGCGACCTCGGCCAGCCGGCTCTCGTGATGCGCGCGCAGAGCTTCGGCTCGCGCCGCGGCGCCGGTGAAGCGGTATTCGTGGCCGGGCAGCACCTCGTCGACGGCGAGCTTGCCGACCCGGTCGAGGGAGGCGAGGAAGTCGTCCAGCGCCGCCGGGTCGTGCCGGCCGAACGCGGAGACGTTCGGCGTGATCCGCGGCAGCAGGTGGTCGCCGGCCAGCAGCAGCCCGTCGGTGCGCTCGTGGAAGGCCAGGTGTCCGGGGCTGTGCCCGGGTGTCCACACCACCTCGACGTCGAACCGGCCGATCCGCAGGCACTCGCCGTCGTCCAGATGGCGGTCCGGGCCGGCCGGCATCGCCCACCGCCGGATCAGCTCGGGATCGCCGCCGTGCTCGATCGCCTCGTCCGGACCGGCGCCGCAGCGGCGCAGCCAGGCGCGGCGCTCCTCGACGAGCTTGTCGTGGTCGTCGGACACCAGCGAGAGCAGCGCCGCGTCCCGCTCGTGCATGGCGACCCAGGCGCCGGACTCGTCGCGGACCCGGCAGGCCAGGCCGTAATGGTCGTGGTGGGCGTGGGTGACCAGCACGCCGGTCACCTCGGCGACGGCCCGCCCGGCGGTCGCCAGCCCGGCGACGAGCACCTGATAGGACGCGTCGGCCGGCCAGCCGGGATCGACCAGGACGACGCCGCCGCGGTGCTCCAGGGCATAGCAGAGCACGTATCGCAGGGGGCTCTCCGGCATCGGGACCGGGATCGACCAGAGGCCGGGCCGGACCAGCTCGACCGGCGGCAGCACGCGGTCACGCCACGCGCGCCGCTGCAGGCTCCCGACATCCATCGGGATCACCCTACGGTGCCGCCGGTCGGCCGATGCTCACCACACCGGCTGGTCGAGCTCCGGGCACGGCTCGCCGGGCCGCGCGAACCAGGCCGGCGCGCCGTCGTCGAGCGCCACCCGGATCCGCATCCGCACATAGGAGCTGACCTCGGGCAACGCGTCCGGCGCGAACCACTCGACGGCCACCGACTCGTCGTCGTTGACCCGCGCCTCGCCGCCGATGACGTGGCAGCGGAACCAGGTGTTGACCATGTGGCAGAGGTCGCCGTTGGGATAGGTGACCTCGTGCAGCGCGACCCCGGCCAGGCGGTCGACACCGATCAGCAGCCCGGACTCCTCCTCGACCTCGCGCACGACGGCCGCGGCGGGCTGCTCACCCGGGTCGAGCATGCCGGAGACCAACGACCAGACCAGGTTGTCGCTGCGCTGCCCGAGCAGCACCCGCCCGGCGTCGTCCACCACCACGGCGCTCACCGAGGAGAACATCAGCAGACCGGGTCCGAATTTTGCGCGCAGGTCTTTCACGTACGGCGAAACGGGCATCCGGCGAACCTAGCAAGCCGTCACCAACCGGCCGCGAAGCCGTCCTTGCGCGGGTCGGAGCCGCCGAGGATGCGCCCGTCCCGGATCTCGATCGCCTGTCCCCCGCCGAACGGCGCCCGGTCCGCCGACCCGGCCACCGGCAGACCCGTCTCCCGCAACGCGTCGGCCATCGTCCACAGTGGCTCTTCGAGCAGCACCGCGTCGCGGTCGATCCGGAATCGGGCCCGGTCCAGCGCCGCCTGCGGGTCGAGGCCGTCGTCGACCACCGAGCTCACGTATTGCACGTGGGCCTGCGCCTGCACATAGCCGCCCATGATGCCGAACGGTCCGCGCAGCCGGCCGCCGTCGAGCAGCATGCCGGGCATCAGCGTGTGGTAGGGCCGCCGGCCGGGCGTCACCTCGCCGGCCACCTCGAATCCCTCGGCGCGGTTGTTCAGCACCACGCCGGTGCCGGGCGCCACGATGCCGGATCCGAAGCTGTCGAACAGGCTCTGGATGAACGAGACCGCCATGCCGTCCGAGTCCAGCGCGCAGAGATAGACCGTGCCGCCACGGGGCTCCGGCAGCAGTCGCGGCACGTCGGCCGCGCGGGACCTCAGGTGGGCCGGCGCCAGCAGGTGGCTGACGTCCGCGCCGTCGCGTACCGCGGTGAAGCCGTCCTCCAGGGCGAGCGCGACGGCCCGGACCTGATCGCCCAGTCCCGGCTTCTCGTGGGCGGCGAGCAGCGCGAGCGCCTCGAGCGCGACCACGCCCTGGGTCGGCGGCGGCAGTTCCAGAACATCGATCCCCCGGTACGCGAACCGCACCGGCTCCACCCACTGTGGACGATAGGAGTCCAGATCCGCTTCGGTGAGCCAACTCGCGGCGGCGATCGCGGCGGCCACCGGCCCTCGGTAGAACGCGTCCGGGCCGTGCTCGGCGATCGCCCGCAGCGTCGCGCCGAGCTCCGGCATCCGATAGACCTCGCCGACCGCCGGCGCGGGCCCGAACTCGGCCGGCGCGTGCGGCGTGCCGCGCCAGTATCCCGAGCAGTGCGCCCCGGCGGCGACTCCCCGTTCGGCGAGGTCGATCGCGGGGCCCAGACAGGTGTCCAGCCCGAGGCGGCCGTGCCGCTCGCTGAGCGCGGCCCAGCCCGCCACCGCGCCGGGCACGTCCACCGCCCGCGGGCCCCGGCCCGGCACCGGCAGCGGATCCGCACCCGCCGGCGCCGGACCGGCCGCGTCCAGACCGGTGGCGGCGTTGCCGTCCCAGACGATCGCGAAGGCGTCCCCGCCGATCCCGGTCGACATCGGCTCGGCCACGCAGCAGACCGCGGCCGCGGCGATCGCGGCGTCCGCCGCGGTGCCGCCCCGCCGCAGCATGTCGAGCCCGGCCATGGTGGCCGTGCCCTGACTGGTGGCGACCATCGCCTCCGCGGCGACCGCCGGCCCGCGACCGGGAGACCATCGGAACTCTGGCGTCATGCCGCCCATCCTCGCCCGCTTCCGGTCCGGTCACCAACCGGATCCCCAGGATTCCGATATCGATGACTTCCGATGGGAGCGCTCCCATGCCATGATGCCTCCCATGAAGCTTCGGAGTGTCGCCGCCCTCGCCGCCGCCACCTTCGCGCTCAGCGCGACCGCGGTCGGTGTGGCCGGTCCGGCCAGCGCCGCGGCGGGCTGCCGGGTGACCTATACGATCTCCAGCCAGTGGCCGGGCGGCTTCGGCGCGGCGGTCGCGGTGACCAATCTCGGCGAGCCGGTCAGCGGCTGGACGCTGACCTTCCGGTTCGCCGACGGCCAGCGCGTCACCCAGCTGTGGAACGGGGTGGTGACCCAGTCCGGCGCCGACGTGAGCGTCCGCGACGCCGGCTACAACGCCGGGATCGGCACCGGCGCCAGCACGTCGTTCGGGTTCAACGGCTCGCACAGCGGCGCGAACTCGGTGCCGGCCGCGTTCTCGCTCAACGGGACCGCGTGCACCGGCGACGTCACGACCCCGCCGCCGCCGACCGGGGACACCGTGCGGGTGATGCCGCTGGGCGACTCGATCACCGGCTCGCCGGGCTGCTGGCGCGCCCTGCTGTGGCAGCAGCTCCAGCAGGCCGGGCACACCGAGGTGGACTTCGTCGGCACGCTGCCGGCGCAGGGGTGCGGGTTCACGTACGACGGGGAGAACGAGGGCCACGGCGGTTTCCTGGCGGTCAACATCGCCAACCAGAACCTGCTGCCCGGCTGGCTCGCCGCCACCCGGCCGGACGTGGTGATGGTGCACCTCGGCACCAACGACGTGTGGAGCAACCTGTCGCCGCAGACCATCCTGGCCGCCTTCAGCACGCTGGTGAACCAGATGCGGGCGTCCAACCCGGCGATGAAGATCCTGGTCGCGCAGATCATTCCGATGAACCCGAGCAACTGCGCCGACTGCGCACAGCGGGTGGTCAACTTCAATGCGGCGATCCCGGCCTGGGCGGCGTCGATCAGCACCAGCGCCTCGCCGGTCACCGTGGTCGACCAGTGGACCGGCTTCAACCCGGCGACCGACACCGGCGACGGCGTGCACCCGAACGACAACGGCAACCGGAAGATCGCCGCCCGCTGGCTCCCGTCCCTGACCTCGGCGCTCTAGGTGTTCTGCCCAGTGAGGTTGGGTACGCGGTTGGCGGGTGATCCTGCACCGGCACGGCGTCACCTTTCAGCGCACCCGGACCTGGAAGACGTCGACCGACCCGGACTACGACAGCAAGCTGGACCGTATCGATGAGGTGATGTCCCGTTTTCCCGACCGGGTCTTCGCGTTCGACCAGTTCGGGCCGTTGAGTATCCGTCCGTGTCACGGCACCTGCTGGGCCGCCAAGCGCCGCGAACGCGCCCGCGTCCGCAGCGAACGCCGCCAACGCTGGGGCCGCCCACCCAACCCCAAGCCGCCTAACGAAACCGGTGACCCTTCAAGGTCAACGCACTGGCCGAGTCGCGCCGGCTGGGCGCCTGGGACGATGCGTGAGGTCGTGGACGGCTGCCTTTTCGTGTTGGAGAACCGGCTGGCCAACGGCATCGACCTGCGGTTCGACGGTGGCAGGGCCGTGCTCGTCAGGTGGCGGCGAGCGTCTCGGTCAGTCCGATGGCGGTCGACTGGAGCAGCAGCCGGAGCCGGGGCCGGAAGTCGAGAGCGACGTGGCCCCAGTCCGGCACCTGCTCGTACAGCGCCGCCAGGGTCGGGGTGGGGTGCGACACCTGCCAGAAGTTGGCGGCGAAGGCGAGCGTGGCCGCGAGCAGGGCTTGGATCTGGTCGACGGTCATGCGGCTCACCCGGTCCAGGGCGGCCACGATCTCGTCGTAGGCGGCGAACGCGGCAAGTCGATCAACGTCTGCGACGACCTGGTCACCGTCCGGCCCGAGGGCACCACCGAGGTCGCCGTGCGGCTGTCACCCACCGCGTACGTCTTCCGGCGCGGCCACCGCCTGCGCATCCAGGTCTCCGCCGGGGCGTTTCCCCGTTTCGCCCGCAACCTCGGCGGGGACGAGCCGGTCGCGACAGCTACGAAAGCCCACATCACCCACCTCGAGATCCTGCACGACGGCGCCCATCCCTCCGCCGTGCTGCTGCCGGCGAATTCATGACGACACGACCTTCAACGCCCGGCAGGCGGTCCAGCTCATCGCCGAACTGGAGCAGCTCACGGCAGTGCCGGACGACCGACACCTGCATGCGACCGTCGCCCAGCTCATCGGCCTGGCAGAACTGCTCGTCGCGGCACCGCGTCGACCGCATCACCGGCGGCTCGTCTTCAGCGGCGACTGATCATCGGACGCTGCCGCGCAGGCGACCTCCTCGTCCGCCGCATCGCCGCTTCGGTCCGTTGCGTAGAGTTCTGCGGGCGGCCGAGGCGGACCGCGCCCCCCACGCACCAGGAGTGAGACGGCAGTGAGCAGGACGGAAACACCTCAATCATGATCAACGGCATCGACCCCGCGCGGCTCGAGCTCGCCCTGGCGGTCCTGGCCGAGGTCGAGTCGCTGCCGCCGGAGCACCCCGATGCGGTGCGCGTGCGCCGCGCCACCGCCGCCATCTACAAGACCGCCAAGGAGCAGCGCCGACGGGAACGCCGGGACGCCATCCTCGCCGCGGACGCCGCCGTCACCGCGGCCACCGCCACCGGCGCGCCGGACCGGCTCGACGACGAGACCCAGGGCATCCCGCTGCAGACCCGGGCCGAGGCGCCGATCGCCGGGTTCCTCCAGCAGGCCCGCGGCTGTTACACCTGCAAGAAGCGCTACCGGCAGGTGGACGCGTTCTACCACCAGCTCTGCCCGCCCTGCGCCGAGCTGAACCACAGCCGCCGCGACGCCCGCACCGACCTGACCGGGCGCCGCGCCCTGCTCACCGGCGGCCGCGCGAAGATCGGCATGTACATCGCGCTGCGGCTGCTGCGCGACGGCGCCCACACCACCATCACGACCCGGTTCCCGCACGACGCGGTGCGCCGATTCACCGGCATGCCGGACAGCGCCGACTGGCTGCACCGGCTGCGGGTCGTCGGGATCGACCTGCGCGACCCGTCGCAGGTGGCCGCGCTGGCCGACTCGGTGGCCGCCGCCGGGCCGCTCGACGTGCTGATCAACAACGCCGCCCAGACGGTGCGCCGCGCGCCCGGCTCGTACTCCGCGCTGGAGGCGGCCGAGTCGGCCGGGCTGCCTGACGGACCGCTGCCCGAGCTGGAATACCTGGGTGGGCATGACGCCTCGCAGCGCGTACACCCGGCGGCTCTGGGCGGGACCAGCCCCGCGCTCAGCCCGCACGCGCTCACCGCGCTCGCGCTGACCGCCGGGTCCGCGTCCCCGGAGCGGATCGCGGCGATGTCCGCGATCGACGCCGGCGGGCTGGTGCCGGACCTCGCCGCGGACAACAGCTGGAGCGCCCGGGTGCACGAGGTCGACGCCCTGGAACTGCTGGAGGTGCAGCTCTGCAACAGCACCGCGCCGTTCATCCTGATCAGCCGGCTCCGCGCGGCGATGGCGGCGTCGCCGTTCCCGCGCCGTTACGTGGTCAACGTGTCCGCGATGGAGGGCGTGTTCAGCCGCGGCTACAAGGGCGCCGGCCACCCGCACACCAACATGGCCAAGGCGGCGCTGAACATGCTGACCCGCACCAGCGGCGAGGACATGTTCGCCGACGGCATCCTGATGACCAGTGTGGACACCGGCTGGATCACCGACGAGCGCCCGCACCCGACCAAGATGCGGCTGGCCGAGGAGGGCTTCCACGCGCCGCTCGACCTGGTCGACGGCGCGGCCCGGGTCTACGACCCGATCGTGCGCGGCGAGCAGGGCGAGGACGTGTACGGCTGTTTCCTCAAGGACTACGCCCCGACGGCTTGGTGACCGGCCCGCCGAGCCCGGGTCAGGCCTGGAGGTAGGCCAGGACGGCCAGGACGCGGCGGTGGTCGTCGGCGGCCGGGGGCAGGCTCAGCTTGGTGAAGATGCCGTTCACGTGCTTGGCCACCGCCGCCGCCGAGACGTCCAGGCGCCGGGCCACCGCGGCGTTCGAGCGGCCCTCGGCCATCAGCGCCAGCACCTCGCGCTCGCGGGCGGTCAGCCGTTCGAGGGGAGCCTGGCGGCGGCTCAGCAGCTGGCGCACCACCTCCGGGTCGATCACCGTCGCTCCCCCGGCGACCCGCTCGAGCGCGTCCAGGAACTCGGCCACGTCACCGACCCGGTTCTTGAGCAGGTAGCCGACCCCGGGGCCGGTGCCGACCAGCTCGGCGGCGTAGGTGCGCTCGACGTACTGGGAGAGCACCAGGACCGGCAGACCGGGGTGCCGGCCGCGCAACTCCAGCGCCGCCCGCAGGCCCTCGTCGCGGAAGCCGGGCGGCATCCGTACGTCGGTCACCACCACCTCGGGCACCTCGGCGGCGACCGCGGCCAGCAGCTCCTCGCCGTCGCCCACCGCACGCACCGCGTGGCCGAACCGGCCCAGGATCTGGCTCAGCCCCTCGCGCAGCAGCGCCGAGTCCTCGGCGATCACGACCCGCATGGCAGCTCCACCCTCAGCACCGTCGGCCCGCCCGGCGGGCTGGTCAGCATGATCCTGCCGTCCAGCACCGAGACCCGGTCGGCCAGGCCCAGCAGCCCGGTGCCGCGCGCCGCGTCGGCGCCGCCGATCCCGTCGTCGCCGACCTCGACCACCAGGTCGTCGCCGCGCAGCGCGACGGTCACCCAGGCGCGTTCCGCCCGGCTGTGCCGGACCACGTTGGTGAGCGCCTCGGCCGTGGCGAACCAGGCCGCCGCCTCCACCGGCTCGGGCAGCCGGGCGGCCGGCCGGAACGTCACCTCGACCGGCACCGCGCACCGCCCGGCCAGGTCGTCCAGCGCCGGGCCCAGGCCGCGATCGGTGAGCACCTGCGGATGGATCCCCCGGACCAGATCACGCAGCTCGCTCAGCGCCGCGTTGGCGTCGTCATACGCCCGCTCGACCAGCTCCCGAGCGTCCGAAGGAGACGAGGCCCGGGCCAGTCCGAGCGTCATGATCAGGCCGGTCAGCCGCTCCTGCGCGCCGTCGTGCAGATCCCGCTCGATCCGCCGGCGCTGGGCGTCGAACGCCTCCAGGATCCGCGCCCGCGACCGGCTCAGGTCGACCACCTCGCTCGACGCGGGGCTGCGGCAGAGCATCGACCGGGTCAGCGTCGCCCGCCCGGCCGCATAGGCGGTCGCCAGATAGAGCAGCACCGGCAGGACGACCAGCCCGGCCACCGTGGCCGGCCACGCCGCCCCGACCGTCGCCACGTCCAGCCAGAACAGTTCGAGCGGCCGGAATTCCGCCGGCACCTGGAACACCACCAGCGGGAATACCAGCAGATAGACACCGCACAGCACCAGCATGGCCACCGCGAAGTCGACCCAGGCCAGCCCGAAGGTGAACAGCAGCGCGTAACCCAGCTCGCGCCAGGTGACCGTCTCGCGGAACCGGGCGCCGAGCCAGGCCCACAGTCCGCGGCGCGGCGCTCGGCGGTGGGCCGACGGCGCGGGCCCGGGATCGACGAGCCGCAGCCGCCGCCGCTCGACCCGGCTCAGCGGGATGCCCAGCAACAGCACCGCGATTCCGGCCACCGGCACGAACATCAGCACCAGCGCCGCGGCCAGCCACAGCAGCGCGACGAGGCAGCTGGACAGCAGATAGGCGAACGACCGCCAGGGCCAGGACGAGCCGAGAAAGCGGGCGGGCCGGCCGGTCAGCGCGCGCCACGCAGAGCCCATGGGGTAACGCTAGCGCTACCCCGCCGGGTAAGCGTGCGCCAGTGACCGCGCGGCGCCTGGCGACGAGCCTGAACGCGTGACCAGAATCGAGCTGCGCGCAGTCCACAAGGTCCATGGCCGGGGTGACGCCGCCGTCACCGCATTGGACGGTGTGTCCCACGATTTCGCGGCGGGCACGTTCACCGCGGTGATGGGACCGTCCGGATCCGGCAAGAGCACGCTGCTGCGGTGCGCCGCCGGCCTGGACCGGCCCACCTCCGGCGACGTGCTGGTCGGCGGCGTCCGGCTGAACGACCTGAGCGAGACCCGGCTGACCCGGCTGCGGCGGGACCGGATCGGCTTCGTCTTCCAGCAGTTCAACCTGCTGCCCGCGCTGACCGCCGAGCTCAACGTGGCCCTGCCGCTGATGCTGGCCGGGCGGCGTCCGCCGCGGGCGCAGACCCGGGCCGCGCTGACCGCCGTCGGCCTCGGCGACCGCGCCCGGCACCGGCCCGATCAGCTGTCCGGCGGGCAGCAGCAGCGGGTCGCGATCGCCCGCGCGCTGAGCACCGCACCGGACGTGCTGTTCGCGGACGAGCCGACCGGCGCCCTCGACTCGAACACCGGCCGCGACGTGCTGACCCTGCTGCGGTCGATGGTGGACGACCGTGGGCAGACCATCGTGATGGTCACCCACGATCCGCTGGCCGCGTCCCGCGCCGACCGGGTGGTCTTCCTGCGCGACGGCCGGATCGCCGGCGAACTGGGCGGGCCCACGCCGGAGGCGGTCGCCGGGCGGATGACGCTGCTGGAGAGCGGGCCGGCCCGATGATCACGATCGCGTGGCACACGCTGCGGGCGCGGTGGGCCGGGTTCGCCGGCTCGTTCACGGCCCTGGCGCTCGGGGTGGCGCTCTTCGCCACGGCCGGCCTGACGCTCGCCGCGGCTCTCCGCGGACCACAACATCCACCCCTCTGGTACGCGCACCCGGCGGTCGTGGTGGCCGGCCCCGACCGGGCCGGCACCGGCGCGGCCGCTCCCGCCCTCCCGCCGGGCGAACGGGGATACGTGCCGGCGGAGGCGGCCGCGGCGATGCCGGCGATCGAGGGGGTCACCGGCGTCGTCGTGGACCGGGCCGGCTACGCGGGGTTCGGCGCCGCCACCGAGGCGCATCCGTGGGCGGCTGCGGCGCTGCACCCGTACCGGATGATCGACGGTGGCCCGCCGCGCAGCGACCGCGACGTGGTCCTCACCGCACCGGTTTCGCAGAAACCGGGCGACTTCGTGGCAGTGGCCACCGTGGACGGTCCGCTGCGGTTCCGGGTCAGCGGCGTGCTCGAGACGGGCGCCGGGCCCGCGCTCTACGTGACCGAGGCGACCGCGGCCCGGCTCGCCCGGAACCGGATCTCGGCGGTCGCGCTGTCCGGCGCCGACCCGGCGGCGATCGCGGCCCGGGTGGCCGGGCGTTTCCCGCTGCTGCGCGCGCTGACCGGCGACGAGCGGGGCGGCGCCGAGCCCGACCCCGACGCCGGCCTGCTGATCGGCACCACCTCGCTGGTCGGCAGCATCGCCGGGCTGGCCGGGTTCGTCTCCACGTTCGTGGTGGCCGGCACCTTCGCGTTCACCGTGGCTCAGCGGCGTCGCGAGTTCGCGCTGCTGCGCACCGCCGGGGCGACGCCGCGTCAGGTGCGCCGCCTGGTGCTCGGCGAGGCCGCGCTGGTCGGCGTGCTGGCCGCCACGGCCGGGTGCGCGCTCAGCACGGTGCTCGCACCCCGGCTGGCCCGGTGGCTGGCCGGGCAGGGCCTGGCGCCGGACGGGTTCACCGCCGCCCCCGCCTGGTGGCCGCTCGCCGCCGCCTTCGGGCTCGGCCTGATCGTGGCGCTGACCGGCGCCTGGTTCGCCGCCCGGCGGGCCGCGAAGGCGACCGGCCGCCGCGACCTGACGCTCGCCCGCTGGATCCTCGGTCCGGCCTGCGTGCTCGGCGTCATCCCGCTGGCGCCGCTGCTCGGCACGCCGGAGGGCAGCGCCTATCTGCTGGTGGTGGTCATGCTGCTGATCCTCGGATGCGCGTTGCTGCTGCCGGTCGTGGCGCGCCCGCTGGCCCGGCTGCTGACGCCGGGCCGCGGGGTGATCGCGGTGCTCGCCCGGGCCGGGCTGAGGGCCGAGCCGATCGCCCCGATCCTGGTCACGGTCGCGCTGGCCGGCGCCACGCTGGCCGGCACCGCGACGATCGCCGCGACCCAGGCCGCCACGTTGCGCGGTCACGTCACCGCACCGTTCGTGGTGGTGCCGGTCGGTGACACGCGGCTGCCCGAGACGGTGGCGGGCGTGCGGACGAAGGCGACCGGGGTGTTCGACCGCGAGCGGAACACGATGCGGCAACGCGCCGCCTGGTATCTCGACGGGCCCGCCGCCGGGCAGGTGCTGCGCCTGCCGGTCCGGTCCGGCACGCTCGGCGACCTGACCGGGGACACCGTCGCGATCAGCGCGTCGATCGCCGGCGCGCACGGCTGGCGGGTGGGTGACCCGGCGGATTTGTGGCTCGGTGACGGCGCCCGGCGGTCACTGCGGATGGTCGCCGTGCTGGACGATCGGCTCGGCGTACCCAAGGTGTT
This sequence comes from Actinoplanes sp. NPDC051388, assembly GCF_055586225.1. NCBI lineage: Bacteria > Bacillati > Actinomycetota > Actinomycetes > Micromonosporales > Micromonosporaceae > Actinoplanes > Actinoplanes sp. NPDC051388. The sequence goes on along the minus strand of NZ_JBVJIP010000015.1, from coordinate 167,956 downwards.
GCTGCCCTGGTCTCTCGCCGCGGTGCCCTCGCCGGACGCGGTCTTCGTCACGCACCCCACGGACGGCGGCGTCGTGATCCCGACCGGGAGCTATCTGTCCGCATCGGACGCCGAGTTCGACCGGCTGAGCCGCATCTCGCTGATCGCGGTCCTCGGCATGGCGCTGGTCTACACCGCCATCGCCATCGCGAACACGCAGGTCATGGCCACCACCGGCCGGCGCCGCGAACTGGTCGCCCTGCGGCTGGCCGGCGCGACCCGCCGCCAGATCCTGCGGCTGGTCGCCCGCGAGGCGGTCACGGTGAGTGCGATCGGCACGCTCCTCGGTGGGTTGATCACCGCGACCACCCTCCTCACGGTACGGGTGAGCCTGCACCCCCTGTCCGACTCCGTGACGATCCGGCTTCCCTGGCCGGCGCTGCTGATCGTGACCGCATCTTGCGCATCGATCGCCCTGATCGCGGGCCTGTGGCCGGCCGTCGCCGCGACTAGGATCGCTCCTGAGTGGACTTCCACGAAACGGGGACGAGTTCGATGAGACGCATCTTGACCGGGCTGGTGGCAGCGATCCTGCTCACCACCGGAGTCGCCGCACCGGCGCAGGCGGCCGCGGCCGGCGGCACCATCGCGGGCGTGGTGACCGACGAGTTCACCGACGACCAATACCGCGTGATCGCGGTCCGCACCGACGGCGGCAACAAGGTGTGGTCGGAGTTCTTCCGCGGCGAGCACTACTCGTTCGACGTGCCGCCGGGCGAGTGGCGGGTGCAGTTCGAGCGACTCGGGGCGACCGTCCCGCAGTGGGTGCCCGGCCAGGCCACGTCGATCGGGGCACAGGTCTTCACGGTCGTGGCCGGCGAGACGATCACGCTGAACGAGACGCTGCTGCAGACCGCCGACATCGACGGCGCGCTCAACACGTCGACCGGGCGGCCGCGGACGTCCACCGACGTCAGCCTGTGGCAGGACGGCGAGCGGATCCACACCTACAACACCGCGGAGGAGGGCTTCTTCCTCTTCCGCGGGGTGCTGCCCGGCGACTACCTGATCTCCTATCGGGCCGGTTATCCGGGCGAGGACGCGTTCCTGCCCGGCACGCTCGACCCGGCCGAGGGCAAGGTCTTCACCGTGGTGGCCGGCCAGGACCAGGACCTCGACGAGACCACCGTCGCCTACGGCGTGTTCAGCGGCCGGTTGACCACCACGAACGGCGCACCGGCGGTCGGTTACGCGGTGCGCGCCGAGCACAGCGGCGGGCGCCGGCTGACCGGCAGCGCCACCACTTCCGAGGACGGCACCTGGCGGATGGAGGGCGTCTTCCCCGGCGAGGACTACCGGGTCTCGTTCCAGGATCCGGGCAAGACCCACACGCAATACGCGTTCAGCACCACTGACCCCGCCCAGGGCACGGTGTTCCCGATGCCGATCGGCGGCGCGGTCACCGTGGACGACACCTGGCGGGCGGGCTCGCTGCTGACCGTCCGGGCGGTGGACGCGGAGACCGGCGCACCGGCCGACGGCTTCTGCGCCCAGCTCACCCCGGGCAACCTGCGGGGCTGCACGGACGGGCCGGAGGCGACGATCGCGGTGCCGACACCCGGCGCGTACACCGTCGCCGTGTTGCCCGACCAGGGCAGCAACTACCTGCGGTCGACCGAGGGAGTGCCGGTCACCGTCACCGCCGGCCAGGACGCGTCGGTGAGCGTGCCGCTGGTCCTCGGCGGCCGGGCCGGCGTCCTCGTGCTCGACCGGGCCACCGGCCAGCCGCTGCGCGGCGCCTGCGTCCTGCTGGTCGAGCCCGGGCACGGCGCGCCGGCGACGTCCGGCGGGTGCAGCAACTCCAACGGCAAGATCACCATCCCGGCCAAGCCGGCCGGCGTCTACCAGATGTTCGTGAGCTCCACCTACCACTCACGGCACGGCCTCCAGTGGGTCGCCGCCGAGGGCGGCACCGGCGACCAGCGCGAAGCCGCCCGCATCAGGTTCAAGGCCGGCAAGAAGGTGACCACACCGACCGTGCTGCTCGACCCGCACGGCCGGCTCGACGTCGTGGTCCGCGACCCGGCGGGCGCGCCGGCGCCGGACGTGAAGGTGTCCCTCTCGGCCTTCCAGCCCGGCGACCCGCGCTACACCTACACCGAGACCGACGCCAACGGGAAGTACACGTTCTACGACCTCGGGCCCTATTCGTGGCCGGTGCTGCTCACCCCGGACCGTCCCGATCTGCCGCGGCAGTGGTCGGGTGGCACCGGCAACCGGTTCCAGGCCACGACGGCAGCCGTCCAGGCCGGGCAGACCACCACGTTCGACACGACGCTGGTCGCCGGGAGCACCCTGCAGGGCACGGTCACCGGCGCGGACGCCTGGCAACTCACCGCGGTCAACGCCGCCACCGGCGACGTGCTGGGCCGGGTGGACTCGGCCGCCGCGGACGACGGCAGCTATCGCCTGCCGCTGATCGGCGGCCAGCCGGTGAAGATCGGCTGGACGTCGGACACCGGCTCGGGCTGGTGGGAAAACGCCGCCGACATCGACACCGCGACGAAGGTCCCGGTGCCGAGGACCGGCACGAAGACGCTCGATCTGACCGTCAACTGATCGAAGGTTATGTATGCTTGCGGCCGTGCGCAGACTTCTCGCCGTACTGGCCGCAAGCACGCTCGCCGGCGCCTTGATCGTCCCGGGGCAGGCCGCCGCCACCACCGGCGGTGGTGGTCCCACGCGCGGCGCCTGCGCATACACGCCGACGCCCGATGAGCCCGCCGCCCGGCCGGTGCCGCTGCCGCCGGACCCGCGTCGCACGCCGCGGCACGGCACGGTCGACGTCAAGCTGCTGACGAACTACGGCCCGATCACCATGACGCTGCGCCGCGCGCAGGCGCCGTGCACCGTGCAGAGCGCCGTGCACCTGGCGTTCTTCCGGTTCTACGACCGCACGATCTGCCACCGGCTCACCGCCTATCCGACGCTGAGCGTGCTGCAGTGCGGTGACCCGAGCGGCACCGGCGAGGGCGGTCCGGGCTACCGCTACCGCGACGAGCTGCCGACCGACCTCGAGCCGGCGCCGACCGACCCGACCGGCGAGCGGCGGATCTATCCGCGCGGCACGGTCGCGATGGCGAACGCCGGTCCGGACACGAACGGCAGCCAGTTCTTCCTGGTCTACAAGGACTCGGTGCTGCGCCCGAACTACACGGTCTTCGGCACCGTCGACGAGGCCGGCCTGGCCGCGCTGGACGAGATCGCCGCGGCCGGCATCGCACCCACTCCGGAGGACCCGGCCCCGGTCGACGGCGCCCCCGCGACACCCGTGCAGATCAGGCGCGCGCTGGTCAAGCTCTTCTGAAGGTCTCCTTAAAGGCGTCCAGCTGACCGCTGTCGGCCTTGCGGATTGCCGCCCTGATCACCGGTCCGAGCAGCCGGATCGGCCCGGACATCCGGCAGTCGGCGACCAGCCGCACCCGGGTGCCGTCCCCGTCCGGCGTGCACGCGTAGGCGTAGTCCGCGACCACCCCGCCCTGCGCCGACCGCACGGTGACGGCGCGCCCGGGTTCCAGCGCGGCGATCTCGCCGGTGCGCTCCTTACCCCGCGCGGTGAAGACGAGTGCCGTCCCCACCGCGGTCGGCCCGTCCGCGCGCAACGCCTCCACCCCCGGCATCCACCGCGCCGCGCCGTCCCAGTCGATCAGCCGTGCCCACACCTCGTCCACCGGACGCCCGATCCTGGCCTCGGCGGTGAATACCTCGCTCATGCCGTCACGCTGCACCCCACCAAGATCAAAGGATTGGACAAACTTCACCCCATGTCCGGTACGAACCCAGCGTGGTAGGTCCCGTTCTGCGCCGCGACGTACTGCGAGGGCGTCACCCCCGTGTGCCTCTTGAAGTCCCGGATCAGGTGCGCCTGATCGAACCAGCCGAGCTCGGCCGCCTTCGCCGACCAGCCCACCTTGCCGTAGACGTCGATCTCCTCGAGCAGCCGCCGCATCCGCAGGATCCGGGCCAGCACCCGCGGGCTGAGCCCGACCTCCCGGGTGAACAGCCGGTCGAGATGCCCGTGACTCATCCCCAGCCCCGCGGCGATGTCGGCGACCAGCCGGGTGGGTTCCGCGGTGAGCTGATCGACGGCAGCCGCGCACGGCCCGGTCATCGGCGCGGGCCGGTCCAGCGTCGCCTCGACCAGATCGAGCGCCTCGTCCGGCGTGCCGCAGGCGGCCAGCCCACGCCGCAGCTCGGCGGCCGCCGGCCAGGCCGCCAACAGGTGCACGATGCGCCCCCGGATCGTGCTCGGCGCCACCCCGAAGGCCGGCCGGCACCCGACCGGGGTGGTGACGATCCCGACGCAGTAGGTCTCGCCGAGCGGCTCGTTGACGATGGGCCGGTCGTGCGGCCCGATCAGGAACCCGGTGTCGGCCACGATCTCGCAACCACCGCCGGCGGTGACCTGCCGGATCGGATCACCGAGCACCAGCCCGGCAACGGTCGACCCGGTGGGCGCGATCAACTCACGCACGCCGGCCATCCGCCCCCGGGCGAACCAGACCTGCTCGACGCACCCGCCGACCTGCCGAGCCACGTACTCGAACACGGCTCGACCGTACCGGGCTTCCGGTCAGCCGACGGGCAACACGGCGGCTCGCACCGCGTCGGCGAAGCGCCGGTTGCGCACCATCTCGCCGAGCGGCACGCCGGCGGCCTCCTCCGACTCAATGATCTTGTTGAGGTCCGGGATCAGCTTGAGGACGGCCTGCTCGGCGGCGCCCGGTTCCCAGATCAGGTCGAGGAGCCGCCGACACTGATCGGCGGCCTTCTTCGGGTTGGCCGCCAGGCGGTCCGGTCCGAGCGTCTGCCAGCGGATCGCCGCCATCAGGTGGTAGCGGACCGGCCGGAGGGTTGAGCGGATCCGGTGCGTCCGCAGCAGCCACTCCATGCGGTAGTGCATGGCCGCGGCCACGTAGTAGGGATCGGGCGGATGGTCGGCCCGATACAGATCCGCTCGTCGCCGCGTGGTCAGATCGCGATAGTGCCCCACGGCCGACGGCTCGCCGAGGAACATCGCGGCGTAGGCGCGAGTCAGCTGGCTGCGGTTCACGACCCGCGTCTTCTCCACGTCCTGCCGGGCCGCATACTGCTTCGACCGCCGTTCGTAGAACAGCCTCCGGACCGGTTCCTGTGCGGAGAACCAGTCCTCGAGACGCTTGTGGAAGTCCTCGCGGGTCGACAGCTCTTCCTCGCTCACTGCCGTCTGCCGGTTGGTGGCGGCGATGATGCCGGAGATCACCGTCTCGTTCTCGCTGTGCACCACCCGCACACTCACCTGGACGTCGTCGGTCAGACGACGCCGCTCGTCGAACAGCACATGGCAGGTCTGGCAGCCGTTGACCACCTGGAAATCCCGGATGTGCACCTCGTCGCCGACGACCCGCAGGTTGCGCGTGACGATGGTGATGCCGTTGTTCAGCACCGCGAAGCGGCGATGGCCGGCCTCGTCCCGGACCGTGTCCCGGATCTGCGCGTTGACGCCGTTGTAGCCCTGGAAGTCTCGGACGTTCTCGTGGAACAACGCGGTGCGGATGTGCCCGGTCGGATCGGTCAGCACCTTCGTCACCAGTTCGCGGGCCGACAGCAGGCCGAGCAGCGACTCCTCGACGCCGGGCATCCTGGGCAGCGACAGTTTCTTCGGCATCTCGAACGTGGCCGGAACCGCCTGCGTCGCCCTCTTGTACATCTCGCAGAGGTCATCACGCGTGACGCACTGCACCTCGACGACATCGAACAACCCGGAGCGCTGCACCAGACGCTCGGCGGAGGCGGCCTTCTTGCGCACCATGTCGGCGACCTGGTTGCCGGTGGTCGCATAGCGCACGTAGAGCTTCGGCCGTCCGCCGGAGAACTTGGCGATGTTCGCGAAGACCGCCGCCAGACAGCCCCGCAGGTTGTCCACGTCCGGCGACGCCGGGTAGGGCATCGGCTCCTTGGACACCACGTGGGACAGGTTGTCCGCCAGGTCGGCGATCACCTTCGTCTCGAACCTGGGACTGGTCTTCGCCTGCACGACGATGATCCGCACGTCCAGCTGCTTCGCCTGTTCCGTCGCCGACCGCACGTCCGCCTCGTCACGCAGCAGGACGCCGTTGACCAGGATGCCGAACACGTCGATGCCGAGGTCGTTCCCGCCGCCCATCCGGAAGACCTCCGGGCTGAACTCGCTCTCGTAGAACGAGCTGAGCACGCAATAACCGGTGAACGCCTCGAATGCCTCATCCTCCGGCAACGACACCAGCTCATGGTCACCCTGGAACTTCTTCACCAGGCTGTCGACGACGATGTCCATCCCGTATTCCCCTTCGGTCGTTCCGCGGAGATCACCCGCGAGCGCGCGCCAGGACCTCTTCGACGGTCAGCGCGCTCTTCGGGTGGTGGGTCAGGCACATGGCGGTCGACACCTTGCGGAACGGCGCCCCCTCGGTGACCGCGTAGAACTGGCCGGCCTTCAAGCGGGAGATGTCCAGGACGGCACTGCCCTTCGCCTGGGCGACCTCTTTGGCTGCGGCGATCTGGGTGGGGCTGTTGAGGAAGCCGAAGAATTGCGTCGCCGCGTTGCCCACGATGCGGTTGTGGATGCCCTTCGGCGCCTGGGTCGCGAAGATCAGCCCCAGGCCGTACTTGCGGGCCTGGCTGGCCAGTGCCAGCGTGCTCTCGGTGCAGGCGGTGAGCGCGCCGGACGGCGCGAAGGTCTGCGCCTCGTCCATCACGAACAGACCGCCCAGCGGCCGATCCCCCGCGGGGTGCTGCTTGATCCAGGCGAAGAGTGCCATCTGAAGCTGGTTCACAAAGCTCTGCCGCTGCTCGTCCCGGGGCAGCCCGATGAGGCTGATCACGGAGACCCGGGCGCGGCGCCCCGCAGCCGGCGAGAGCAGGACGCCCGGGTCGAGGGGTGCGCCGGCGCCGCCGAACAGCGGATCGTTGACCATCGCCGCCTTCAGGGTCTCCGCCATGTCCGCGGCCAGCTCGCGGGCCCGGCCCAGGGAGGTGGCTTCGTCGGGCAGGTCGAGCAGCAGATCGACGAACGCGTCCAGCCCTCCACCGCCCTGACGGCCGAAGTGATCGAGTGCCTGCCGGAGGACGGCCCGGCCCCGATCGGCCTTGGCTGTGCTGGCGGCCATCCGCGCCCGCGGGGCCAAGGTGGCGACCGCCGCGTCCAGGACGAGCGCGAATTCGTCCGGCTCGTCGACCACCGCGCTGAAATTGGGCAGCGGCTGCAGGCTGAGCGGCCGCCCGCCGGCTCTTCGCGGTGTCCAGATCACCACGTCCGTCGTGGCGAGGTACTCCTCCGCACGGGCGGCGTCACCGGCCCGCCAGGACTCCGGCGGCTCGGGCCAGGCCTCCCCGAGTCGGGCGAGGTCGTTGTTGGGGTCCAGGACGATCGCGGAGACGCCCCGCAGAGCGCACTCCTCGACGACCCGCCGGATCAGCACGGTCTTGCCCGATCCGGAGCCGGCGAAGATCACTGAGTGTTTGCGGAGGGCTTCCACCGGCACCCGCAGCATGGCTCCGGTCTCCGGCACCGTGCCCAGTGTCAGGCTCGCCTCGTCGGTCGCCTCTCCCGCGGAGGTGGCGGGGAGAGCCTGCGTCGACTCCGGCTGCGGAGTCGGTGGGACCGGCTCGTCGAGCCCCGGCGGCCCGCCCGCAGGCGGCGGTCCGAAGACCTTGACGAAGAGGGCCGAGTGGCCGGCTGGTTGACGCGCCCGCAGGAAGTCCGGCAGCCGCCGGTCGTTCTCGGCCAGCAGCACCGCGAGCGCCGCATAGATCCGCAGGTCGTCCGGGGAAACCTCGGTGATCATCCCGCCGAGCTCGAGGAACTCCCGCCGCACCCGCTGGCTGACCGGGCCGTTCGGCCAGTCCACGTTGCGCACCAGCACGGCGCGCCGCTTGCTGATCTGCGGGTCGAGGCCGGCAACGCTGCGGAGCCGCTCCATCCGAGCCTGCACGGCTCGATGGTGCGAATGAGACAGCCCGCGGAACCACCAGTGCGCCTCGTCCTCGGTCTCCTCGTCGAGCATCTCGCGCAACCAGGCGTGTGCCGACGGATTGCCCTGCTCGACCGGCTGGACCCGATATCTGCTCGCCCGGTCGCCCTGCTCGATCGCCCACGCCCGCAACCCGGCCTCCAGCAGGCGCGACATCTCGCGGTCCTCGGTCGCCTTGTCCAGGGCGGCATCGACCTGGGCTTCGGCCCGCAGCTCGGTGAATCGCCGATCGAGTTCCGACAGCTGGTCCGGCTCGATGAGTTTCGGCGGCGGCTCCGCCTCCGCGCGGTGGTCGTCGAGGTCGGCCAACAGGACGACCTCGTCCCGGGCGAGGCACCACGCGACATGTTCGTCGGCCCGCTGGATCAGCGATCGAGGCGTGTAGTCGAGCGCGTCCTTGAACGCCTCGGGCAGGATCGGCCAGGTGAGCGGCTCCGGCTCGAACTCGGCCGCCTCGAAGAAGGGCGCAAAGCGGACCGCGACCAGCCGCTCGGCGATCTCCGGCGACGGCAGCCGGCTGAGCCGGGTCTCCTTGCGGAATCTGCCGTCCACGGAGACGAGCGCGCGTTGTTTGATGAGCGCCCACGACCTCGGGAGGCAGGCGACCACGGTCACGGTGCGGAACAGCTTCTCGCGCAGATCCATCAGGCCGTTGCCGAGCTCGCCGGCGAGATCCGCGGCGGGATCCAGGCCGTCGGCGTCTCCGGGAACCGGACGGCTCTGCGCGAAGATGACATCGATCTGGTCGACCGCGAGCATGGTCGCGCCGGTGCAGGCGAGCAGGCGGGAGATCTCCACGGCGACCTGTTCGGCAGACTTGCTCCGGCCGGGCAGCCCCCAGCGCGCGAGCTCCGCCGCGTCGAGGTCGGGCAGCGACAGCAGCCAGGCCTCCCCCAGGTCCGCGACGTCGTCGTCGGCCGAGGCGAGCAGCACGAGCGCGCGCAACGTGTGGCGGCACTCCCGGCCGGCCTCCGGCTCGGCCATGCGCAACTGAGCCACGAAGGAGCCGAGGGCCTCCGGCGTGAGCGGCTCCAGCCCACGCACCTGCCGGCGCAGCGCCGCCGGGACGGCGGCGCGCTCGCTGAGCCGCTCGAGGAGCAGCGCCAGTTGCGGGTGCCGGTAGGAGCCCGAGCGGCGCAGTCCCCGCAGCAGGGTGTGCACGATGTTCACCCAGAAGGACCGGCCGTCCGACATGCCCATCAGGAAGAAGTAGCCCTGATCCTGCAACTGGACCTTCTCCCTGGCCCAGCGCAGGAGATGGGTCTTGCCGGACCCCTGCCGGCCTTCGATCACCAGTCCGAGCGGGCAACCACCGCCGCTGGCGTTCGCCTCGCGGAAGGCCTGCAGCACCGCCTCGCCCGCGGCTCCGTTCAGCCCGTCGAGATGGATGTCGAGCGGGGTCCAGACGTCCTCCGGGGTGGGCGCCCAGTCCAGGCGACGCAGTTCGGTCAGTGCTCTGCGCTGGTCGTCCGCGATCACGCTCGGCCGACCGTGATCAGGTGCATGTCCTCGCCCCCGATGACGATCGCCGCATCGAGCGAGTGCTGCGGGAGGTCGTTGCGCGCCGGATCCTGATCGAGGTGAATCTGCCGGCGGCGATCCATCGCCTTGAGCGCGGTGTCCAGGTCAGCGCGGGAGACGTCGGCCAGGCGGTCCCTGAGCAGGGCGAGGCTCACCAGGTCGCCGGGAGTCTCGGCCAGGTCGTCATAGGTGCGCAGGATCCGCTCCTCGACGGACAGGCGCGGCCCGGCATCCGGCTCGGAATAGAGATCTCCGATTTCGTGGTCTTCACGCTCCAGCAGTCTTGCGAGATGACGCAATGTCGCGTAATGGAGCAACCAGGCGGACGCGACTTTCTCCGGCGGCGGCTGCATGAATTCCTGCCGAGCCCTTGCCCAGCCCTCTTTGGTGAGTTCGTAGAAGATCGTTCCGCGCGCGCCCTTCTCCCACGTGATCAGATTTCCCAGCTCTTCCCGCGTCGCCTTCTTGATCTCCGTTCGATACCTTTTTCGAAGATCGGGATTCGACACCTTCGTCACGCTCACCATCAGCGCGATCAGAGCCTGCCGGGCGGATGTACCGAGGTCAACAGTCATGGAAGCAGTCTCCGAAAGGGAAGATCAACCGGTTGTCGGGGCATGGAGAAACCGTCGCCGCATTCGACGACCTCGACACCGGCAAACGGATCAAGAAAAGGAGTGATCGCTGTCAGACAACGGATCGAAGGCTACCGCAGCCCCACTTATGATCACCAGCATCCGGCGCCTCGGCGCCGGACCGAAAAATGATCTCCACGGCGCAAGTGGATCGCGCCGTGGAGATCGGATTCAATGGCGGGTCAGGCGGGGACGGTCCACTTCTGGTTGGCGCCGCCCGTGCAGGACCAGATCTGCAGCTTCGCGCCGTTCGCGTTGTTGTTGCCGATCACGTCCAGGCACTTGCCGGAGCCCGCGTTCACCAGGTCTCGGCCCGCGGTCGCCGTCCAGCGCTGGTTCGGGCCGCCGAAGCAGTCCCACAGTTGCACCCGGGTGCCGTCCGCGGTGCCGTTGCCCGTGACGTCCAGGCACTTGCCCTGGGCGCGGATCGTGCCGTCCGTGCCGAGCGTCCACTGCTGGTTGGGGCCGGAGGTGCAGTCCCAGATCTGCGGCAGGTTGCCGTTCGTGGTCGAGCCGTCCGTGACGTCGAGGCAGCGGCCGCCGAGGCCGCTGATCGGGCCGGTGCGGCCGGTCGGCGGCGGGGTGGTGCCGCCGTCGCCGGGCCAGGTGAAGGTGGCCATCGCACCGCCCGGCAGCGAATAGCCGAAGGACGACCCCGCATAGGAGACCTGGAAGTTCTGGGTGCCGCCGGTGTTGACCGCGACCAGCACGATGCCGCCGTCGGGGTTGCGGAAGGCCACGTTCTCGATGCCGCCCTCGCCGAAGCCGGTGGAGTCGATCCGCACCGCGCCGGGCTTCACGAACTTGCTCAGGTGGCCGAGCACATAGTATTCCGCATTGTAGGTGACGCTGCCGCCGTTGGTGGTGACCACGCCCATGCAGTTGGTGCAGCTGCCGATCACCGGGCCGTGGTTGTTGTCCAGCGCCATGTTCCAGGTGGTGACCGTACGCGCCCAGTTCCGCGTCGCGCCGACGGCGAGGTTCCGGCCCTGCCACCGCAGCGAATCCGCGAACGTGTTCCCCGACTCGGTGCCCGAGCACTCGGTGAAGAAGATCTCCTTGCCCGGCTGGGCATTGCGCACAGTGGACTGTCCGCTCGGCTGCCCGCCATAGCAGTGCCACGCCGACCCGACGACGTTGCCGCCCGCACCGTTGTTGACCGCGATCGGGTAGGCCGTGTTGTCCCAGTTGTGGTCGTACCCCAGGATCCTGGTGTTGAGACCGGCGGCGCGGAGCTTGGGCACCAGGTTGTTGATGATCGACACCTGTTGCTGCTGCGACATCAGCATGCCGGGATATCCGGGCGGCGAGAACAGCGGCTCGTTCTGCATGCTCAGGTAGTCGATCGGCACCCCGGCGGCCTGATAGGCCCGCACGAACCGGACCAGATAGTCGGCGTAGACCCCGATGTTGGCGTCGCTGAGCGAGCCGCCGATCAGGTTGTTGTTGGTCTTCATCCAGGCCGGCGCGCTCCACGGCGAGGCCATCACCGAGATCGCCGGGTTGAGGCTCTTCGCCTGCCGGACCAGCGGCAGGATGTACGGCTCGTCGTGCGCGATCGAGAACCGTGCCAGCGTCGGGTCGGCGGCGCCGTCGTCGTAGGTGTAGAACGACCGGGAGAAGTCGGAGGCGCCGATCGGCTGCCGCAGCCAGCTCAGCCCGATGCCGCTGCCGGGGCTGAAGAGCGCGGTCATGATGCTGGTGCGCTGCGACGAGTTGAAGACGTTCCAGGCCGCGGCGTCGGTGAAGGACGCGCCGAAGCCGACCATCGACTGGAATGTGGAGCCGGCGTTGACCGTGATCACCGAGCCACTGCCCGGCGTGCCGAAGTTGACGGCCGCCTTCTGGCTCAGCAGGTTGCCGCGGTCGGGCGTGGTCAGCCACACGTCGGCGCTGGTGGCGGCGAGGGACGGGGTGCTGGTGGCGACGACGAAGCCGGCGCTGAGGACGAGCAGGAGGACGGCGAGCAGACGGCGTTTCACAGGGGATGACCTCCTCGGGGAGGATGAAACACGATGTAACATTTGTGTTACATCAAGGCTTGTTAATAAGACCGCCGTCGCCCTTTCCCGTCAAGACTTCTAGGCTCGGCAGGGTGAAACAGCTGGATGTAACACGTGCCTAGACGACGGTCGGCGGCCGGCTCGGTCCGGGACATCGCGGCGGAGACCGGCGTCTCGATCGCCACCGTGTCCCGGGTCCTCAACGGACACCCGAACGTCGCCGAGCACACCCGCTCGCTGGTGCGGCAGGCGTTCGAGCGGCGCGGCGCCGCGGTGCCCGCCGCCGCGCCCGGCTCCCCCGTGCTGGTCCGCTGTCCCTATGTGCTGACCGACTACTTCGGCGCGATCGTCAGCGCGGTTGCCGAGACGCTCGGCCGCAACGATCTGCCCTGCCTGCTCGACGCGGGCGAGCACGCGCAGGGCGTCTCGGTGCTGCCCGGCCTGCCCGACCGGCACGGTGTCGGCGGCGCGGTGCTGATCCTGCCGCCCGAGTCCGGCGACGAGCTGGTCGCGTTGCGGCGCGGGCAGTTCCCGTTCGTCGTGGTGGATCCGCGCACCCAGCCGCTGCCGGACATCGCCGCGGTCTCGGCCGCGCACACCGCCGGCGCCCGCGCGCTCACCGCGCACCTGGTCGAACTCGGGCATCGCCGGATCGGCGTGATCGGCGGCCCGGACGAGTGGCTGGCCGGCGCCGCCCGCCGGGACGGGCACACCGCGGCGCTCGCCCAGGCCGGCATGATCGCCGACCCGGCGCTGTCGTGCAGCGAGCATCCGACCACCGAGGACGGCCACCGCGCGGCGCTGCGGCTGCTGTCCGGCCCGGACCGGCCGACCGCGATCATCGGCTTCAACGACAAGGTGGCGGTGGGGGTGCTGGAGGCGGCGTGGAGCCTCGGGTTGCGCGTACCGGAAGATTTGTCGGTGGCCGGCTTCGACGACATCGACCTGAGCCGGGCGGTGCGGCCCGCACTGACCACCGTGCGGCAGCCGCTCTCCGAGATGGGCCGCATCGCGGTCGACATCCTGGTGCGGCTGATGTCCGGCCACGCCGTGCAGGCGCTGCACGTGGAGCTCGCGGTCGAGCTCGTGGTGCGCGCGTCGACCGGCCCGCCCGGCCCCTGACTCGGCCGGCCGCGGTGCGCGCCTACCAGGGGAGCATCCCGTCACGTACGCCGCGACACATGTCCACCGCCTGCCCGAACAGCCAGGCCGGCACCTGATGTCGCGCCCCGGCCACCACCAGCCCGGTGGTCGTGGCGGCGAGGAGCAGTGTCAGCAGGAAGCGGAAGGCGCGGTACGAGGGCGGAGCATCGCCGAGGAAGTTCATCGACTCGCCGTCCCGTACACGCTGTGCCTCACCAACCATCGGAAGGGCGCCGCCGGATCGGCGAAATGGCGCGGCACGTGCGCGAAATGGTCTTCTGGCGGCGCGCCATGGAAGAAGTACCGCACCTGGCCGAAGTCTCGATCGGCCGCCAGGATGAGGTTCGCCAGGCCCACCTCGGCGAGCCATGTCCGCGGCTTGGGCGGACCATCAGCGCACAACCCGAGCCGATGCGCGCCCCGGCCGGTCCAGAGGTCGTCCATCTTCGTCACCACGATGGCCAACGAACAGCGCCGGGTGCGAAGTCCCGCGGCCCGGATCTGTTCGACCATCAGCCGGTAGGGCCGTTCGACGTACTCGATCGACACGTGATCGCTCAGCGACTCCATCGGCTCAGCCGTCGACACGGCTGCCCGCACCGCCGGCAGCCCGAACGGGTCGACCGTCAGGACGTGGTTCAGACAGGCGCCGGCCGGGTTGAGCGTGTGGTCGGGCCGCTCCTCGCGCAGGAAGATCTCGCCCGGCGGGTCGAAGACATGGAGAAGGCCCGGCCCGCTGCGCGTGCCGGACAGCGCGGCGATCGCAGGCCGGACCACGCTGATCGGCAGTTTCGGACCGGAGGATCGACGGGCCCCATCCGGCGTAGCCGGGCCGGACAGCACCTCGATCGCTGCCTGCCGGAGCCGAGTCTTGCCGGTGCCCGGTCCACCCGCGACGGCGATCCGATAGCCGGTGCCGGCCCCGGCGTGGTCCGCCAGCGCCGCACCGCATCGAGGGCAGACGGGGGCCAGCCGCCGCGCGGAACGCAACACCGTAGTTGGCATGCGGGCATCGCAGGAGCAGCGCCGGGACCAGATCCCGAGGTTTCCGGGACGGACGTCGTGATGGTGGGTTTCGCATTGCGGACACCGGTAGGCCGGCAGTGGTGTCACCCAGGTGCACCATGAGCAGACCGTGGCGGCCCGGCGCCGCCAGCGGATCGCATGGTCGGCGACCCGGAGCGCAACGATGCCGGTCAGGCCCACCATCCATCCGATCAGAACGATGCCGGCAGTCAGCAGCAGCGCCAGGAGAAGAGCGGCCAACATTCCGGCGATCATGGCCACCAGGAACACGACGGCGCCCGCAACACAAGACCAGAACAGAGGTCCTCGGTCGCTGCGATAGTTCTCCATGGGAGTCGTGATGGCACGCAGCATCCGCATCGCGCCGCGAGCCGGCAACACCAAGGTGTTGCGCACGTCGTATGCGACCTGAGCGGTCAAATAGTGTGGCCAGGCATCGTCCCGGACCGGAAACGGCGCGAACCGCCCGCGGGCGCGTCGCGGGTTGGGTGACGCGTCCGGGACTCCGCCGAGCTCGTTGCCCGAGAGGCCGAGGAAGGCGCCGGCCAGTCCCATCGCCAGGCCGGTCAGCACGCCTGCCGTGACGACCACCAGCAAGATCGGAACCAGGGCGTAGGCGATGAACAGCCAGACCGCGACGATCCCGAGAACGATGACGATCACGACGAGCCACACTGGTCGCACCGACTACTTCCCTGGGTCTCGGAGCCGTTTGAGGCGGTTGCTCAGCGCGCCCTGCGGGCGGGATTTCTGGTCTGCGTAGCGCTGCCAATCTCCCGCCGGAGACGGGTCCATCGGAACCAAGCACTTCAGCACCTCGTGCAGGTCCGATTCGAGGCTGGCAGCCGTCCAAGCGTCCAGACGCCTGCCGCAAGCTTCGTGAAATGCCTGCGCAGCCGGGTATCGCTCGGGTCGGAACCGCTGAAGCAGGGAGAAGACGACCGCCGCTCGGGGCGGCGACCAGCTCGCCGCCCTGGCGTCGTCGGCGCAGCGGATCAGGAAGCGATCTACCAGATCCTGCGGAAGCGCTTCGAGAAGCTCGTGCACGCGGGGTGGACTCAGAACGGCGTGCAGCCGCTCGATAAAAGGGTGAGCGTGCGCCCGGATGAGCCTGGCGTCGCGCTCGACGGTTTCCGGTGCGGGGCACGCAGCGCTGAAGGTTCCCCGCAGCATGTCACGAACCCGCCGATCGCCCGCTTCGAGAGCCTCCACCTGATCGGCGATCGCAAGCACGGTCTCGTTGCCGGGGTCGAAGAGTCCCGATCGCAGGACAATGCCGCACGTTGCCAGGGCCGGCAGCGACAGTGGTTCCCGATCGAGTTCACGGCGCGTCAGGACGGACAGCATCGCAGGGTCGAGCAGAGCGTCGCCGGCGGCGTAATCCGCAGCGGCCCGAAGCTCGTCCAGGGCCGGCGGACGGTCTTGGCTCCACAACCTGTCGGCGACTGCCCGCATCGCCTTCCGGTCGCCCGCGAGATAGCGCGCCTCGGCGGCCCGAAAGTTGGCACGGACGAGCGCGATCCGGTGCTGCGGGGCGCCGTCGCGCATCGCCGCCCAGAGCAGCGCGGCGTCCAGCACGTTCTCCGGGTCGGCGACGAACGGGCCCGGCCGCAGGATCCGCCACCACGTCTGGGCGAGAACCTTTGCCATGGGCTCCTGGGACACGCGTGCCGAGATCGCGTCCTCGAGGAGCACGACGAGCGGCGGATCGGTCCGCCAGGCGGACGATTCATACGGCGCATCGGGGTCGGCCAACCAACTGGCGATGAAGGCGTCGGCCGCGTCCTCGACCTGATCAAGGGAGACAACGATGTCCCAGGCGGTGGCAAGGCTCAGGAGCGTGGCGAAGGCGGCCGGTCGAGCGGTGCGCAGAGCCGCCACGACAGTCTGCTCCGCCACCGCTCGCAGCTTTCCCGAGATCGTCCGCCGCCCCGTGCCGGCCCTCGACGCCGGGCCGGGGCCGGTTGCGGCCTCCCGCACCTCGGCGCGGATCAAAGCCTCGAGGACTGCCTCCCGCTGAGGGCGGTACTCCCCCTCCGTCACGTCGGCCAGCTTGCGCAGGATCTGCACGTCGGAGGCGCTGGACAAGGCACGGACGACCAGCGCCCCGTAGGTCTCCCGCACCTCTCGCGAACCTTGCCCGCGGAGCCAAGCCAGGAGGTCCGGCATCACCTTGCCGGCCGGGACCAGGCCCAGCGTCGCGGCAGTGGCCATCGCGCGCGCCGAGGCGCCGCGGAGGCCGCTCGCGTCGGCCAGATCCACTGCCTCGGCGACGGCATCCGGGTCGGCGGTGCAGAACAGGTCCGCCCAAGCCGCGGCCTCGGCGTCCACCGGCGTCCGGCTCCACCGCGTCCGCTCCAGGTCGAACAGCGCATACCCCTGGTCGTGATCGATGCTGGCCGCGAAGTTGCTCCACCTCGGATGTACGACCACCACCGGAAGCGCGGACCTGCTGGGCTCCATGGTGAAGACCTTGAAGCCGATGTCCAAGGCGCGCCGCTGGGGAAGCAGCAGTGTCGCGGCGGCGAGCATTTGCAGAGCCGCGTCGGCGTCCTCGGTGACGATGGCCACCCGGCGGTGTCCGGCCAGGCTCGGTTCGGTCAGCACCGACACTAGCGCGGCCAGCATCGCGGGACCAGCCGGCCGGGCGACCACGAACGACGCCGCGGCCTGTGGCGTGATTGGCCCTGGCTCCCAGTCCTCCGGCGGCGACTCGGCCTCGGTGGAGGGGAACGATCGGTTCGCCCAGAAGGCGGCCCGCGCCAGCTGCGCTGGACGGACCGGTCCGTACGCAGCCGGCTCGCGGGTGGCAATGGCGTGTGTCAGGTGATTGCCACTCCGCGACCCCTTCACCTCCCGTCCCAGGTAGCGCCCGGTCGCTGTGGCAAACACGTCATCGGCGTGCACGTGAGCGAGGGACAGCGGAAACTCGGTGACCGGGCGCTCCTCCTCCATCAGGCGCTCGGGTGGCTCGTAGAGCAGGTGGCGCCGCACCACGGCTTGCAGATCGGCCGTCATGCCCGGCGTACGCGCCTGGAATTGCATGCCTGCGATGCCGTCCAACCCCTGCCCGACCGCACAGTCCGTGTAGACGGCCGCGTCGAAGGACTCAGGCACGGCCGTTCCTCCTCGGCACGAGTTTGTAGTGGGCTAGCAGCCATACCAGCGGATCCGAGACCCGGATCGGGCGCACCGAATCGGGGTCGAGGCGGCTTTCCGTGTAGTTCGGGCGGGTGCCGAGCGAGGAGACGGCGAAGTAGCGGTAGTTGTGAAAGTTGGCCCTGATCGCACGATCGATGTCGTCGGCCTGGTGGTCCAGGAGCAACTCGCGGACAGAGTCGTGCACCCGCTGACCGGCCTCGGCGTCGTAGATCCCGCCGTCCGGAGCCGGATTGAAGATCGGATGGTTGTCGCCGAGGATGCCGCGCAGCTCGTCGACCTTTGCAAAGACGACAGCGACCGGCAGGTCGAGGCGGTCGCTCACCCCATGCTCCTCACGCAGCACCTCGATCACCTGCTGGATGACGGTGAGGGGCTCGGTCGCCCGTTTGCGTTCCTCGGGCACCTGGATCATGTCGGCCAGTCCCCTGATCGCGAACGGGTCGAGCAGGATGATGAAGGCGTGCACCTTGGCGAGGAACTTGAGATCCGCTATACCGCGGCTCGTACCCAGCGACTCACCGGCGGTATCGAGGAAGGACAGATAGCTGCTCCGGTAGCCCTGGCCGAGGCCCGAGCCGCGGCGTCGCCACTCGAAGAGGAGCGGCTCACTGCGACCGTCGGGCTGCTGGGTGAAACGCGGAAGCCGGCCGTTCTCCATGATCGACGAGATGTGCCGGGCCAGCCAGGAACGCGCCGCGTCACCGTGCACCGTCACGTCGGCCTCGAACCGGCGGCCCAGGGCATTGGTCAGCTGATGTGCCAGCACCGTCAGGTAGACGGTCTTACCGGTCGACACGGCGCCGGCCATCCCGATCACCGGGCTGAAGGAGTCCCGGAAGTTCGACGGGAGCGGCGTGTGGCAGCACGGACACACCTGCTTGCCGGTACGGCCCCCGCAGAACGGACATGCCGCCCGGCGCTGCACCGGCCTTCCGGGAAGC
Source organism: Actinoplanes sp. NPDC051388 (assembly GCF_055586225.1). Classification (NCBI taxonomy): domain Bacteria; kingdom Bacillati; phylum Actinomycetota; class Actinomycetes; order Micromonosporales; family Micromonosporaceae; genus Actinoplanes; species Actinoplanes sp. NPDC051388. Next base: position 149,495 of record NZ_JBVJIP010000015.1, on the reverse strand, counting down.
CAGGTCGGCCACCTCTGCGGAACCTGTGGGAACACCGGGTACATCTCGCCCTCGTGGCCGGTTTCGTTCTGCCGATCCTCGTCGATCGCCTTACGACAAGCTTTCCGGCCGGGTGCGTAGTTGCCCGTGCAGGCGAACGACAACTGGCGTCGGTCGATCTCGTGGTAGCAGAACGGACAGATGTCCTGCATCAGTTCACACCTCCCGCCGACTGTTGAAGTTGTCGACGGCGACCTCGCCGCCGTCATCCCATGCCTCGCAGCGGAGGTACCAGGTGCCGCCCTCATGCCTCGGATGGTGCGGCAGCCGCACGGTGACCTCGAACGGCCGGCTCGGAGAGCACTCGACGGACGGATGCTCCCCGACGACGCGATCCTCTTCGATCGGCGTGCCCGCGCGGTGCAACCAGACTCGTACGGAGATGCGGGCGCAATCCTGGTCGGAGGTGAACCGCACCCGCCGTGACGTTCCGCGCAGCGGCCGCCGGGAGATCGTGTAGGTAAGTGTCACTGGCGCCGGTGGAGCTGACGCGGTCCGGTGGGCCGACGGGAGCATGCCCTGCCTTGGCACGTGCAGCTCGGCGACCGCGACCAGAGTCACCGGGCCCGCATCCTGATACTCCACGTAGCCGCCGTTGTCGCGTAGCTGAACGTCGGTGACCGTCTTCGGCACCCGACGACCATTCGTCTCCCAGATCAACTTGGCGACCTGCACCTTCTCCGGCCAGCCCCAGGTCGCTCGCACCCAGGCGCCCACGCGCGTCACCCGCAGATCGACGAGCGCCGGGACGTGTTCCACCTCGGAGTCGATGCCGAAGCACGCCAGGCCGTCGGCGACGGCCACTGGAAGGAGGCGGGAGCGCCCGGGCGGCAACCGATACTCCGCCTTGCCGTCGACCAGGGCGGAGGGAGTCAGCTCGTCACCCAGCTGCGGCAGGAAGCGGTCGGAGCACACCGTCCCGGCGACCTCCGGAGTGCTGTCCCAGGCCCTGAGCAGCCTCTGCCGGACACCCGGTGACATCGGCTCCCATTGTGCCCGGAACACGACCCGGCCATCGCCGTCCGCCACGGTTGCCCCGATCAACGCAGGCCGGGCAGGTGCGGGACGCAGGGTCAGCGCGACGGTGGTCCGCCGACCGATGACCGGGCGCCCGGTCATCCGGTGACGATAGATCGGGACGATGTGATAAGCGACCTCGCCGTAGCCCGGCATGTCGGTGAATTCCGCCGAGCCGTCCGATGTGGCCACCGGCACGCCGTCGTCAGGGCTCAGCGGCTCTCGCCCGGCGGTGCGCCAGATCCGGACGGAGCCGCAGTCGGCGTGCTGCCGCCAACTCCCGCGCACCCGCTTGGGACGTTGAACGTAGACCTCGAACCCCTCGACCGGCGGATCGAACCACACCGTCGCGCGGCCCATCCGGCATGGCTGTCCCGGCAATTCTTCCGCGGTGACGTCGTACCACAGCTGTTCGGCGACGGGCGCATCCTCGTCACGCAGGCGGGTTTCCGTGAGGGATCCAGCGATGATCCGGCGTTCGCCGCTCGCCGCCGCTGTTCGCTCCACCGTGTATCGCGCGGCGCGGGACGAACCCGGCGGCGTCCAGGAGAGATCCACCCCGCTCGCGACGATCTCTACCTTGACCTCGAAGGTGGCCGGTTCCTCCGCCGGCTCGGGCGTGACCGTCGGCCCGCCCGTCACCTCCGATTCGACAGTCGCCTGCGGCTCGGGCGACTCCTCGGCCAGCCCGTTGTCGCCGCCGTCAACGTGCTTCGAACCTACCGTCGCAACTTCCCGCCACCATGCGGCGTCGTCGTATCGCGCGCCCGGTTTCGTGCGAAGCTCGGCGTCCGCCTTGAGCCAACGGCGGCAGATCGCGCGGACGCTGGTCGTGCCGCCCAGAGCCTGGCGTTTCCAGAACGCCACCACGTCCGCGACCCGGCGCAGAACGGCGTCGTCCGTCAGCTGCCCGTCGAGAAAGTCGCCGAGGTCATACCGAATGCTCAGGGGCGCGTCGGCGACGGCCCCGGCGCGCCGCAGATAAGGGCGAATTACTCGCTCCGTGTAGGCGGCGGCGCTCCACGCCGATTCCTGCTCCGGCACCCCGCCCCCTCTGCCACCCGGCTCGCGACACACTCTTTCAGTGACGAAGCTATCGGCCCAGAGTGACGACTGCCATAGCCTGACGTCTATCCACCATCACGTCAGCGCGAGGAGCCGGATTACCGGCGTGACCGTCGGGTCGTTTCCGTCAGAGATCTCACGGAGTTGAGTGGCCGCGGTGGCACCGGCGTCCACAGCGATCATGAGATTTCCGATCGCGTTCCGGATCTCCGGCAGACGAGCCGTGACCTCGATCGGCGTCATCTCGAGCACGGTCCAACCGGCCATCCGCTGGTGGCGGAGGAATGCGCCCAGCGCCTCACCCGCCTCGGCACGAGTCAGATACATGATGTCGAAGCCGGCGCCGGCCGCCCATTCGCGCAGGCGAAGAACCATCGCGTCGGTGGTGCTCCGGCCGCCGTGCTCGGGGCGCAGAGGCGTTTCGTGATCGGCGAACTCGATCGCGTCGAACACCGGGAGGGTCGGCAACCCGCCGGCCTCCCAGGCCTGCCTGGCAGCGACTGCGGCCGGGATGACGGATTGGCCGTCCATGGCGACGAAGCCGACGCAGCGTCCGGCACAGATCACCGGCGACCCGGCGATCGCCGAGATCACATCTGGGTCGAGCCAGTACCGGCCGCGGCGATCGTGGCTGCCACGTACCGTTCCCCGCGCCGTCGCCAGCCCGGCGCCCACCCCTGGTTCCGCCCGCAAGACCTCGCACCTCGCCGCGGCGCCTCGGCAGACGAGGCGGCCCCATCGCAGTGGCTCCGCGGTGGGCTCCCGACGCCGCAGGCTCAACACGGCGACATCGCCGTCCGGGACGGCCAGGACATCCGCGGTGAGCGGGCCGCCGCGCCCGGAGCTGAGCCTGATCTGGCTCTGCCACACCACCCCTTGTGGCACGAAGACGGTGCCCGGATCGACGAGAAATCCGACGACCGGGACCTCAACTCCCAGTTGCTCCACCACCAGGGCCCGCTGGACGAGCGGGTCTGCCGCGGCGTCCGCCCCTGGCTCGGGCGGCGGCTCCGGGTCGGACGGCATCACCTTCGTGCCGGCGCGTTCGATGACGTCGATGACGGTCTGGACGTCCGGGTCACGACTGTCGGCGGCGTCCTCCTCCGGCGTTGCCTTGACAAGTCCGGAGTAGAGCCAGCAGCTTCCCCATTCTCGCGCCTCCGCCGTGCCGAGCCAGGTCAGCAGGCCCGCCACGTGATAGTTCATCTCTCTTTCCGACTCCGCGCTCGTGGTGAGCACCAACGCTTCCACCAAGGCCATGAGGGAATGGAGATGGTCCGGCAGCCTAGGAACCCCGCGCCGCAGCGCGGACCCGATCTGCTGGATCTTCGTCGCCGGGAGACTGGACGCGGCCACGGCGCGGCGCAGCTGACGATAGGCGTCCGGTGCGAGCAGGCCGAGCTTGATCAGGTCGCCGACCTTCGGACAATGCCGCATCAAGGTCGCGACCGGCACCATGACGCCGACCCGGTCCTCCGGCGCCGCGGCTTTGACCATGCCCACCACCTGGCCGGAGCCCTCCAGATATGCCGCTGCCCCGCTGAAACCCTGCTGTAGCCAAGGACCTAAGTCGCTGTCGGCGTCGATCTGGACGTTGTCGCCGATGCGGCGCGACGGCTTCGCGGAGAACGCGGCGTTCACCCCGCTTGCGGCGTACTTCTCGGGAAACCCATAGGCGTTGAGTCCCACCTGCGGGAAGACGCTGAGTGCCTCGAGAGGCGCGAAGAGGGCCGGCTGGACACCGGCCGGCTCGGACAGTTCCAGCACCGCCAGGTCGCCGGCCTCAGCTGTCTCCGACCACCACGGACCGGACGTGATCACTGTCGCCTTGAATGATCGTGCGCCGTAGTCGAGGGCCACCAGCGTCTCCGATCGACCTCGCACCACGTGCGCGCAGGTCAGCACATGTCGATCATCGACCAGGAACCCGCTGCCACGGGCACCGGGCAGCTCGATCCGCGCCTGCCACGCCATCTCGTTCATTCGTCGTCTTGGTCTCCGGCGGGGTTCGAAACACCGGACCACGACATCCGTACGATCATGTGGCCCTCGGCCGCGGTCTTGGCGAACACCGCCGCGCTCGCCTCGGCCTTGAACTTGACGCCGAACTCGAGCTCGACATGGTCCGGGCCCGCCTCGCGAAAGGTGTCGATCGCCTTCACGGCCATCGCCCGCACCTCGGCCAATGATCGCTCCAACGTCTCCTGAGCTCTGAGAACGGTGCCGTCGAACTTGACGTCGGCGAAGCCGCCCGGCGAGTCCACCTCGATGAACACGGCCATCCCGTCGGCAGCTTCCATGCGCATCAATTGGTTCGTCACGTGATTCCCCCGGTCAGACGCCCATGGGATCGAGCATCGCTGATCCGCTTCGGAGGCGCTATCGACTTTCTGTCCATTGCCGAGTGCAAAGGGTGTCGGCACGTCAGGTGCGACGCCACCAGCCCATTGACTCACACCTTCGTCTTGAAATATGCCGCGCAGGTGCGGTTGACCCGGCTGAACTTCTGCCCGAACGCCTTCTGGGCGGCTGCGTCGTAGCCCTTGTTGTCACGCACCAGCAGCTTGAAGAACGTGAACGCCTTCCGCTCGCCGAACCTGTCGACCATGCAGCTGAAGCCGAGGTGGCCATATCCGTAGAGGCGGCTGACGTCGGTGCGCGAGGACTTGTCGCTGAGCGGCGGCAGCGCCATGTCGGCCGGCGGTGTGCCCAGCGAGCTCAGGCCGCCGTGGATGCTCGGGCCGTAGGCGATGTATTCCGCGATGCCCTCCTGCAGCCACAGGTTGACCGGGAAGATCGCGTCGGCGATGCGGTCGATGCCGGCCAGCGTGACCACGTGGCCGAACTCGTGCTGGATGACGCCGAGCGAATCGCCGTCGGGGACCTTGACGGTGTCCAGCACGACGTCGTTGGCGAGCAGGCCGACCGTCGTGGTGTAACCCGCCGTCCAGTCCGGCTGCTCCCCGCTGTACCAGGTCTTCCACTCCTTCTCCCCGGCCAGGAAGAGGTAGTAGCGCTCGGGCCGGGTGCCGAGCATCGCGGCGTAGCGGTCCGCGGCGACGGCCGCCTTCTCCGCGTCGGCGAGCGCGCCCGGCAGCTTGTCCCGCAGGCTCGGCGGCGCGCCCACGACGACCCGCTCGCCGGCGGCCAGAACCAGGTCGCCGTTCTGCCACGGCCGCGGGCGGTCGCCCTGGGTGACATCGACGATCCGGTACGCGCCGCCGCGCAGGTCCAGCGTGATCGTCTGATCGATGGTGGCCAGCAGCTGATGCAGGTTCTGTCGCGCATCACCCTGCGGGCACGGCTTGCGGGTGAGGCAGTAGACGACCCGCACCGACGCGCTGATCTCGCTCCGCCCGAAGTTCTCCAGCGGATCGGCGCCGGGGTCGTATCGCCACGCGGTCACGCCGAGCGTGCGCATCGTCCGATAGAGGTTCGTGTAGTAGGCCACGAGCGTCTCGTTCTTCGGGTCGACGGCCGCCAGCCAGCCCTTCTCGTCGCCCGCGAGCAGCGCGGCGGCATGATCGGCCAGCACCTTGCGAGCAGCCGGCCACGAGGCCATGTTCTGGTTGTCCACCACCCACTGGTCGACCTTGGCCGCCTCTTCGGCGCTCTTGGTGGCGACATACCAGTTCCGGAAGACCACGCCGCCGGCACACAGCAGCGCGACCACCGAGATGATGCTGGCGATCACCCAGGCCTTGCGCGACGACCTCCGAGGCGCCCCTTCCGGCGAGGGCGAGTCAGGCGGGGGCGCGGCAGACGGGGGCGCGGCAGACGGGGGCGCGGCAGACGGGGGCGGCACCGTGAAGTCGCCCGGCGCCTGCCAGGGTGAATGGTCCGGATAACTCACCCGCGGAGGATAGGACCCGGCCCGCCCCGCGCGCTGCCCCGTCCGGCTCAGCGCAGCATCTTGGCAGCCCTGCCGGTGGCAAGATCCCAGACCCGGACCGTACGGTCGTAGCTCCCGCTCGCCAGCAGTTTCCCGGCGGGGCTGAACTCCACACTGTGCACGGTGTCGGTGTGGCCTTCGAGAGTCGTGACGTTCGAGCCGCCGGGCAGCTCCCACAGCCGCACCGAAGTCTGGGCGGTCGTGGCGAGCGTGCGGCCGTCCGGGCTGAACGCCACATCCTCGATGCCGAACTCGCCGACTCGGAGGTTCTTAGTCATCGTCCGGGCCGCGACGTCCCACAGGCCGACGTTGCCCTCGCTGTCGCCGATGGCGAGAGTGCGGCCGTCCGGGCTGAAGTCCAAACTCTTCGCGAAACCTTCGTTCAGCTCCAGAACGGCAGTGCTCTTCGCGCCGGCCGGGTCCCAGAGCCGGACAGCGCCATCGCTCGCGCCGGACGCGATGGTCTTGCCGTCCGGGCTGAACGCGACACTCCAGACGCTTCCCGTGTGACCGCGAAGAACGCTGCTTTCCTTCGTCTTCGGGTCCCACACCCGGATCGTGTCGTCGTAGCTCGCCGTGGCGAGGGAGGTGCCGTCCGGGCTGAAGGCGACATCCTCGATCAGGTCGGTGTGCCCGGTGAGGACGGACACGTCGCCGGTCGCCGCGGTCCACACCCGGGCCGTCCGGTCACCGCCCGCGCTGGCGAGCAACCCGCCCCCGAGGTTGAACGCGACGCTTTCGACGTTCTGGGTGTGTCCGGTCAGGGGCGTGATCTTGCCCGTCGCCGGCTCCCACAGCTTGAGGACACCGTTGTTCGCGCCGACCGCCACCGTGGCACCGTCGGGGCTGAACGCCACGCTGTTGACCCCCGGCAGCGTCGCCTCGGTCGCGGCCGGGCCGGGCCGGTACCGCACCGCGAAGATGACGCCGGCGGCCACCAGGACCAGCGCCGTAGCGATGATCAGGAGGCGTTGCCGCGACATCCACCGACCCGTAACGGCCGCCTCCGGAGCCGGGGTCACGACTCGCGCCGGCGGCTGCGGGCGTGAAGCCGGCGGCTCGGCCGGCGCCTCCGAAGCCGCGTCTTCTGGGATGGGCTCGGCACGATGGCGTGGGTTGCGGGCGATGTAGATCTCGCCGCGACGCCCGAACTCCCACTTGCTCGGGGTCTGGCGCGGCGAGCGGTCCCGCACCCGGTCGTGGACGTAGTCGTAGAGCTCGCCGAGGGCGATCCGCCCGTCGTCGTCGCGGTCCGCCTCGCCGGTGCGGATGCCCTCGACCAGGGCGCCGGTGAAGGCGGACGGCGTGATCGACGCGTCGGCCGAGAGTCGCTCGCCCTCGAACGCGTACTCGACGGCCGTGGAGGCGGTGATCACCACCCGGCCCCGGCCCTCGTCGAGGGACGTCTGCCGGAATTGGTCGCCCACGTCGACCGTGGCGCCGGCCCGCGCGACGACGCCCCGCTCGAACGCCCCGCCATAGCAACAGTCGAGCAGCAGGACCACGCGCTCGGCACGGCTGCGCTGCATGACCCGGTTGATCCAGACCGCCTCGACCGCGGTGGAGGCGAGCCGGTCGGGAATCGTGTTGGTTGCCGCGAGATAGAGCTCGCCCACCGGGTCCTTCAGGCCGTGGCCGGAGAAATGCAGCAGCACGAGGTCGGTGGACCGCCGGTCGGCGAGAAGTTCCTCGATCCGCTCGTGCGCCGCCGAGGAGGTCGGGTTGTGCAGCGTGCTGACGTCGAAGGCGCCGATCTCGGCGTCGCCCAGCACCTCGGCCAGCGCCTCCGCGTCGACGAGCGGTGAGGCCAGCTGGTCGAGCGCGCCGCTGTCGTACCGATCGACGGCGATGATCAGGGCAAGGCGGTTGGTCACTCCGCCTACCTTCGCAGAGCGTGCCGATCACCGCAGTCAGCAGGGCGACTCAGGTCGCGCTCAGGTGCGCCAGCACGGCGCGGACGCGGCGGTGATCGTCCTCGCCGTCCGGCAGGTCCAGCTTGCCGAGCAGGTGCCGCAGGTGCGCCTCCACCGTGCGCTCGCTCAGCCAGAGGCGCTTCGCGATGCCGGTGTTGGTGAGGCCCTCGGCCATCAGCCGCAGCACCTCGCGTTCCCGCTCGGTCAGCGCCGCGAGCGGGCCGTCGCCGCCGTGCCCGGCCAGCAGCGTGGCCACCACCTGCGGATCCAGGGCCGACCCGCCGCGGGCCACCCGCTCGGCCGCGGACCGGAAGTCGCCGACGTCCAGCACCCGGTCCTTGAGCAGGTAGCCGAAGCCGGGCAGCGCGATCAGGTCGGCCGGTGCGCGTGGTCAGCGTCGTGCCCGCGCCCGGCGGGCTCTCGATCCGCAGCACGCCGCCGAGCGCGGCGACCCGGTCGGCCAGCCCGCTGAGGCCCGAGCCGGGGGTCGGCGCCGCGCCGCCGACGCCGTCGTCGCGGACCACCACGACGAGCCGGCCGTCCGCGCGCTCGGCGCCGAGCGAGATCGCGCCGGCCCGGGCGTGCCTGACCGCGTTGGTGAACCCCTCGCTTTGCCCGGCGATCAGGTCGGCCGATGTGAGGTGCCCCCGCGCGCACTTCCACGGCCCGAGTTCGCCGGCGTCGAGCTGGGCCAGCACCGCGACGGTCGTCCCCCTGCTCGGCCGAGCGCAGCGCGCCGGTCTGACCGCGCCACCAGCCGTCGGAGAGCACGATCGCGAGCACGTTCTCGCCGTCTCTCGTCTGAGCCGAGATGTCGTAGGTCTGCACCTGCAGCCGCGAGTCGTACTGCGTGAAGCCGGGCGTCAGCTCCGCGTCGCCGACCCGTTCGCCGTTGAGGAACGCCTCATAGATCCCGTGCGCGGTGACATGGAGCCGGCTCGGGTCGCCGGTGAACGTGGTCCGCAGCAGCGGCGCGGACGGCTCGACCCAGCGGGCGGTCCACTCCACCAGGCCCATCTCGAACCAGCCCGGCGCCGACCAGTCGCTCTCCCCCTGATCGGTCCACACCTTCACCTGCCAGGTGACGCGCTCACCCGACCGCAGCGCCGGCCCTCGGTAATCGATCAGCAGGCAGCGATCATCGGCGACCTGTCCGGTGTCCCAGCCGTTGCTCGTCCGGATCCGGTAGGCCTTCTGCTCGGCGGTGCGCCAGGAGAGCCGCGGCACCGAGGTGAGGGTGCTCAGCGGGTGGTCCAGGTGCTCGACCCGGAGGCCGTGCGGGGTCATGGCCGCGACACGTTCCCGAACGTGCCGAACTCCTCGGCGCGGGCGTCGATGTCGGCCCGCACCTTGGCATGCGCGGCCGCCGTCTCCTGAATCTCGCGGGCGTGCGCGCGCTTCTCGGCCATCGAGATGACCGACGAGTCGAGGTCGGTCCAGCGGATCGCGCCGCCCGCCGCCAACTCCCCCGCGCTGCCACACGTCGCGCACGTGACGCTGGTGCCGTGGAGTTCCACGACGTTGAGGTGGCACCTCGGGCACAGTCCGGGCTCGCCCAGATAGCGCACGTCGTCGAACGCCACGCCCAGCTGGGACGCCACGTTGCGGCCGAGCGCAGCCGCGCGCTCCAGGGCGGCGTCGTCCAGCAGGATCGACCGGGGCGTGCCGGCGCCGCCGAAGGCGACCTGGTCGACCACCGCCATGTGCATGGAGAACGCGGTGGTGTGCAGCAGCGGCAGGGCGAGCGTCTTCCACTGCGGGGTGAGCGAGCCGCCGACCGCGAGGAAGCCGGCCACCCGGGGCTTGAGCACCCGCTCGTCCACCCGGAACGGGACGGCCGGCTCGGTGCCGCCGCGGCGCACCGCGACGAGGTGCTCGATGATGGCGGCGTCCGCGTTCGGCCCGAGCAGGAAGTCGATCACCGACTTGAGGCGGGCGGCGATCGTGCGGGTCATGATCGGCGTGCTGACGATCAGGCCGTCGCACTCGACCAGCCGCTCCCACAGCCACCACAGGTCGTCGTCGGTGGTGAGGTCGGTCAGCCGGACCAGTCGCGCGTCGCCGGCCGCCCGCAGCGCCGCGGTCAGCAGGATCTCGGCACTGCCGCCGGGCTGCCCGCAGCCCAGACCCAGGACGTTCATCGGGTTCCTCCCCGGGACAGCAGTTCCACCAGGTTGCCTTCCGGATCGGCGACGAAGGCCATGCGTACGCCCGGCTCCGGCGACGGCCGCGGCGACAGCACCGGGCGCGCGCCCAGCCCGACGATCCGGTCGAAGGTGGCGTCCAGGTCGGCGACGTCGAAGGCGATGTGCCCGAAGGACTCGGCGAGCGCCGCCTCGCCGGGATCCGAGGCGCGCAGTCCCGGCCGGGATCCCGGGCGGTGCAACAGTTCCAGGCGATCCCCGTGCGTCTCGTGGATCAGCATCACGATGTCCAGGTCGATCGGCTCGACCCGCAGGTCCAGCTCGTGGGTGTAGCCGAGCGCGTCGCAATACCACTTCGCGGCGGCGGCGAGATCCCGCACGGAGAGCCCGGCATGGTCCAGGCGCGCCTCAGCCATGGACGTTCAGCCCCTCCCGGTCGGCGGTCAGATAGGACGCGAAGACCCCGTCCGGATCCCGCCGCGCACGGATCTCCTCGAGCCGGCGGTAGTTCGCCTCGGACAGGAACCGATCCTGCCGCCGGGTGAAGTCGGTGTCACCCAGATAGACGCCGGCGCCGTGCCGCGCGATGTCCGCGGTCCGCTCGTGCACCCAGGTCCGATACCGCTCGTCGTCCGCGGCGTCGGCATAGATCGCATAGGTGGCGATGTACACGTTGCCCTGCACCGAGAACGCCATGTCGGGCAGCTCGCGGTCGGGCGCCCAGCCGTACCAGATGGAGAAGGAGTGCCGGGTGTCCAGTTCGCTCCAGAGCTTGCTGAGCAACGGTTCCAGCGTCTCGGCCGGCGCGTCGGTCCAGGTGCAGTCGACGGCGTAGCGGTATCCGTCCGGGTTTTGCTCGGCCTGCGCCACGCACTCCTCGGCCAGCGAGGTCGGCCCGGTGACGTGGCCGAGCTCCCGGCCGGCGAGCGGCCCGCCGGCGAAGACGCTGAGCATCTCGGCGGCTTCCCGGTCGGAGTCCGCCAGCACGGTGGTGTGCAGCAGCAGGGTCGGCTCGCCGGGGATCCGGGTCGCCGCGATGACCGGCTCGATCCGGCGGTCCAGGTCCGGCAGTAGCTCGTGCAGCCAGCCCAGCAGGACGGCGGCGTCGTCCGGGCGGAACATCCAGGTGTCGTGCCACATCACCGCGGGCGCCTGGTAGGTCTGCAGGTGGAACGCGGTCACGATGCCCGGGAAGCCGGGCCCGGCGCCGCGGGCCGCCCAGTAGAGGTCGCTGTTCTGGGACGCGTCGGCGCGGACCAACGAGCCGTCCGCGGTGACCACGTCGACCGCCACCACGCTCTCGCAGGCCCAGCCCATCTGGCGGCCGTTCCAGCCCTGGCCGCCCTGCAGCAGGAAACCGCCGATGCCGACCCCCGGGCAGTGGCCGACCGGGAACGCCCGGCCGTGCGACTCGAGAAACGGGGACAGGTCGAGGCCACCGCGCGCCGCCGGACCGGCCGTGACCACACCGGTCGCCCCGTCATAGGCAAGGCCGTTCAGGTTGGCCAGGTCGATCAGCAGCGCGTCGTCCCGCAGACTCCAGGCCGCCCAGGAATGCCCGCCGGACCGGACGCTGACCGGCTTCCCCTCGGCCCGCGCCCAGCTGACCCCCGCCGCGACCTCGTCGGCATCGGCGGCGAGCAGGACGGCCGCCGGGTAGCGGTCCGGGCGGCGGGCGTTGAAGATCCGCCCGACCCGGGCCTCCTCGTACGCGGCATCCCCACGGAAAATCATCCGACGGCCGCCGCGCCGCCGTCGACCGGGATGTTGGCGCCGGTCACGTGCGAGGCCTCCGCGCTCGCCAGGAAGAGGATCGCGTTGGCGACGTCCTCGGGCTGACCCCACTTGCGCAGCGGCACGGCATTGCGGATCGCCTCGGCCGGGCCGTCCGGGTCGGTCAGCGTCGGACGGGTCTGCGGCGTCTCGGTCATCGCCGGGCTGACCGCGTTGACCCGGATCCCCTTCGGCCCGCCCTCGACCGCCAGCTGGTAGGTCAGGGCGAGCACGCCGCCCTTGGCCGCGCCGTGCGCATTCTGCGGCATGAAGAACGCGCCACGCGAGCCGGAGATCGAGCCGATGTTGACGATCGAACCGCCGCCGCGCCGGACCAGGTGTGGCCAGGCGGCCCGGATGACTAGGAAGACGATGTCCAGCTCGTGCCGGATGGTGAACGACCAGTCGTCGAACGACAGCTCGTCGATCGCGCCGAACCGGATCGCCGATGCGTTGTTCACCAGCACGTCGATGCCGCCGGCCAGCACGGCGGCGGTGGCCACGAAGTGCCGCGCGCCCTCCTCGGTGGCGAGGTCGACCGGCGCGACGGTGTCGGTGCGCCCGCCGGCCCTGCGGATCAGCTCGGCGGTCTCCTCGGCGGCGTCCGCGTCGAGGTCGCAGCCGATCAGGTGGGCGCCCTCACGCGCGCAGACCAGCGCGGTGGCGCGGCCGATGCCACCACCGGTGCCGGTAACGAGGACGGCCAGACCGGCCAGCCGGCCGGTCATCCGGCGTCGGACGACTTCTGCAGGGCGCCGCCGCCGAAGTTCTTGTCGTGGTCCAGCGTCATCGCGTGGAACGGGTACGCCACCGCGCGCATGTCCCGCTCGTACTCGCCGATCGCGATGACCACGTCGACGTCCTCGCGGCTGAGCTGCTCGACCAGGTGCTCGGCGTCGCGCAGGGCCAGGTTGGCGCCCATGCCGATGGTCGGCAGCATGGCGTGCGCGGCGTCGCCGACCAGCGTCACCCGCGACGGCGTCCAGGTCTCGGCCGGGATGATGAACCCGAACGGAATCATGAAGATCGACTCGAGGTCCATCCGGCCGACGATCTCGGCGGCGGCCGGGTGCCAGTTCGCCACCGCGCGCTGCATCGAGTCGCGCATCAGCCGCGGGGTGTCGGCGGTCCACTCGGCCGACGGCGGCACCTCGGTGCCCGGCGCGACGCTGCAGGACACCATCAGATATGCCCCGACCGGGTCCAGCGTGACGTCCGGCGCGATCTCCTTCGGCGCCTCGTGCACCGGCTGCCGCGGGTCGAAGACGCCCACCAGCATCCGGCTGCCGGCCCGGTCGACGGCGATCACGACGCCGTCCATCAGGCTGGCCGGCACGATCTCACGCAGCTCCGGGGTGAGCGGCACGCGCCCGTAGACACCGATGCCCTGCACGCCGATCGGGATGATCGGCACGTCGGGCAGCTTCTGCGCCCGCACCGCGGACCGGATGCCGTCGGCGCCGACCAGCACGTCGCCGCGGACCGTGCGGCCGTCGGCCAGCGTGGCGGTCACCCCGTCGGCGTCCTCGGTGTAGCCGGTGACTGCGGCGCCGACCCGCAGGGCGTCGCCGAGGCGGGCGCTGAGGATCTGGCGAAGCGTGCGGCGGTGCACGCCGGTGTGCGGCGTGTCGCCCTTGTTCGGCGGGCCGAGGTGCGGCTGCGAGCTGAGCTCACCGAAGTGGTCGTGCAGGACGATCGACTCCTGCCGGTCATAGGTGGTGCGAGAGGTCGCCTGGTAGAGCGCGAACAGGTCGTCCGGCAGCACACTGCGCAGCGCCTCGCCGCCGAACGCGTTCATGTGCAGGTAGTAACCCTGCTTGCGGTTGAGGTCGCGGTCGCGCTCGAAGACCTCGACGGTGTGCCCGTTCTTCACCAGGCCCTGTGCGAGCGCGAGGCCGGACAGCCCGCCTCCAGCGATCAGCACGTGCAGCGGACGGGTCACGGCGGCCCCCCAACTTTCATCAGGCGATAACGTGTTTCAGCTTCATGACGACTGTAACGAGAGACGTGTCACAGGTCCAGCATCAGATCGCGGCCGTCCCAGTCCTGCGCCGCGGCGGAGAGCCGGCCGTGCATCCCGAGGATGGGCGGACCGGCCCGGTGCAGCTCGATCGGGTGCGGGAAGAGCGCGCCGCCGTCGTACCAGGCCACGTGCACGGCGCCGGTGATCGCCTCGTGGATCGGCTTGCAGCCGGCGGCTTCCAGCCGGGCGCCCTCGGCCGCCAGGTCGTCGGTCACCCACGAGACGTGCCCGATCCGGTCGAAATCCATCCGGTACGCCGCGGCCAGCCCGGCGTCGATCGAGTGCACCTCGGCCAGCTCGAGGACGATCGGTCCCCAGGCGGCGAAGGCGGCGGTGTGGTCGAAGAACGCCGGGTCGCCGATCTCGGTGCCGTCCGCCATCCGGAAGGTATCGAAGGCGACGTGCCGGTGTACCAGGAACGGCCCGATCCCGAGCGTGCGGACCGCCTTCTCGATGGCCGCCCGGAGATCCGGGACCCAGTAACCGATGTGGTGAAGCCCGTTCATCGCGCACCTTCCGCAGTAGGGTGGCCGCCATGAAGCTGACGCACCTGGGACACGCGTGCCTGCTGGTGGAGACCGACGTCCGGCTGCTGATCGACCCGGGCACGATGTCGGACTTCGCCACCCTCACCGACCTGGACGCCGTGCTGGTCACCCATCAGCACCCCGACCACGTCGACGCCCAGCGGGTGGACGCGCTGCTGGCCGCCAATCCCGGCGCCCGCCTCGTGGTGGACCCGGACTCGGCCGGCGCGGTCGAGGGCCTGCCGGGTCTCGAGGTGGCCCGGCCGGGCGAGCGGCTGACCTTCGGCGGCACCACGGTCGACGTGCACGGCGGCATGCACGCGGCGGTCTACGGCCCGATCCCGGGCTGCACCAACAACGCCTATCTGGTGGACGACGGCGCGTTCTTCCACCCGGGTGACTCGTTCGCCACGCCACCCGGCGACGTGGACGTGCTCGCGGTGGCCATCGACGGGCCGTGGCTCAAGCTGGCCGAGGCGGTCGACTACGTGACGGCGGTCGGCCCGCGGGTGGCGGTGCCGATGCACGAGGGCGAGACCGTCGACCCGGGCAAGTACGCGGGCATGCTGGGCGCGTTCACCCCCGACGCCATCGAGGTGCGCCGCCTGACCCGGGGCGAGCCCACCGGCCCCTAACCCCACAAAGTGGTAGCCCAGCCGTCCGAGCGGGCCTCCGATAGACGGCTGGGCTACCACTTTGCGGTTTGCGTGAGGCGGGCGTATTCGGCGGCGCTCGGCTTCGGTGTGCGGGTGAACGTCTCGCGGTCCACGGCGACGAGGCCGAGCTTGATGTCGTAGCCGAAGACCCACTCGAAGTTGTCGAGCAGCGTCCAGTGCAGGTAGCCGAGCACCGGCACGCCCTCGTCGATCGCCTCGCGCAGGCCGGCCAGGGCGGGTTCGAGGAACGCGGCACGACGGGTGTCGTCCTCGGTCGCCATCCCGTGCTCGGTGACGAACACCGGGACGCCGGTCTCGGCGTGCACGTAACGCACCGCGTTGCCCAGCGACGGCGGGTAGACGTCCGAGAACAACTCGCCCGCCTTCTCCTCGGGTGGCAGCAGACCGTTGCCGTCGTAGCGGGCGCGTTCGTAGTTCTGCACCCCGACGAAATCGTCGTCGCGCACGAGACGCAGCCAGCGGGCGTACACGTCAGATCGTTTTCGATCTCTGATCGTCGGGTCTCCGACCGCCTGGTCGTCGACGACCGCCAGGCTCAGCCCCACCGGCAGATCCGGGCGGCGGGCCTTGATCGCCGCCTGGCCGGCTGTGTGCGCGGCCGCCATGCCGTCCTCGAGCGCGTCGAACTCCTCCGGCAGCGCCACGTTGGCGAGCCGGTAGCGCTCGACGCCGGCCGCCTTGCTCGCCGCCTCCAGCGTCGCCCGCTCCAGATCGCGCACGAAGTCCGGCATCGGCACCCAGGACAGCAGGCGCGGCAGGTTCGGCTCGTTGAGCGTGACGGCATAGGCGATCCGGTCGCCGATGCGGTCGGTCAGCACGCCGCAATATCGCGCGAAGACCTCCGCCGAGCCCGGATCGAGAAAGCCGCCACGCATCGCGAACCAGTGCGGCGCGGTCATGTGGTTGTAGGTCACCACCGGCGCCAGGCCGAGCTCGAGGCACCGGTCGACGATCGCCGCATAGTGGTCCAGCACCTCGGCGGAGAACTCCCCCTCGACCGGCTCGACCCGCGCCCACTCCACCGAGAACCGATACGCGGACAGGCCCATCCCGGCGACCAGTTCGAGGTCGTCCCGCCAGCGTTCGTAGCCCCGGCAGGCCGGCCCGGACGGCTGCCGGAAGACGGTCGGCGACACGTGCTCCGCGAACCAGGTGTCGCTCGCCGTGTTGTCGCCCTCGATCTGGTGCCCCGACGTCGCCACGCCCCACAGAAAAGTCATTCGAACATCGTCCCCCGCGCTCCGGTGATCCAGCCGACCAGCTGGTCGTTGTCGGTCTCGGACGCGGCCACGTCGGCGACCTTGCGGCCGCGGTTCAGCACCACGATCCGGTCGCACACCTCGGCCGCGAGCGGCAGGTTGTGCGTGACCAGCACGCAGGCCACGCCCTGCTCGGCCATCCGCCGGATCAGCGCCTGCACCTGCCGGGTCTGCTCGTAGCCCAGCGCGGCGGTCGGCTCGTCCAGCAGCAGCACGCCATTGCGGTCGCCGGTGACCCGGGTCGCGGCGCGGGCCAGCGCCACCACCTGCCGCTGGCCGCCGGAGAGCATCTCGACCGGACGGGTCACCGCGGCGGTCCGCACTCCCAGCCGGTCGAGCTCGGCCGCCGCCCGCTTGCGCTGCGCCTTGTGGTCCACGAACCCGAGCCAGCCGAGCGCGCCCTTGCGCAGGATCTCCCGGCCGATGTTCAGGTTGGTCGCGATGTCCTGGGCGTCGACCAGCGCCAGGTCCTGATAGACCATCTGCACGCCGGCCGCGGTGGACTGGCTCGGCGAGTGGAAGACGGTGGGCTCGCCGTGCACCAGGATCGTGCCGGCGGTCGGCTGATGCGCTCCGGACATCACCTTGAGCAGGCTGGACTTGCCGGCGCCGTTGTCGCCCAGCAGACCCACGACCTCGCCCTGGTGCACCGCGACGTCGATGGCGTCGAGCGCGCGGACATAGCCGTAGTGCATGTCGATGCCGCGCAACTCCAGCGCGGGCGCGATCCCGGTCATGCCGGTCACCTCGTCCCGGTGTGCGCGGAGGCCTGGGCGGTGGCGACCAGCCGCCGGGAGACCGTGGTGGACACCCATTTCTCCAGACCGAGCGAGCCGAGCAGCAGCAGGCCGGTCACCGCGGTCGCCCAGTACGGCTGAATGCCCTTGATGGTCAGCCCGTTCGAGATGGTGCCCAGGATCAGCGCGCCGACCAGCACCCGTGGCAGCGACCCGCGGCCGCCGCTGAGCGAGACACCGGCCAGCGCCACCGCGGTGAGCGCGTTGAAGATGATGCCGGGGTTGGCCGCCGGGTTCGCCTCGGTCACCAGGCCGGCCGTCACCAGCCCGCCGAGCGCCGCGCAGAACCCGCTGACCACGAAGGCCAGCACCGTGTACCGGTCGGCGTTGATGCCGGACCGCCGCACCGCCTCGGCGTTGCCGCCGACCGCCATCAGCCGGATGCCGTCCCGGGTGCGGGTCAGGAACGCCGTGCCGATCAGGAACAGCGCGGCGACCACCCAGACCGGTGCCGGGATCCCGGCGAAGCGGTCGGTGCCGAGGAACATCAGTCCGGTCAGCCCCGGGATCGTGTAACCGCCGGCCAGGGCCGCGGCCAGTCCGGAGAGCACCGACAACGAGCCGATGGTGACGATGATCGGGTTGAAGCCGCGCAGCGCGATCAGCCCGTTCACCATCCCGACCACGATGCCCACCGCCAGCCCGGCGAGGATGCCGACGCCGACCGGGATCCCGTGCGTCATCAGCCAGCCGCAGACGCAGCCGGCCATCGCGGCGGTGCCCGGGATGGACAGGTCGAGCGCGCCGCAGATGATGCCGACCGCGATGCCGGCCGCGAAGATGGCGGTCAGCGCCGCCGCGTTCGCGATCAGGATCGCGTTGTCCAGGCTGGCGAAATACGGGCTGGCCCACAGGCTGAAGCCGATCAGCAGCACCGCCCAGAGGACGAAGATGCCGCGGTCGCGGGCGAAGATGAGCCAGCGGACGCCCGCCGGGTCGCTCTCCGGCCCGGCGGTCGTCTCCCTACTGGTTTCAGCGGTCACGGTCATTCCTCAGCCCTTTGCCGTGACGACCTTCTGCGGAACGACCAGCACCTGGCCGTTCGCCTTCGGGTCGGCCTGCATCGTCACCAGAGTGTCGAAGGATTGGGTCATGTCGGCCTCGAACTGCAGCGCCACCGAGGCGTAGATCTTGCCGTCGGTGACGTTCTCGAGCACCTCTTCGTTGCCGCCGAAGTCGGTCACGCACTGCGGCGTCTTGCCGGCCGCGGCGAACGCCCCGAGCGCGCCCAGCGCCCCCTCGTCGTTCGACGCCATCACGGCGCTCAGGTTCGGCTTGCCCTGCAACACGTTGCCGGTGTCGGTCTGCGAACTCGCGCGGTCCTTGGCGACGATGGTCTGCACGATGGTGGCGCCCGGCGCGGCGGCCTTGAGCGCGGCCGCGGCGGCCTCCTCGAACTCCTTCTTGCCGGCCTGCCCCTCGGAGCTCTGCGCCGCCAGGACCTCCGCCTTGCCGCCCATCTTCTCGGTAATGCACGCGCCGAGCTGCTCGCCGAGGGCCTTGCCGCCGGCCGCGTAGTCGATGTAGTCGAACGTGATGCCCGGCTGCGGGCCGCTGAAGCCGTATTCGTCCGGGCGGCCGTTGACCAGCAGCGGGATGCCCTTGGACTGGGCCGTCTTGATGATCGGCGTCATCGACGGCGGCGCCACCGCGATGATCCAGGCCGCGCCCGCCCGTCCCGAGCTGAGCACCTCGTTGAGCTGCTGGGTCTGCTTGCTGGGATCGAAGTTCGGGTCCTGGACGATGACCTCCCAGCCCTTGCTGCCGGCATAGCCCTTCACGCCCTCGGACAGACCCTTCAGGGCCGGCGGGGCGAGCGAGAGCGGCGAGAAGACCAGGGTCTTGGGCAGCGCCGCGGCCGATCCACCGGCGGTCGAGCCACCGGAGTCCGAAGCGTGACTGCAGGACGCCAGCAACAGCAGCGCGGCGCCGAAAGCGACTATGGCGCGCGGTGCGCGCACGTGGTGAGAACTCACGGCCGGACTCCTCGCTGTGATCTTGCTATGTGCTGACTTTCACCTAGCGAAAACTACTTTCCGAGTTACCTGCGTGAAACGTAAACGACGCCCGTGGAGATGTCCATGCCCTATTTCCAGGAGCTCTCGAGGCCGTGCACCAGCGCGACCATGGCGTCGTGCGCGGGCGTGGCCACTCCGACCCGGCGCCCCTCGTCCGCGATGCCACCGTTGAGCACGTCGACCTCGGTCGCCCGCCGCGCCAGCACGTCCTGCAGCATCGACGGCTTGTGCCCGAACGCCTCCCGGATCGCCTCCTCGACCGCCTCGGCCGGGTCCCGCGTCAGCCCGATGCCGGCCTTCGCGCAGACCGCCTCCGCCTCCGAGATCAAGACCCCCACCTGGGTACGCAGCGCGGGATCGGTGCACACCTGCCCGACGGTGAGCCCGGTGAGCGCCGCGAGCGGGCTGGTGGCCGCGTTGAAGACCACCTTCGTCCACTGTGGCCCTCGCGCGTCCTTGACGGCGTGGGTCTTCAGACCACCCTCGCTGAGCAGCCGGGCGAGCAGGCCGATCTCGTCGGTGGTGGCCGGCTTGGGCTCGAACGGCCCGAGCCACGAGTCGCCGGGCGCGTCATACCGGACCGTCCCGGGCTTGGTGACGACGCCGGCGGTGACGATGGTGCCGCGCATGACCCGGGGCAGGATCTCGGCGATCAGCTCCTCGTTGCCGACCCCGTTCTGCACGCTGACCGTGGCGGCCTGTCTCAGCGCTTCTTCCGCGGCGACCACGGCCGCCCTGGTGTGCAGCGACTTGGTGGCCACGATGCCGAGGTGGCAGGGCGGGAGGTCGGCGGCGCTGGTGCGGGCGTGCACGGGGGCGGTGAAGCCGGCCTGGCCGGTGACCGTCAGGCCGTTGGTCTCGATGGCCTCGATGTGCTCGCGCCAGGGGTCGGCGGCCCAGACCTCGACGCCGGGGACGCGGGCGAGGTGGGCGGCATAGAGGCTGCCGATCGCGCCGCAGCCGAGGACCGCGATCCGGATGGGTTCGCTTGTTCTCACACTGCTCCTTGGTTTGCGCCGGCTGTGGACGGCCGGGAGGAAATGTCGTAGGCCCGGGCTACATTCACCGCCCACCCAGTGCCTGGGTGGGGGAGGTGGCGGCGCCCGCACCCCCGCCCCAAGATCGGCGCCGCCGCCCGGGACACGCCGTTCACGGCGTCACCCGCCCGCGACCCGCGCACTTCACGGCTTCCCCACCGCGCGCGCCAGCTCTGCGCACACCGCCGGGTCGACTCCCCCGACGCCGACGCCACCCACGACCCGCCCACCGAACATAAGCGGCACCCCACCCGGCGCCCCCAACACAGCAACCGGATGCAGCCCAGCAACCGCGGCGCCATACCACTGCGCCACCTGCTCACTCGCACACCCGAACCGAGCCGCCGCCGCCCCCGTCGCCAGCGCCACCTCGACACCACCGGCCGGCCCGTCATCCGCCCGGTCCTGCTGGATCGGATCGCCACCCCGGTCGACGACCGCGACGCTCACCGCCAGCCCTTCCACCCGAGCCCGCGCGAGCACCTGATCACAGATCTCCCGGGCCCACGTCAGCTCATGCTGACCGCCCGCCACCGGCGCCGCCTTCATGCCGAGACTCTCCGAGGGCGAGACCACCAGATCCCCGAAGCGCTGCTTCCACCGGGCGGCATCGTCACCGTGCTGCCCCACATAGGGAACGTCCAGGGCATAAGCGATCAGCAGATCCTCGGGGTTGGCCGGCTGACCGGCCGCGCTGACCACCTCGGGCGCGACCCCTTCCGGAAGGAACGGGCTCACTGTCGCGCCCGACGCCGCGATCCCACCGACCACCACGCCGTCCGCAGAGCGGATCGGGATCCCACCAGCGCCGGGAAAGACAGACTCCGGGCTCACCCGCACGAAGCCGGCCGAGATCGGCGCCGGCAACGTCGTCATCCGGTGCAGGTGCTCGGTGCTGGTGATCTGCTGGGTGGCCGCGATCCACGCCTTCGACCGGGCCCGCGCCATCCCGCCCGGCCCACCGTGGTCGAGCCGCGACGCCGTGATCAGCGCCCCGCTCGCCCCCACCACCGCGACGCCCCCGCGCAGCCCGAGTTGCTCGGCCTTGTCGACGGCCCGCTGCACCAGCGCCCGCGCCTCCCCCAGCGACAGATCACGCGGATGAACCATCATGCGCCGACCATGTTGTAACCGCCGTCGGCCACCATGTAGCCGCCGGTCATGTGGCTCGCGTCGTCGGTGGCCAGGAACAGCGCCGTGCCGGCCAGCTCGGCCGGGCCCGGGATGCGGCCCATCGGGGTCAGCTTGCGCAGCTGGTCGCCGCGGCCGGACTTCCAGTCCTCGCGGCCCAGCGTCGCCTCGGTCTCGATGAAGCCGGGCGCGAAGATGTTCACCCGCACGGTCGGCGCGAAGGCGTGCGCATAGGACTTGGTGGCGCCGAGGAGGCCGTATTTGGCGGCGGCGTACTGCGGGGCGCGGGCGCTCCCCCGGACGATGACCGTGGAGCCGATGTTGACGATCGCGCCGTGGCCCTGGTCGAGCATCCGCTTGCCGAACTCGTGGATGCAGGCCATCGTGCCCTTGATGTCGACCGCGAGCACGTGGTCGATGGACTCCTCGCTGATATCCCGCCAGGACATCTGCTCGCGGGCCACGTCGCCGATGTTGTTGATCAGCACGTCGACGCCGCCGAGCCGGGTGAAGGCCTCGTCGGCCAGCGCGGCGACCTGCGCCCACTCGACAATGTCGGCCTGCAGCAGGACCGGCTCGGCGCCGGCCTCGCGGACCCGCTCGGCGGTGGCTTCGGCGCCGGCTTTCGACGATCGATAATGCACACCGACGGTACGGGCGCCTTCCTGCGCGGCCCGCACGGCGATCTCCGCGCCGAATCCGGTGCCGGCGCCGGTGACGACCACGGACCGGCCCTCGAAGCGGCGTGGGATGGGGACGGGTGTGAGTGGCACGTGGCATTCCTCCGGTTTGTCGGATTAGAGTTTCTCAGACCAAGACGCGGCCGCCGTCGACATAGAGAACCTGGCCGGTGATGAAGCGGGCCCGGTCCGACGACAGGAAGGTGACCGCGTCGGCGATCTCCTCGGGCACCCCGAGCCGACCGGCCGGCACCAGGCTCTCCAGGGCGTCGCGGTTGCCGTCCTTGTCGAGGTGCTCTCTGGTCAGGTCGGTCTCGATGTAGCCGGGCGCGACCGCGTTGACGCTCACCCCGCGGCTTGCCCATTCCCGGGCCATCACACGGATGAGCTGGTTGAGACCGCCCTTGGTGGCGGCGTACGGCGCGTGGTCGGCGTGCGCGAGCAGACCCGAGACGGAGGACACGAAGGTCATCCGGCCGTACCCGGCGCCGACCATCAGCCCGCCCACCGCCTGGCCCAGCCAGTACGCGGTGGACAGGTTGAGCTCGACGATCCGCGCCCAGTCCTCGTCGCCCAGCTCGAGCACCGGCCGCCGGACGTTGCGCCCGACCGCGTGGACGAAGATCTGCGGCACACCCACCAGCCCCGCCGCCTCGGCGACCACCTCGCGGCAGCGCGACGCGGAGCGCAGGTCGGCGGCGATCGTCCGCAGGCCGCCGCCGGCCTCCTTCGCCGTGCGGGCCACCGACTCGAGGCGCTCCTCGTCCTGGTCGACGAGGACGACCGAGGCGCCCTGCGCGGCGAGGCCGATCGCGCTCGCGCCGCCGAGGCCGCCGGCTCCGGCGACGAGCGCGGGGCGGCCGGAGAGCGCTAACCAGTCCATGGACACCTCACGCTTGAATTCTCGGCCAATGAAAGTCACTATCCGATAAGCTAGACCAGCCTCCGGGGAGTGTCCAGATGCCCTGGTGGCACCGCCTAGGCTGGGCCCACGTTCCGATGCCCACCGCTTTCGAGAAGGTGATCCATGGCCGCCGGTCGGCGCAGTTCGGCTAGTTCCGAGAAGGCCCCCGACAAGCCCGAATACCGCGTCGAGGCGCTCGCCAAGGGGTTGCGGCTGCTGAGCCTGTTCGACGAGCAGCGGCCGACCTGGCGGGTGAGCGATCTCGCCACCGCGTCGGGGCTGCCGATGCCGACGGTCTACCGGGTGGTGATGACGCTGACCGCGGAGGGCTATCTGGACCATCTGCCGGGCGGGGACTACCGGCCCGGCGTACGCACGCTGACCCTCGGTGGGGCGGCGTTGCGCAGCCTCGACCTGGTCGCGCTCGCCACCCCCAAGCTGCAGCGGCTCGGCGAGTCCACCGGCGAGACGGTCAACCTGGCGGTGCTCACCGGCGACCGGGTGCTCTATCTGGTGCGGCTGCGCAACTCCGACCTGGTCACGGCCAACATCCAGGTCGGCTCCACCCTGCCCGCGGTGCACACCTCGATCGGCAAGCTGATGCTCGCCGACCTGACCGAGGCCGAGCTGCGCGACCGGATCACCGACACCTCGTTCCCCGGCCAGCACGGCCCGAACGCGAAGGTCAACCTGGACGAGCTGCGGCAGGAGCTGACCCGGATCCGCGAGCAGGGCTGGGCGTTGCAGGACGAGGAGCTGGCGCACGGGCTGCGCTCGGTGGCCGGGCCGATCACCGGCGCCGGCGGCCGGATCGTCGCGGGGGTGAATCTGGCGGTGCAGGCGCGCGACTGGTCGACCCAGCGCATCGTCCGCGAGCTGAAGCCGGTGCTGCTGGCGACCTGCGCGGAGATCTCGCAGCTGGCCTCGGCGGGAAGCGCGGGCGCGGCATGACCGACCGCATCCGCAAGCTGCGCCCGGCCGAGCTGACCGACGACCAGCGGGCGGTCTACGACACCGTCGCCGGTGGCCGCCGCGCCCAGGGTCCGCAGCTCTTCCGGCTGGTCGACGAGGACGGCGGGCTCCAGGGGCCGTTCAACGCGTTCCTGCTGCAGCCGAAGCTCGGGTTCGCGTTGCAGGCGCTCGGTGCCGCGGTGCGTTACGAGACCTCGCTCAGCGACCGGGCCCGCGAGATCGCCATCCTGGTCGTCGCCGTGGACGCCGGCGCGGCGTTCGAGTGGCAGGCGCACGAGGCGGTCGGGCGGCACGTCGGCGTGACCGACGAGGAGCTGGCGGCCCTGCGCACCGGCGACCATCAGAGGCTGCCCGAGCCGGAGCGCGTCATCGCCGAGACCGTCCACGCGCTGGCCGCCGGCGGAGATCTGGACGACGAGCAATATCGGCGGGCGGCCGACGCGCTCGGCGAGACCACGCTGTTCGAGCTGCTCACGCTCACCGGGTACTACCTCGCTCTCGCGATGCAGCTCCGGGTCTTCCGGGTTTCTTGACACCGGCTTTTGTTTGACGCAACCTACTTTCATCCAACGAGAGCCACCGGAGGCGGGATGAAGCTGATCACGTTCGATGACGGCCGGGTGGGCCGCCTGGACGGGGACACGGTCATCGAGCTGGCCTGCGGCTCGACGCGGGAGTTCTTCGAGCGCGGCGGGCGGGTGGACGAGACCGGCGAGCGGCTCGAGCGCTCCGCGGTGCGGCTGCGCGCCCCGATCGTGCCCAAGAAGTTCTTCCACACCGCGGGCAACTTCACCGAGCACCACACCGAACTGCAGGCCGTGAACTGGTCCCACCCCGTACACAAGGGGATCGTGTTCTTTCAGAACGTGGACGCGATCATCGGGCCGGACGACGCGATCGTCTATCCCGAGGGGCTCACCAAGGAGCTGGACTACGAGCTGGAGCTCGGGATCGTCATCGGGAGGAGCGGGAAGTTCTTCGGACCCGAGGAGGCCGAGGACTACATCGCCGGCTACCTGGTGTTCAACGACATCACCGCCCGGGACATCCAGCGGCGCGAGATGCAGTCCGGCGTCTTCTCGTTCTCCAAGGGCATCGACACGTTCTGCCCGATCGGGCCGTGGATCGTGACCAAGGACGAGGTGCCGGAGCCGCAGAAGCTGGCCATGCAGCTGCGGGTCAACGGCGACGTGCGCCAGCAGGGCAACACCGCGCAGATGACCATCTCGATCCCGCACCTGGTCGCGCACCACTCGGCACAGGGCTACAGCGCCGGCGACATCATCACCACCGGCACGATCTCCGGCGTCGCGGCCGTGCAGCCCAATCCGTTCGACTTCTATCTGCGGCCGGGCGACGAGATCGAGGCCGAGATCGAGGGCGTCGGCGTGCTGCGCAACCGGGTGGTGCCGTGGAGCGCGGCGCACGACACCCCGCCGTACACGACGGACCTTTATGCGGAGACGGCCGGCTGATGCGGTTCGGCACGCTGGGCGGCCGCTTCGTGCTGGTGGCGGAGGGCCGCGCGCTCGATGTGGCAATGGTTTCCGGCGGCGCGCTGCCGTCCGACGTGCGCGCCGCGCTGGCCCGCTGGGACGAGGTGCGGGCGTGGGCGTCCACTGCGGACTGGTCCGCGGCCATACCGGTCACCGACGCCGAGCTCGGCCCGCCGGTGCCGGATCCGCGGCAGGTCTTCGCGGTGGCGCTGAACTATCGCCCGCACGCGGCCGAGGCCGGGTTCACCGCGCCGGACGCGCCGCTCGTGTTCACCAAGTTTCCGAGCTGCATCACCGGTCCGGTCAGCACGGTCGCGCTACCACCCGGCAATGTGGACTGGGAGATCGAGGTGGTGGCGGTGATCGGCGCGGGCGGCTTCCGGATCGGGCGCGCCGACGCCTGGGCCGCGGTGGCCGGGCTGACCTGTGGGCAGGACCTCTCCGAGCGGCTCACCCAGTCGCAGGGCAGGCCGGCGCAGTTCTCGCTGGGCAAGTCGTTCCCCGGCTTCGGTCCGATCGGGCCGGTGGCGGTCACCCCGGACGACTTCCCGGACCGCGACGACATCGGCTTTGCGTCGGAGCTGGTGAGCGGCTCGGGGGGCGAGACGCTGCAGTCCGGGCGTACCAAAGAAATGATCTTTTCGATCGAGGATCTGGTGGTCCGGCTCTCGGCGATCTGCCCGCTGCTGCCGGGAGACCTCATTTTCACCGGTACGCCCGGCGGCGTCGGCAACCGCCGCACCCCACCGCGCTTCCTGCGGCCGGGCGAGACGCTGATCAGCCGCCTCGACGGGGTCGGCGAGCTTCGGCAGACCTTCACCTGAGCCGGTAACGGCCCTCGGACTCACTCCACTCGAGCTCGTCGGCGTGCGCGGCCAGCCAGGCCCGGGTGGCGTCCGGATCGCCGGGCGTGTTGCCGCCGGTCGGGAGCAGGGCATCGACCGCGCGGGCCAGGATCCGGGCCGGGTGGCGCACCGGCGGCAGCTCGTCGAGGATCGCGCCGGCCGCGTCCGCCCGGCCGAAGGTCAGCAGCACCACCGCCAGGATGAATCGCTCGAGCCCGGCCGACGCGGGGTAGTCCCGCTCGGCGACCTCCCGGAGCGCGTCGTCGTCGCGAACCCGGGGCATGTCCCGGCGCAGGGTCTCCCGCCATTCGCGGGCCGGCGTGGTCACGGCGCCGGCGGAACGCCGAGCGACGGGCCGATGCCGGGCGGCGCGTCATAGCGCAACGGCGGCACCACGTTGCCCTCCATCACCCGGACGACCGTGCCGTTGGGCAGCTGGTGGAACACGACCCACTCCTGCTCGAGCGCGGACTGTGAGCCCCAGCCGCCGGTGCCGACCTGGACCGGCATGTTCTTGGGCACCCGCAGAACATAGATCACGCCGGTCGGTCCCTGCGCGAAATCGGAGGCGATGTTGGGCAGGCGTGTCGTCGGGATGCCGACGCCGCCCAGCGGCTGCCCGCCCAGCCCTTCCGGCGTGAACTGGCCCGGCACCGGCTGACCGTTGAACTTGGCCGTGTATCCGGCGATCTCCAGGTCGGTGAGGCCCTGGGCCTTCATGGTGTTGTAGAGGTTCTGCGACGCCTCGACGCCGCCGGCCCGGGCCACCGGGCTGAGCAGCTCGGCGGTGGGCGCGCCCTGCCCGCGATAGAGCACCTGGAAGCCGCGCATGTCGGCCCAGCCCTTCGCCATCCGCCCGACCAGGCCGGCCTGCTGGAGCTGCAGCAACTCGGCCTCGGGGATCGGGCCGGACATCGCGCGGGTGGCCATCGCCCGCGCCATCGACAGATCCGACGCGGTGATCGCCCGGGTGGCCGCCATGTCCAGCGCGCCGGGCGCGACCATCGCCACCGTGGCGGCGGCCATGCCCATGTTGATCGCACCGCCGACCATCATCCCCGGGCCGGCGTCCTGCTGCTCCCGGGTGAAGACGTTGTTGGCGCCGGTGCCGAGCGTGTAGTCCTGGCCGGTCTTGAACATCTCGTAGCCGCTGTGGAACTGCAGGGCGGCGACGGCCAGGGCCAGCGGCGGGAAGAGCAGCGAGAGCAGCGCCAGAATCAGCGTGCCGGCGATCTTGAGGATCGAGAAGGCCTGCTCCTTCGCCTGTTCGTCGGCGACCGCCTGGCGCACCTCGGCGTCGGCGCTGGGCAGCAGGTCCTGCAGGATCGGACCGAGCTGAAGGTAGCTGATCCGGCCGTCGGCGATGTGCGCCTTGAGGACCGCGTAGTCCCCGTGCCGTTCGCCGATCTTGGCCAGGATCACCGTGCGCAGCTCCTCGGCGGTCAGACCGCTCTTGAGGCTGAAGACGTCGTCCGGAATGATCCGGTAGCCCTGGTCACCCAGAGGTGCGACGAGCGGCCGGATGGCCTCGACCGCCATCCGCACCCGCTCGCTGTTGGACGGGCCGTTGATCCCGAGCGGGTCGTTCTGCCCCTGCGGCAGCCCCGCGGCCCCCTCCAGCCGGTCGGCCGGCGACTGCCAGGCCGGGCCGACGTGCGACTGGTGCCGGTCGAGCTCGTCCGAGCGCACCATCTCGTGGCAGCCGGTGCAGGCCTTCCACTCGCCACGCGCCTGATGCTCGTAGACGTTCCGCTTGTTGGGGCTGCTCGTGCCGGTCCAGTTGTCGAAGGCCGGCATGCCGCCGGTGCGCATCGCCGAGTTGCGCAGGTCCTCGGCGGACTGGGCGAGCACCTGGGTCTGCAGGAAGGGCGCGGTGAACTGGGTCTCGATCAGTTCCCGCCACTGCGCGAGGTTCTGCTGGTTCTCGGTGAGCCGCTGCTGGGCGGTGAGCAGCACGGCCTGCTGGAAACGGCTGTGCCGGGCGGCGACCGAGTCGCCGGTCGAGACGTTGCCCGGCCCCTCGATCAGCCGGCGCACCTGCTCGCGCTGCAGGATGCCCTGATTTTCGCGGGCCGCCTCGTATTCCGCACCGGCCACCGGCAGCACCTTGATGTGCTGCTCCAGCGTCTGCAGGTCGGCCGCGAGCCGATCGTCGGGCAGACCGAGGGCGTATTGCGGGGTGATCGACATGGCCCGGATGTCGCCACCGGTGAAGGTGGGCGCGGCGGTGTCGGTGTCGGCCGGCGAGCGGGAGACGAGCAGCCGGGTGATCGCGCCGTTGCCGCCCATGGCCAGCGGGCCGAGCCGCGGATCGACCTGCGGGCCGGGCGACCGCGCGACGGAGGGTTGCCGCTCCTGCGTGACGGTGGCGGCCGGGTCGACCCGCTCATGCGGCTGACTCACGCCGACGAGGCTATCCGCCACACGCCACCGGGCTCAACGTTCAGCCTAGTTCCCGACGATGTCCGGCCGGCCGCAGCGCCGGCCTAGGTGGACGGTGACCAGACGACGAGGCCCAGGCACATCTCGTCGCTGGTGCCCTCGCCCCAGACCACGTAGCGCGGCGGCAACCGCCTCAGCTGCGGCAACTGCCGGCGCAGGCTCGCGTCGTGCGTGCAGGTCACGCGGAGGGTGTCGCCCGGCGCGACCGTGACCGGCGTGGCCGGCGGCACCACCGCCTGCTCGTCGAAGTCGTACGCCGGCACCGACAGCAGCGGCTTGCCGTTCAGCTCGATCGTGATCGAGCGGCCCAGCAGGTGCATGTGGCCGCCCACGCCGTGGATCGTTCCGGATTGGACGACCGGGTGGTCGCACCGCTGGGTGTCGCCCGCGGCGGGCGCCCGGCCCTGGTCGCACCGCTGGTTCAGGCCCTCGACCATCCCTGCCGACCGCGGGCCGAAGCGGTCGGCCACGTCCTTGATCGCGGCCGCGCGGTCGCACAGCGGGCCGGTCTCGCCGGTCGCGCAGGGCAACTCGACCGGCGCCGGCAGCAGCATGGTCTCCAGCGCCGTCAGCCCGCGCTGGTCGCTCAGCCGCATCCGCATCCCGGAACGGTCGGTCGGCCCGGGCCTGCCCTGGGTGCCGAGCAGGTTGTAGTGCACCTGCATGACCAGCCGGCTGCCCGGCGGCATCGGGTAGCCGATGCCCGGCGCCAGCATCGACTCGTGCGTGCCGGGCGCCCAGTGCGCCACCCACGCCGGGTCGCCCGGGATGCCGGCGTCGCCGAAGCAGGTCCAGCCCTCGCCGGGGGCGTCCGCGTCGGTCCGCTCGGCCTCGGCGACCTGGCCGGGATCGATCCGGAAGAAGATCGCGTGATGGACGATGTCCGGGTTCTGCGGCAGGAATTCGCTGCCGGTCAGGAACGCGTCCGCGGTGATGCCGGGATCGACCAGGAAGCAGCGGTATTCGTCGGTGCCACCGTGCGGCGCGGCGGGCTGATAGGCCGCCGGCATGGTCACCGTGACGAACCGCTCGCCGCTGCGCAGCGGCTGCGGGGGCGTCGCGTCGTGGCTGGCGTGCGTCGGCCCGGCCGGCTCGGAACCACAGGCGGAGACCCCGATGAGTACGCCCAGAGCGATCGTCCCGCCCACCAGCCCTCGAAGCATCCGCCCAGCCTAGAACCCGGTCACCGATGCCGGAGCTGGCGACGGGTGGTGACGCCGACCTTGGTGAAGATCCGGCGCAGGTGCCACTCGACGGTGCGCGGACTGATGAACAGCTCGGCGGCGATCTCCGGGTTGGTCAGGCCCTCCCCGGCCAGCTTGGCGATGTGCGACTCGCGAGCGGTCAGCTGATCGGTCTCCTCGCCGGTGCGCCTGCGGGCCGTCTCGCCGGTGGCCAGCAGCTCGCGCCGGGCCCGCTGGGCGAACCCGTCCGCGCCCATCGCGGTCAGCGCCTCCGAGGCGGCGCGCAGCTGGGGGCGCGCGTCGACCCGGCGGCCCTCGCGGCGCAGCCACTCGCCGTAGCGCAGTTGCGCCCGGGCCAGCCCGAGGCGGATCCGGGTGCCCCCGAACCGCGCGATCGACTCACGGTGCAGGTCGTCCGCGGCGTCGCCGGCAGCGAGCAGGGCTCGGGCGCCGGCCTCGACGGCGAGCGCGTAACCCGTGCCACTGGCCCGGGTCAGCTCGGTGAGCCGGTCCAGGGCGGCCGCTGCCTCTGCCGGGTGGCCGCTGTGCACGGCGGCCTCGATCAGCTCGGGCAGGGCCAGCTGTGCCGGGCCGGGTTCCGGCGGGTCCGCGGTCACCTGCCGGGCGGCGGCGAGGGCGTCCTCGTATCGGGCGAGGCCGTTGCTGAGCAGGGCGCGGGCCCACCACCGCTCTTCACCGCCGGCGGGCGGGACCGGGTTGCCGCTGTGCAGGTCGAAGATCATCCGTGCCTCGACGGCCGGCCGGAGCAGGCTGAGGGCGCCGGTCGCCCGGACCGTGTCGAGGTGGCGGCGGGTGAGGACGTCCCAGCGCTCGTCCTCCCACAGGTCCCGGGCGACCAGGCCGGCCAGCCGGACGCCGGTGAGCTCGTCGCCGGCGAAGGCCCGGACCGCCCGGCGCAGGGCGGGCGCCGCGGCGGCGTACCCGTGGGTGTGCAGCAGGGCCACCGCGTCGAGCAACGGACGGGCCGGGCCGAGATCGTCGGAGACGGCTTCCAGACCGGCCTCGCCGGTCCGCAGCCGCGGCGGCGTGTCGTCGCCGTCCCGGGCGCAGCCGTCGATCCGGGCCCTGAGCAGCGCGGAGTCGAGCGGCGTCGCGGCCGCGAGCAGGGACCGGGCCTCGTCGAAGGCGCCCGCGGTGGTCTTCGCCCAGGCCGCGTCGAGGGTCCGCCGCGCGCGCCGGGCCGGGTCGGGCGTCAGCGCCGCCGCACGCTCGAGGAAAGCGCCCACCGCGGCGTAGCCACTGTGCGCGCGTGCCCGGTCGACCGAACGCTCCAGGTCCGCCGCGACCGCCTCGTCCGGTCCGATCGCGGCCTGCGCGAGATGCCAGGCCCGGCGGTCGGGGTCCGCCGCGGGGTCGGTGACGGCGGCCAGCGCCCGGTGCACGTCCCGCCGTTGGGCCGGGGTGGCCGCCTGATAGACCGCCGAGCGGAGCGGCGGAGGCCGGAACAGGACGCGGTCCCGCAGCTCGACCAGGCCGGCCACCTCCGGGTCCCGGTCGAGTCCGAGCAGGTCCGCGGCCCGCCACAGCAGCGCGAGGTCACCGAGCGGCTCGGCGGCCGCCAGGAGAAGCAGCTGCCCGGCCGGTGGCGCCGATTCGGGGAGGAGAACTCGGCGCACGAGCGGATCAGCGCCGCCGAAGGCCGCCGCCACGCCGCGTGGCAGCTCGATCAGGGCGCGCGGGTTGCCGCTGCACTCGGCGAGCATCCGCTCCTGCACCCGCGGATCGAGCGGGCCGGAGATCACGGAGTCGAGCAGGGCCGCCGCATCGTCGCGGCCCAGGCCGTGGATCGCGAGCTCCGGGAACCCGGCGAATTCGGTTTCCCGCCCGGCCAGGACCAGGCCCACGGGTGCGGCGCCGAGCCGGCGGGCGACGAACTCCAGCGCCTGCGCCGACTCGCGGTCGAGCCGGTCGGCGTCGTCCACCACGCAGATCAGCGGCCGATCCTCGGCGACCCGGCTGAGCAGGGTCAACACGCCGAGGCCGACCAGGAAGCGGTCCGGCGCCGCGCCGCTGCGCAGACCGAACGCGGTGCTCAGCGCCGCACGCTGCGGGGCCGGCAGCTTGTCCAGCCGGTCGAGGTGGCCCGCGCAGAGCTGGTGCAGCCCGGCGAACGCCAGGGCCGACTCCGACTCGACACCGGTCGCGCGCGCGACCGTGCAGCCGGCGGCCCACTCGACCAGCATGTCGAGCAGCGCGGTCTTGCCGATGCCGGCCTCGCCGCGCATCACCAGCACCTGTCCGTGACCCGCCGTGACGGCGGCGACCAGCCCGCACAGGATCTCGGTCTCGCCGCGCCGGCCCGGGAGCGCCTTGGTCATGCCTCGCCGCCTCAGCTGGGGCTGGGTTCGGAGTCCATTGTGGTGATCCGGGGAGGCCGCACGCAACACCCTGGCGCGGCATGAACCAGGGGTTTTCCCGGGGTCGAAGAGGCCCCTGTCCGCGCGAGGGTGGTCGAGGCGCCGGCGCCGATTCGCGGGCCGGCTTCCCCGAGAGCGAGGAGCTCCGACCGTGGACATGAAGCTCGAGGTCATCGTCGTGCCGGTCGCGGACGTCGACCGGGCCAAGCAGTTCTACAAGAACCTCGGATGGCGGGAGGACGCGTCCTTCGTCGCCGACGAGAACTTCCACGTGGTGCAGATGACCCCGCCGGGATCGACGTGCTCGGTCATCTTCGGCAAGGGCGTGACGTCGTCGGAGCCGGGCTCGGCGCAGAATCTGGTGCTGGCGGTCGCCGACGTCGAGGCGGCGCGGGCCGAGCTGATCGACCGCGGCGCGACGGTGAGCGAGGTCTGGCACGACGCCGGCGGGGTGTTCTATCACGCCGGTGAGCGGTCCCGGGTGCCCGGCCCGGACCCCGAGCGCCGCAGCTACTGCTCGTTCGCGTCGTTCAGCGACCCGGACGGCAACGGCTACGTGCTGCAGGAGCTCACCACGCGCCTGCCCGGCCGCTGAGATGGACGTCGCGGCCCTGACCGCCCTCCTGCGGGAGGCCGAGGAGCACCACGGGCCCTATGAGGCGGTCGCCCCGAAGCATCACTGGTCCGACTGGTACGCGGCGTACATCGTCGCCCGGCAGCAGGGCCGCAGCGAGGACGAGGCGGTGGCCGACGCCACGGCGGCCCTGGAAGCGGCGCGGCGATGAGCACGGGTTTCGACGTCATCGTGCTCGGTGCGGGCGCGCCCGGCGAGCACTGTGCCGCCGCGCTCGCCGCCGGTGGGCTGCGGGTGGCCATGGTGGAGCGCGAGCTCCTCGGCGGCGAGTGCTCGTACTGGGGGTGCATCCCGTCCAAGACCCTGTTGCGGCCCGGTGAGGTGCTGGCCGCGGCCCGGCACGCGCCGGGCGCCGCGGAGGCGGTCACCGGCGCGCTGGACGTGCCGGCGATGCTCGCGTGGCGCGACTTCCAGGTGTCCAACTACGACGACGCCGGGCAGGTCAAGTGGGCCGAGGGCGCCGGCATCGAGGTGCTCCGGGGACACGGCCGGCTGGCCGGGCCGGGCGCCGTCAGCGTCGGCGGGACCGTCCACACCGCCGGGCACATCGTGATCGCGACCGGCTCCGATCCGGCGATCCCGGACGTGCCGGGCCTGCGTGGACTGCCCGGCCTGTGGACCGATCGCGAGGTCACCGGCCTGACCGAGGTCCCGCGGCGGCTGCTGGTGCTGGGCGGCGGCGCGATCGGCGTCGAGATGGCCCAGGCGGTGCGCCGGATGGGCGCGTCGGTCACGCTCGTCCAGCGCGGCGACCATCTGCTGCCGCGGGAGCCGCGTCCGCTCGGCGACGGCGTCGCCGACGCCCTCCGCGCGGACGGCATCGAGGTCCGGCTCAGCTCCCCGCCGGTCGCGGCCCGCAAGACCGATGACGGGTACGCGCTGGAGTTCGCCGCCGCTCCCCCGGCAACCGGCGACCGTCTCCTGGTGGCCACCGGCCGGCGCCCCCGGGTCGCGGACATCGGCCTGGAGACCGTCGGCATCACCCCGGACCCCGTGGCGTCGCCGTCGACGCCCGCATGTCGGCCGGCCCCGGCCTCTGGGCGATCGGCGATGTCACGGGTCTGTGGCTGCTCACCCACATGGGCGAGTACCAGGGCCGGGTGGTGGCCACGAACATCCTCGGCAAGCCGCGCGAGACGCACTACGAGGCGGTCCCCCGGGTGATCTTCGGCGACCCGCAGGCTGCCGCGGTCGGGGCGGCGGACGGGTCGTTCACCAGCACCATCCCGCTCTCCGGGGTGCCCCGCACCTCGACCTACACCCGGGCCTACGATACGCAGCCGGGTTTCCTCACCCTGGTCTCCGACGGCGAGCGGCTGACCGGCGCGTACGCCCTGGGCCCGGAAGCCGGCGAGTGGCTGCAGCAGGCGACGCTGGCGATCCGCGCCCGGGTCCCGCTGTCCGTGCTGATCGACGTCGTCCAGCCGTTCCCGACCTTCTCCGAGGCGATCTTCCAGGCCCTGCGCGACCTCGAAGCCCAGATCGCTGGCCGGCGATGAGCGCGCTGACCGGGCAGACCGTCGTGGTGATCGGCGGCAGCTCCGGGATCGGGCTGGGCACCGCCCGGCTGGCCCGGGCCGAGGGCGCCGAGGTCATCCTGACCGGACGCGACGAGGGCCGGCTGAAACGCGCCGCGGACGAGGTCGGCGCGAGCGGCCGCACGGCGTTCGACGCCGGCGACCCGGCCCGCCTGGAGGCCTTCTTCGAGTCCCTGCCACCGGCCGTCGACCATGTGCTGGTCACCGCCGGCGGCCCGTATTACGCGCCGCTGGCCGAGATGGACGTCGCGGACGGCACCCGGCACGTGGCCGACCACCTCGCGTTGATCCTGCGGGTGGCCCGGCTGTCCACCACGCGATTGCGACCGGGCGGCGCCCTGCTGCTGATCGGCGGCACCGGCGCACGGCGACCGGCGGTCGGTCTCAGCCTGATCGCGCTGATGACCGCCGGACTGCCCGCGCTGACCGCCAACCTGGCGCTGGAACTGGCCCCGATCCGGGTCAACCTGATCGCGGCGGGCTTCGTCGACACCCCGCTGTCGGCGGCGCTGCTCGGCGACCGGATCGACGAGCGCCGCGAGCAGTTGCGGGCGTCCCTGCCGATCGGCCGGGTGGTCGGTCCCGACGACGTCGCCGCGCTCGCCGTCCACCTGATGACGAACACCGCACTGACCGGCGCCACCTATGACATCGACGGAGGTCAACAGGTCATCTGAGCTTTCCCGTCAATGCTAGGTTCACGTCCGTGATGGCGAGCGGGGACAGCCAGCGGGACGGCACCGAGACCGGGACCGCCGCGATGCTCTATGGCGGGGCGGTCTTCGGGGTCGCCCTGCGCGCGGTGACGTGGTGGATGACGGCCTTCACGGTGGGGCCGGTGCTGGGTTTCCTGGACACCGCGGCGCAGTCCTGGAGCACCCGGCGTGACGTGCTCTTCCTGCAGGCCGTGCTCACCGTCGGCGCGGTGGTGGCGGCCGTCGTGTGCGGCCTCGGCCTGGTCGGCGAGCCGGCCCGATACCGCCGCCCGACCCGCTGGCTGAGCTACCTGTTCATCGCCGACGCGCTGGTCTATCTGACCCCGGTGGTGATGGCCGCGATGCTGCCGGTCGAGATCACCACCGAGACCTGGGCGTTGTTCGGCGCGGCCGTGGTCGGCAACCTCGGCCTGGCCGGCCTGTGCATGCTGATCGCGGTGCGGGCGCGCACCGTCCGGCCGGCCCGGGCGGTCGCCCCGCCGACCACCATCGAACTCCCGGTCTGACCGCGGCGGACGCGAAACCCGCAGCACAACCGAAACAACCACGGGGCACGCTGATCTCCGTGGAGATTCTGATGCTGGTCCCCGGCGGGGGCCGCTCGGGTCAGCCGCTGCCGGCGCTCGAGCTGCTCGACCACGCGGTCCGCATCGGACCGGACCAATCCGGCTCACCGACGGACGCGGTCCTGGTCGACGCGCGGCTCTATCCGCTGCGGGCCCGCGAGACCTGCCGGATGCTGCGCGCGGACGGCATCCGGGTGCCGCTGCTCGCGGTGGTCACCGAGGAGGGTCTGCCGGCGATCAACGCGGACTGGGGCCTGGACGACGTGGTGCTGGCCGGCGCCGGGCCGGCCGAGCTGCAGTCGCGGCTGCGGATCGCCGCCGGGCGGCTGGCGGCCCGGGTCGTGGACGGGCCGATCGAGGTGGGCCGGTTGTGCATCGATCCGCGCTCGTTCAGCGTCACCGTGAGCGGCTGCCGGCTCGCGCTCACCTTCAAGGAGTTCGAGCTGCTCAAGTTCCTGGCCCTGCACCCGGGGCAGGTGTTCACCCGCGAGCGGCTGCTGCGCGAGGTGTGGGGCTTCGACTTCATCGGCGGTTCCCGCACTGTCGACATGCATGTGCGGCGGCTGCGGGCCAAGCTCGGTCCGGGCAATGAGCTGCTGATCGCGACGATTCGCCAGGTGGGTTACAAGCTAGCCGTCTGATCCTCGGATCTGCTCAGTCTATAAAGATAGTACTTGCCATCTTTATAGATGAGCGCTACAACTTGGGCATGGCAACTGTGACGATCACCTTCAACCCCGACCTCGAGGGGGACATCGAGGAAGCCCGTTCGATTCTGGACCGCCTGAGCGAGAGCCGCGCCGACGCGACCCCGGACCCCGAGGTCCTGCGGGAGAAGATCATCGCGCTGCTGCGGGGCTATGGCGAGAAGCGCACGGAATACATCCGGCAGGTGGCGCAGGCCGCTCCGGGCCGCGCGTCGTTCGCCGATCTGATCGCCGTCGTCGGGTCCGCGAAGGCCATCGGCGGCACCCACTCCGCGATCGAGCGGGCCTGGCGGGCCAAGGGCATGACCACGACGTTCATCTCCACGGACGCGAACGGCGACGCGACCATGGATCTCGATCTGGCCGACATCGTGCTGAGCGTGCTGCACGACGAGGTGGACGAGCCCGACCCGCTGCGCAGCGCCAGGTTCTGACGCGGGGCAACGGGCCGGTGGTGATGCGGGCCGGTCAGGCGCCGGCTTCCTCGGCCAGGGCGCCGCAGCAGGTCTCGATGATCATGCCGGCCACCACGTAGGGGTCCATGTTGGCGTTCGGCCGGCGGTCCTCGAGCCAGCCCTTCTTGGCCTTCTCGACGGCCCAGGGGATGCGCACCGAGGCGCCGCGGTCGGACGCGCCCCAGCTGAACTTCTCCCAGCTCGCCGTCTCGTGCGCGCCGGTGAGCCGGTCCTTGATGCCGGCGCCGTACGCCTCGACGTGCGCCCGCGCGTTGCGGCCGAGCGCCTCGCACGCGGTCACGATGGCGTCGTAACCCTGCATGGTGGCCTTGGTGGAGAAGTTCGTGTGCGCACCGGCGCCGTTCCAGTCACCCGGCATCGGCTTGGCGTCGAAGGACACCACCACCCCGAAGTCCTCGGCGATCCGGTGCAGCAGCCACCGGGCCACCCACATCTGGTCGCCGATCATCGGGGCCGGCAGCACGCCGATCTGGAACTCCCACTGGCCCATCATGACCTCGGCGTTCGTACCCTCGATGGAGAGCCCGGCCTTGAGGCACGCCGTGGTGTGCGCCTCGACGATCTCGCGGCCGACCATCTTCTCCCCGCCGACCCCGCAGTAGTACGGCCCCTGGGGAGCGGGGAACCCGCTCTCCGGCCAGCCCAGCGGGCGGCCGTTCTGGAAGAACGTGTACTCCTGCTCGATGCCGAACATCGGCTCCTGGTCGGCGTACTTCTCCGCGGCCGCGACACAGGCCGCGCGGGTGTTCGTCGGGTGCGGGGTGAAGTCGGTCAGCTCGACGTCACACAGCACCAGGATGTCGCCCTCGCTTCGCAGCGGGTCCGGGCAGGTGTAGACCGGGCGCAGCACGCAGTCCGACTGCTCGCCGGGCGCCTGGTTGGTGCTCGATCCGTCGAAGCCCCAGATCTCGGGTTCCTTGCCGTCCGCCACGATGCGGGTCTTGTTCCTGAGCAACGGAGACGGCTTGGTGCCATCGATCCAGATGTACTCGGCCTGATATGGCATACCGCAACCTCTCGCCGTTCCTTCCGATGGCGAGCCAAACGTGTCAAAGCCGCGGTCACCAGGCGTTGCGGAGTTATGACGGATCGGTTAACGCCATCGCGGCTTCCCCTCGGGGACCCGCCGCTCCAGCGTGATCACATGCCCGTGGTGCAGGATCTCGCCGCCGCGCTCGCCGGTGGCCGGGTCGAGATCGTCGCGTAGGTGCCGGTCGGCTCGTGGTGGCTGGAAGTGGCCTTCCGGGGCCGCTAAGCCAGCGAGAGCGCCACCTCCGTCGCCTCGGCGAGCGTCTCGATGCCCTCCAGGCGATAGGTGTAACCGCCGGACTGCCAGATCAGCGTCGGCGCGGCGAGCCGGGCGGTCGCGGTGCGCTCGGCCCCGTCCCGGTCGAGGTACGTGACCGGATGCGGCCCGGCGACCCAGATCGCCTGACCGGTGCCGACCGTCACCCACTCGGCGTCCTGCGCGGTCTTGAAGAAGACCGGGGCCGGGTTGCCGTCGAACTGGTCGAAGCGCACCGCGCCGGCCCGGAACGTCATGCTCACCACGCGCGGCGCGCCCTTGGCGTCGGGGTCGGCGAGCTCGACCACCTCGGGGGCGCCCAGGGCGGCCGGCACCCGCAGCGGGAAGGTCACGGTTCTGCGGGCCTCGTCGAGGGCGGCGGAACGCACCGAGGGCAACGGGCTCGGGCTGGCCGGCAGACCGCGGGGAGGCGGCTCGCGGCGTACCTCGATGCCGGCCACCCGCAGCAGGTCACCGACCGCATCGACCACCGCGGCGCGGGCCGGCGCGACCGCGCCGGTCACCGCCACGATCGCGGCCACCGCGGCGGTCACCACCCACCGCTTCCGGACCCGCGGGCGGCTGAGCCGGGCGCGGACGGCCGTCCGCTGGTCGGCCGGCTCGGGGACGTCGATCCAGGAGGAGAGCGCGCGCAGCTCGGCGGCGAGGTCGTCATCCCGCTCAGGCATCGGCCACCTCCCCGACCTTCCCGCGCAGCTTCCGCAGAGCGCGCGCCGTCCTCGACTTGACGGTTCCCTTCGGCACCTTCAGAGTGGCCGCGGTCTCCGCCTCCGACAGGTCCAGCAGATAGCGGCAGACCAGCACCTCGCGGTCGTGCGGCTCGAGCGACCGCAGCTGCTCGACCAGCCGCTGCCGCCGGTCGATCGCCACCGCCGACTCGGCCGGATCGGGGCTGACCGGATCCGGGTCCTCCCGCGCCGCGGCCCGCAGCACCAGACCGTCCCGGCGGCGGCGCGAGCGGTGCAGGTTGCGGGTCTCGTTCGCGACGATGGCCAGCAGCCACGGCCGGAAGCCGGACTCACCGCGGTAGCGCGAGATCTGCCGGTACGCCTTCACCAGCGCCTCCTGGACCACGTCGTCGGCCTCGGCGCCCGCACCGAGCAGCACCGCGGCCCGATGTGCGGACGGCGTGTACCGCACGACCAGCACCTCGTAGGCGTCCAGGTCGCCGGTGCGGGCCCGGGCCACGGCCGCCGCATCGTCGAGTTCGGTGGCCATCTCCAGCCCCGTCACCTCCCCGCGCTCGCCTCGGCACCGCCAGATCAATGACACCGCAGACCAATGACACCGCGAGCCGGGGAAAGGTTCCCGGGAACCCGATCGGGTTCCACGGTGTCTCCAGGTCATGACTACACGGCGGACGTTGTTCATCATCGCGGGTGGGGCCGTCGCGGCCGGCGGGTCGGCCGCTTTTCTGGGGCGCGGAGCGTGGGCGGAGCGCGGTGCGCAGGTCAGCGGTGCGGTGGACGTACCGGACGTGGTGTTGGTGGGGTCGGAAGCCGGACTGACCGTCCTGGCCGGCACCCGGCGGCGCGGCCTCGGGAAGGCCGCGGTGGCCGGCGCGCGCGGCGAACCGATCTACGCCGTCACCGGCTCGGCGCTTCAGCGACTCGGATCGGCGGACGGGGTGGCCGCCCGGAGCATCGCTCTCGGGGACGGGTGGACACCCCGCGTGGTCTCGGCCGACGGCAACTCCTGCGCGCTCGCCCGGACCCCCGCGTCGGTCCGGCCGAGCGCGCGGGCGACGACGCCGTTGCTGGTCATCAACCAGGATCGACAGCGACGGTACGACCTCAGCGGCGTCGTCGAGCCGGACGCATTCACCACCGACGGCGCCGGGCTCTTCGTGCTGGAGTGGATGCCGGCCACCGCACCGGACCGTTACCGCGTGCGGCTGCTCGACCTGGCCACCGGCGTGCTGCGACCACTGCTGACCCGGGCCAAGGTGCCGGTGCCAGCCGGCGCCGAGGAGGAGATGCGCGGCGACGGGCGGCAGGCGGTGCACTCCCCCGCCGGCACCATCCTCTACACGCTCTACACCCATCAGCCCGGTCATCAGCACACCCGCGACCTGATCGCCGGGCGGCCGGGCCACGTGCACGCCTTCGTGCACGTGCTGCACCTGAGCGAGGGCTGGGCCTACTGCCTGGACCTGCCGCGGCCGTTCGGCGAGGAGCCGGCCGCCGGGCACGCGATCGCGATCAGCCCGGACGGGCGCCGGCTGGCGATCGTCGACACCGGTTCGGGCTCACTGGCCTATGCGGACACCGAGTCGCTCACCATCACCAGGGTGATCAAGCGGTTCCCGATGTCCGGCACGGCGCACCTGCTGTTCGGGCCGCACCTGCTGATCGGCGTCGGCGGCGAGGTGACCGTGCTCGACCCGGACTCCGACAAGGTCCGGGCGACCTGGTCGGTGCCGTCCCCCGTCCGGGGTCTGGGCCTGAGCCCGGACGGGGGTCGCGTCTATGCCGGCGGCACCGGCGAGGTCGTCTGGCTCGACACGGTGACCGGCGCGGTCCAGGGCCGGGCCGAGGTCGCCGGCCTGACCGGGCTGCAGCACGTGAAATGACGCGAGGAGGATGACAACCGCTCGTCCGCCCGGACCCGTCTGAGGGAGGACGGGCGACGGAGGGACGGGGACTATGCGGGATGGTTCGGACGAGGAGGAGTACGTCGAGTACGTCACGGCGCGGGTGCCCGCGCTGCGGCGGCTGGCGTTCGTCCTGACCGGGGACGGGCACCGGGCCGACGACCTCGTCCAGCAGACCATCACCACGCTCTACCTGAAGTGGCACCGGGCCCGGGCCGCCGACAATCTCGACGCGTACGTCCGGACCATGCTGGTCCGCACCTTCGTGGACGAGCGGCGGCTGGCGTGGGCGCGGGTGCGGCTGTTCCGGGAGACGCCCGAGCCGCCGCCGGTCGAGGCCGAGGGCGTCGAGGACCGGCACGTCGTCCGGGCCGCGGTGAGCCGCCTGCCGCGGCGGCAGCGGGCCGCGGTGGTGCTGCGGTTCTACTACGACCTGCCGGTCGCCGAGGTGGCCACCATGCTCGGCTGCACGCAGGGCACGGTCAAGAGCCAGACGTCCCGGGCCCTGACCACCCTGCGGCGCCTGCTCGGTGAACACACCCTCGCGGGCCAATCCCCGACTGCCTGAGGAGCAGACATGTCATCCGAAGTAGATCTGCTGCGGTCGCTCGACGACGAGCCGGACACCCCCTCGACCGTGGACGTCCGGCGGGCGATCGCCACCGCGCGCAAGCGCCGCACCCGCCGGACGGCCGGTTACACCGGCGCCGCCGCGGTGACCGCGCTGGCCGTGGCCGGGACGTCGGTGGCGGTCGGCATGTTCGACGAACAGGCGCCGCCACCCGGCACGCTCGCGAGCCGGGTTCCCTCGGCCGCTCCTTCGACCGCCCCGTCAACGACCCCGGAAGCACCCGAGAGCTGCGAGCTCACCGTGCTGCCCACTCCCGACAAGGCGCCGATGGCCCTGGTCAGCGGCGCGGACCCGGCCGGGCGGTACATCGTCGGGCGGTCCTATCCGAAGGCGGGCGGCTATCAGGCGGTGATCTGGCACAAGGGCGAGGTCACCAAGGTGAAGCTGCCCGGCGACATCGAGGAGTCGCTGCGCGACGTGAACTCGTCCGGCACCGCGGTCGGCTGGAGCTACGACGACAAGGGCCCGGTGCCGTATGCGTACCGGGACGGGAAGGTCACCCGGCTGGCCGGCGTCAAGAACGGCTCCGCGCTGGCCGTCAACCAGGCCGGCACGATCATCGGCGAGGACGAGGCCACCAGGACCCCGCTGCTCTGGCGCTCGGTGGACGCCGAGCCGGAACGGCTGCCGGTGCCGGCCGGCGCGACCGAGGCGCAGGCGCGGGACATCGGCGACGACGGCACGGTGGTCGGCAGCCTCGACCTCACCAGGCCGTATGTCTGGCCGGCCGACGGCGCGCACCGTGAGCTGCCGATGCCGGTCATCGACGGCGAGCCGGCCGCGATCGCCCAGGCCTTCGACATCCGCGGCGACTGGGCGACCGGCATGGCCAGCAGCACGACGCTGGACCGCGCGGGCGGTGGCACCACGCCGATCGCGGCCGTGCGGTGGAACCTGCGATCCGGCGAGGTCGAGGTGACCGGCGAGCTGAGCATGCCGGCCGACGACGTGAACGTGCACGGCTGGCAGATCGGCTCGGACCCGAAGGGCTACGCCGTGCTGGTCACCGGCTCGCGCACGGTGCGGCTGCCCGACCTGGGCAAGCACCGGAACGACGGCACGGCCACCATCGCCAGCACGCTCAGCGACGACGGCACCCTGATCGCCGGCCAGTCGGACGACAAGTCGGCCACCATCCAGGCCGTCGTCTGGCGCTGCCGCTGACCGCCCGCACGCTACCGTCAGCCGATGATTACCTGGTGGAAGTGGGCGCTCGGCTGGCTCGGGCTGGCCGCCCTGCTCGCGACGCTGATGTTCTACGTGGCGAGCGGGCTGCTCGCGCCGGGCTGGGCGGTCGCCCTGCTGCTGCTCGTCTGGCTGGCCCTGCTGGTGGTGGCGATCCTGATGCTGCGCAGGCGGCGGCCGCTGTGGGTGCTGGTGACCCCGGTCCTGAGCGCGCTCATCTGGTTCGCCGCCCTGACCGCCGGCGAGCGGTGGCTGGGCTGGACCGGCTGATCAGCCGTTGGGGCGGGTCTCGATCGCCTGCAGGGACCAGCTGTTGCCGTCCGGGTCGCGGAAATAGACGAAGGTGCCCCACGGCTGGGAGTCGATCTCGCTGGCCTCGACGCCGGCTTCGGTCAGTTGCTTGCGCGCGATCGCCGCGTCGGGGACCACCACCTGGATCTCCTGCGTGCCCGGGGCCTTCTGGGTGATGCCGTCGCCGATCACGATGGAGCAGGCCGAACCGGGCGGGGTCAGCTGGACGAAGCGCAGGCCCTCCTGCACCTTGTGGTCGTGGTCGAGGTGGAAGCCGACCTTTTCGTAGAAGGCCTTGGCGCGGTCGACGTCGGTCACCGGGACGGGAATGAGCTCGATCTTCCATGTCATGAGGACAGCGTAGGGGCCATTGCGGCCAGAAACTGACCTACATGCTCCTCGGTCCAGATCAGTGGTGGCCGGATCTTCAGGGTGTCGTTGCCATAGCCGGTGGTGCCGACCAGGACGCCGGCCTCGAGCAGGCGGCCGGCCACGGCGCCGGCGTCCGGTCCGAGGGGGAGGCCGATCATCAGGCCGGGGCCGCGGGCCGCAGCAGGGAGTCCGGCTTTCAGCAGGGCGCCGATCCGGCCGCTGTGCGCGACCAGG
The DNA here is from genome assembly GCF_055586225.1 of Actinoplanes sp. NPDC051388. Taxonomy (NCBI): domain Bacteria; kingdom Bacillati; phylum Actinomycetota; class Actinomycetes; order Micromonosporales; family Micromonosporaceae; genus Actinoplanes; species Actinoplanes sp. NPDC051388. Next base: position 106,033 of record NZ_JBVJIP010000015.1, on the reverse strand, counting down.
TCGCGATCCTCGATGATGTCGAGCACGGTCAGCGCGGCGGCGCAGGACACCGGATTGCCGCCGAAGGTGGAGAAGTACTCGTCCGCGGCGGCGAACCGGTCGGCGATCTCGCGCCGGGTGATGAGCGCCGCGATCGGGTGGCCGTTGCCCATCGGCTTGCCCAGCGTCACGATGTCCGGCGTCATCCCGAAGTCCTGGAACCGCCACAGATTCGTGCCGCCGCGGCCGAAGCCGGCCTGCACCTCGTCGGCGAGGAAGAGCCCGCCGGCCGCCCGCGTCGCGGCCTGCAACGCGCGCATGTAAACGGGTTCCGGCTCGAGGATGCCGACGCTGCTGAACACGGTGTCGACCGCCAGCAGCGCGAGCTCGTGCCCGGCCCGGCGCAGATCGGCCACCGCGGGCGAGGCGTCGGCGCCGGGCCGGAAGACCGCCACGTGCGGCGGGCGAGCCGACACCGGGTACGCGTTGGTCGACATGACCGCCGTCGCGTCGCTCACCCCGTGATACGCGTGATCCGCGACGATCGCGCCGGTGTGCCCGGTGAACAGCTTGGCCATCCGCCAGGCCAGGTCGTTCACCTCGCTGCCGGAGTTGGCGAACACGCAGGTGTCCAGCTCGGGCGGCATCGTGGCGAGCAGCCGCTCGGCCAGTTCGACGGCGTTCGGGTGGAGATAGCGCGAATTGATGTTGAGGATGGCCGACTGGCGCGCGATGGCCTGCACCACGGCCGGATGCGCGTGGCCGACGACCGGGACGTTGTTGTAGGCGTCCAGGTAGCGGCGGCCGTCGGCGGCGTACACATGGGCACCGGCCGCGCGGACCGCCTGGATGGGGTAGACCGGCTGCAGGGTGCCGCCCAGCGCGGCAGCGCGGCGCCCGGGCAGGTCGGCGCCGGATCTGTCGACGAGGGTGCCGCAGATGCGATGCAGCCGGGGCGCGGTCAACGGCATCTCCAGCACCCGCCGGTTGCCGGCATCGTTCCCGGTGACGTAGTCGCGGTTCTCCGGGTGCGACGCGGCCAGCCGCGCGCTCATCAGCACCCCGGCCGCCGCCCGCGCCAGCACCAGATCGCCGAGCACGCCCACCTCCTCGGGCTCCAGCGGGGTCACCCGCTGATAGCCCTCGAGGAAGCCCGCCAGGCCGTCCGGCGCGACCCGCAGCAGCGCGCACAGCGAGATCGCCAGATCGGCGACGCGCGCGGTGTGGTGCAGGTCCCCGAAGTCGATCACCCCGGTGATCTCACCGCGGTCGTCGACCAGCACGTTGCCCGGCGTCGCGTCGCCGTGCAGCACGCCCGACGGCAGCCCGAGCGTCGCGGCGCGCAGGTCGCCGAGGCGATCCAGTAGCCCTTCGACGCGGCCGGGATCGGGCACCAGCGCGAGCGCCGGCCGCAGCGCCGCCACATCCCGCGGATCCCAGTCGAGCACCCGGACGGCGGCCGGATGCGTGAACCCACGCAAGGCCCGCGCGAGCCGCGCGCAGAGGCCGCCGAAGTCGGCCGCGAACCGGCCCGGCAACGGCTGCCCGTCGGCGGGCGCCCCCGGGACCACGGTGATCAACCGGACCAGATGCGTGCGCCCGTCCGCCGCCCGCGCCTCGGCCGCCTCGCCCACGATCCGCGGCACCACCAGTTCCGGGTCGATCAGCCCGACGTGCCGCATCGCCGCGGTCTCCATCGCGACCACCGCCGGATCCTCGGCCGAGTGCGACACCTTCAGCACCAGCCGCCGGCCGTCCTCGGCGCGCAGCAGGAAGTTTCGGTCCCGTTCGGCGGGCAACGGCTCGGCCGCGCCTTTCACCCCGAAAAGCGAAGCCGCGAGGGCCGCCGCGGCCACGGCGTCGACGGCGGGCGGCGGCTCGACGAGGCTGCGAGCGCCGCCGGTCACGGGGTCCACGCCGGTAACCTACAGCGCCGGAAATTGACCGAGGACGGAACACGATGATCGGCGTAGCTTGAGGGAAGGTCAGAGCGCTCGACGAGGAGCAACCGATGAACAAACTCATCAACGACCCGTCCACCGTCGTCTCCGATGCCCTGCGTGGCATCGCCGCCGCCCATCCCGAGCTTCGCGTCGATCACGAGAAGCGGATCATCTATCGCGGTGACGCGCCGGTCCGAGGCAAGGTCGGGTTGATCTCCGGCGGCGGTTCCGGCCACGAGCCCCTGCACGGCGGTTTCGTCGGGCCCGGCATGCTCGACGCGGCCTGCGCGGGCGAGGTCTTCACCTCCCCGGTCCCGGACCAGATGCTCGCCGCCACCACCGCGGTCGACGGCGGTGCCGGGGTCCTGCACATCGTCAAGAACTACACCGGCGACGTGATGAACTTCGAGATGGCCGCCGAGCTCGCCGAGGCCGAGACCGGCGTGCCGGTGATCTCGGTGGTGACCAACGACGACGTCGCGGTGCAGGACAGCCTCTACACGGCCGGCCGCCGCGGCGTCGGCGTGACCGTGCTGCTGGAGAAGATCGCCGGCGCCGCCGCGGACGAGGGCCGCTCGCTCGCCGAGGTGGCCGACGTGGCGCGCAAGGTGAACGACGGCGGCCGCAGCATGGGCATGGCGCTCACCTCGTGCACCGTGCCGGCGGCCGGCAAGCCGACGTTCGACCTGCCGGACGGCCAGATGGAGATCGGCATCGGCATCCACGGCGAGCCGGGCCGCCGCCGGGTGCCGATCGCGCCGGCCTCGGAGATCGCCGAGATGCTGGTCAGCCCGATCCTGGAGGACCTCGACTTCACCGGCGGTGGCGGCGTGATCGCCTTCGTCAACGGGATGGGCGCCACCCCGCTGCTCGAGCTCTACCTGATGTACGCCGAGGTCAAGTCGATCCTCGACAAGGCCGGCGTGCAGGTGGCGCGGTCGCTGGTCGGGCCGTACATCACCAGCCTGGACATGGCCGGCTGCTCGGTCACCCTGCTCAAGGCGGACGACGAGATCCTGCGCCTGTGGGACGCGCCGGTGCGCACGCCGGGCCTGCGCTGGGGAGTCTGAGCATGGCGGAGACGGTGGACGCTCCCGCGCTCGATCGGTGGGCGCGGGAGTTCGCCCGGCTGGTGCACGAGCACCGCGACGAGCTGACCGCGCTCGATTCGGCGATCGGCGACGCCGACCACGGCAGCAACCTGGACCGTGGCATGACCGCCGTGGTCGCCGCCCTGGACGCCGAGTCGCCCGCCACGCCGGCCGCGCTGCTCAAGAAGACCGGGATGACGTTGGTCAGCACGGTCGGCGGCGCCAGCGGCCCGCTCTACGGCACCGCGTTCATCCGGATGGCGACGGCCGCCGGCGCGGCCGACACCCTGGACGCGCAGGCGTTCGCGAAGGTGCTGCGGGCCGCGCTCGAGGGCGTGCTGGCCCGCGGCAAGGCGGAGCTGGGCGACAAGACGATGGTCGACGCGCTGGCACCGGCGGTGGACGCGCTCGACGCCGCACTCGCCGCCGGAAACTCGCTGCCCGAGGCGCTGACGGCCACCGTGCGGGCGGCCGAAAAGGGCCGGGACGCGACCATCCCGCTGGTCGCCCGCAAGGGCCGGGCGAGTTATCTGGGCGAGCGCAGCGCCGGTCACCAGGACCCGGGCGCGACCTCGGTGACGCTGTTGCTGGCGGCGGCCGCCACCGCGATCTGATGGCCGGCCTCTGATGGTCGGCCTGGTGGTCGTCTCGCACAGCCGTGCGCTGGCCGACGCGGCGGTGGCGCTGGCCGCGGAGATGCTGCACGACCAGCCGGTGCCGATCACGGTCGCGGCCGGGCTGGACGCGGACACGTTCGGCACCGACGCGGTCGCCATCGAGGAGGCCATCACCGCCTCGGACGACGGCGCCGGCGTGGTCGTGCTGATGGACCTGGGCAGCGCCGTGCTCTCCGCCGAGCTGGCCCTCGAACTGCTCGCCGACGACGAGCTGCGCGAGCGGGTGCTGCTCTGCCCGGCGCCGCTGGTCGAGGGGCTCGTCGCGGCGGCGGTCGCGGCCGCCGGCGGCGCGACCCGCCAGGAGGTGGCCGAGGAGGCGTCGAACGCGCTGGCCGGCAAGCAGAGCCAGCTGGGCGAAATGCCACCACCCGAAACCCATCTGGATACGCGCGACTCGCCCCTCAAACGCATCACCGTGGCTAACAGGCACGGCCTGCACGCGCGTCCCGCCGCCCGGTTGGTGGCCGAGGCGCGGGCGGCCGGTGCGGCTCTGCAGATCCGCAACGCCACCACCGGGTCTCCGTGGGTGCCGGCGTCGAGTTTGTCCCGGGTGGCGACGCTCGGCGCGTTGCAGGGCCACGATTTGGAGATCCGGGCGTCGGGCGATCACGCCGCTGAGGCGATCGAGCGGATCGTGGCGCTGGCCGGGCGCTCGTTCGACGAGACCGAGCCCGCACCCGAGCCCGCTTCCGAGCCCCCATCTGGGCCTCCGCCCGCCGCCGAAGTCCCGCCCAGCGGGGCAAAGCCGGCCTCGCCGGGCATCGGGATCGGCCCGGCTTGGCACCTGCGTGCGGTCGAGCCCGAACTTCCCGACCTTCCGCCGAGAGACGCTTCCACCGAACGCGCACGCGTCGATGACGCGCTCGCCACGGTCGGCCGCGAGCTGAAACACCTGCGCGCCACCACCGCGGGCGACGCGGCCGGCATCTTCGAGGCGCATCTGCTGTTGCTGGACGACGCCGATCTGCTCGACGACGTGCGCGCGCGGATCGACGGCGGATCGGCCGCGCCGCAGGCCTGGTCGGCCGCCACCGCCCGGGTCGCGGACGAGTTCGAGGCGCTGCCCGATCCCTATCTGAAGGCGCGGGCGGCCGACGTGCGGGCGGTCTCCGCGCAGGTGCTGCGGGCGCTGCTCGGCGTCGCCACGGGCGGGCCGGCCGGCACGGGCATTCTGATCGCCGCGGATCTCACGCCGGCCGACGCGGCGTCGGTCGACCCGGCCACCTGTGCCGGGGTGCTGCTCGCGTTCAGCAGTCCCTCGTCGCACGCGGCGATTCTGACGCGTACCAAAGGAATCCCGGCCGTGGTCGGCGCCGGACCCGCGGTGCTGGACATCGCGGCGGGCACGACGATCGCGCTGGACGGCGGCACCGGCGAGGTGGCGGTCGACCCGCCCAAGGACGTGCTGGACGGCTTCCGCGAGCGGGCGGATTCGCTGACCACGCGCCGCGATCAGGCCAGAAGCCGGTCGGCCGCCCCCGCGGTGACCCGCGACCGGGTGACGATCGCCGTGGGCGCCAACATCGGATCCGTGGCCGACGCACAGGCCGCCGCGGCGAACGGCGCCGACCTGGCCGGCCTGGTGCGCACCGAGTTCCTGTTCCTGGGCCGATCCACCGCGCCGGACCTCGACGAGCAACTGGCCACCTACCGCGAGATCGCGGAGGCCCTGGGCGGCCGCCGGTTGACGATCCGCACGGTCGACGTCGGCGGCGACAAACCCCTGCCCTACCTGCCGGCCGCGGCCGAGGACAATCCGTTCCTCGGGGTGCGCGGCCTCCGCCACTCCCTGGCCCACCCGGCCCTGCTGACCGAACAGCTGCGAGCGATCGTTCGAGTGGCCCGCGAGGTGCCGGTGAGCGTGATGTTCCCGATGGTCAGCGTCGTCGCCGAGGTGATCGAGGCGCGCCGCCTGCTGGACGAGGTGATCGCCGGCGACCCGCCCACCGGCCTCGAGGTCGGCATCATGGTCGAGGTCCCCGCCGCGGCCCTGAAAACGGCGGCGTTCGCCCCGCTGGTCGACTTCGTCAGCATCGGCACCAACGACCTGACGCAATACGCCCTGGCGGCCGAGCGAGGCAACCCCGCCCTGGCGCCGCTGGCCGACGGCCTGGATCCCGGCGTGCTTTGCCTGATCGACGCGGTGGGCCGGGGCGCGGCGGGCCGCATCAACGTCGCGGTGTGCGGCGAGCTGGCCGCCGACGAGAAGGCCGCGCCGCTGCTGATCGGCCTGGGCGTGCGCGAGCTGAGCGTCGCCCCACCCGCGATCCCCACCACCAAGGAAACAGTCCGAGCCACCGACACCAGATCCGCCGCCGAAACCGCCGCGAGGGCACTGACCGTTCCCGACGCCACCGCCGTGCGATCACTGCAGCCAGGTGACTCCGTCGCGGCCGGGTAGACCGCCGGTGGACATCAGTTCGTCGAGCGCCTTCGCGAGCCGGGGCAACCCGGACGCCGTTCGCGGGAAGCGCCGGCTGGAGACGAAGACGATGCCGGCATGGCCGAAACCCTGCTGTGCCAGGCGCGCGAAGTCGCTGACGTTCTCCGTCACCACGCACCGTCGGTTGCGTGCGGCCCATGCCAGCACGTCCTCGTCCGTCTTGGCGGCGAGCCCGACCTCGACGTCGAGCACGGCGACCACGTCGTGGCCACCCGTCCGGAGTTGCTGGGCGAGGGTCGGCGGATGCATCTCGTCGAGGAGGAGACCGGTCAGGGCTTCGGCTTGCGCAGAAGCTTCTGCTGGGCTTCCCACAACCGCTCCTCTCGGTCCGCGACCTCCCGGTTGAGGGCGATCCGCTCGTCGATCTCGTCGGGATAGGCCGCGTAATAGCGCAGGGCGATGCCGGCCTGCGTCGGCGTCAACCCGGTGACCTCGCTGAGCTCCTGCAGCACCGACTCCCGCTCGGCCTGTGGATCCTCGTCGCGGATGGCGAGCAGCGCCGCGACGACCTCCCAGATGTCAGGGCCGCCGGCGAGCGCCGCCCGGCGCCCGGTCGGACCGGGCCGGAAGATGACGCCGGGATGCTCATGGGACCGCAGGGCCTCGTCGATGAACATGTTGGCGACCGACGACGACGAGGACCCCGGATGCTCCCGGACATAGCGATCCAGGCGGGACAGCACTCCCTCGTCGAAGCGAACCGAGCGCGGAGCAGTCATGACTACACCGTAGTCGGTTGTAGCGACGCGCGCGACCCTTCAGCATTCGCCGTGGCCCAGGCGGCGATGTCGGGGGCCGGGAGCGGGCGGCAGAAGAGGTAGCCCTGGGCGGCCTCGCACCCCATCTAGGCCAGGAGCGTTCTGCGGCGAAGGCCTGTCAGTGCTGCCGGGCCAGGCGCCGCAGCGTCGCGCCGGTCACGATCAGCGCACCGGCCGCGATCAGCATCGTCATCAGCGCCGGGCCGGTGATCGGCAGGTGTCCCCCGCCGTTGTTCCCGTCGCCGGCCCGCCGCACGGTCACCTCGAGCGCCAGCGTGTACGGCTCACCGTCCGCCCCGACCCCCATGGCGACCACGGTGTGCTCGCCGCTCGCCAGCCCCTCGGGCACCGTGGCGGTGACGCTGACCGACCCGTCCCCGTCGGCCTCCGCGCTGCCCAGCAGGGTCGGCTCGGAGTAGATGGCGATGGTGACCGTCGAGTACGGCGCGAATCCCTCACCGACGAAGGTGATCTCCTGGCCCGGAACGGCCGAGCTGATGTCGCCCTCGGTGGTGGTCAGGTCGGCGTCCGGCTGCGGCACGGTGGCGGGCACCTCGGGCAGCGCCGGCGTGACGCTCGCGGACTGCCCCGCCGCCGAGTTCCGGCCGTACTCGCCGTGTGCGACGACCGAGACCGTGTAGGTGGCGCCGGCGGTCGCGCCCAGCACGCAGCCGCGCGCCGTCGGGCCGACCTCACAGGTGGCCGGTCCCGGGGTGGCCGTGACGACGTACTTTGACGTGCCGCTGCCGGCCGCCCCCGGCGTCCAGGAGACGTCGATCGAGGAGGCGCCGGCCGTGGCGGTGACCAGCGGTGTGCCCGGCGGGGTGCTCGGCGTCGCGGACACCGGCGCGCTGGGCGCCGAGTCGAGCCCGCCGTGCGCGACCACGGTGAAGGAGTACGCCTGCCCGTCGGTCAGCCCGGTGACGTCGCAGCTGAGCGCCGTCGTGGTGGAGCAGCTGTGCCCGCCGCCGGTCGCGGTGTACCCGGTGACCGTGCCGTTGGCGGCGCCCGGCGACCACGCGACGGTGACCTCGCCCGCGCCGGCCGTGACCGACGTGATGGCCGGCGCGTCCGGCGGCATCAGTGCGACCACGGCGTCCGAGACCGCAGACGCCGGGCCGCTTCCGGCGGCGTTCACCTCGGCCACCTTGATCTCGTACGACGCGCCGCTGGTCAAGCCGGTCAGCACGCAGGACGTGCCGGTCGGGGAACCGCAGGTGCCGGCGGCGGGGGCGGCGAACGGGCCGCCGTCCATCGACACGGTGATCCGGTAGCTGTCGGACGGCGCGTCGAAGGTGGCGTTCGACTGCCACTCGACGTGCAGCGTGCGGTCGCCGGTGACGGTCACCGCCGGCTGGTCCGGCTGCTGCGGGGTGTCGATCGCCATCATGCCGCCGGACGCCGGGGACGCCGGGGCGACCACGCCGTCGCGGACCGCGGCCACGGTGAAGTAGTAGACGGTGCCCGGCGTGAGCCCGACGACCGTGCACGAGGTGCCGGTCGGATCCGTGGCGCACGTCCCGTCGTCCACCGCGCTCCACGGGCCGCTCGCGTCGTCGCCGACCAGCACCCGATACGAGTCCACCGTGCCGGTCGAAGCTCCCCAGTGGACGGTGAGTTCGCCGGCGCCGGTGACGGCGGTGGTCCCGATCGCCGGCACGCCCGGCAGCACGATCGCCTCGACCGCGGTCGCGTCGCCGGACATCGGGCTCTCACCGGCGTCGTTGACCGCCTTCACGTGCACCCGGTACGCCACCCCGTCGGCCAGTCCCGAGAGCAGGCACGAGTTTGTCGCCGGCTCGTCGCAGTCGCCGCCGCCGCCGACCAGGTTGAACGGGCCACCCGCCGTGGACAGGTAGACCAGGTGGTGGCTGGTCGGCGCGTCGCTGGTCGCGTTCGACTCCCAGTCCACGCGCAGCGACAGATCGCCCTCCACCGACAGCACCGGCCGGCCCGGCTCGTTCGGCGCCTCGATCGCCGTGCTGCCGGCCGAGACCGACGACGCGGCGCCGGCCTGGCCGTTGCGGACCGCGGCGACGGTGAAGTAATAGGTGGTGCCGGCTTGGAGCCCGGTGACCGTGCACGAGGTGCCGGTCGGGTCCGCGGCGCACGTTCCGCCGGCGGCGGCCCATGGTCCGCTCGCGTCGTCACCGATCATCACCCGATAGGAGTCCACGGTGCCGGTCGAGGCGTCCCAGTGGACGGTCAGCTCGCCGGGCCCGGTGACCTCGGTCTCCCCGATCGCCGGGGCGCCGGGCAGCTCGATCGCCTCGACGGCGGCCGACGGGATCGACGTGCTGCCGTCGCCGACCGCGTTCCGGCCGGTCACCCGCACGCGATAGGACGCGCCGTCGACCAGGCCGGTGAGCACACATGCGGTCGCGGCCGGTGTCTCACAGTCGCCGCCGGAGACGGCGGTGAACGGGCCGTGGTCCTCGGAGACCTCGACCAGGTAGTCGGCGGACGGCGCGCCGGAGTTCTCGTTCGACTCCCACTCCGCCTCGAGCCGGAGGTCGCCGTCGAAGGTGAGGACCGGCTGGTCCGGCGTGTTCGGCCGATCGATCGCGGTGACGCCGGCCGACGCGGACGAGGCGGCGCCGGTCAGCGGGCCGCGGACGGCGGCGACGGTGAAGTGGTAGGTGGTGCCCGGGTTCAGATCGGTGGCCTCGCAGGAGGTTCCGGCCGGGCTCGACGCGCAGCTCCCGTCGCTGACCACGGTCCACGGCCCGGTCGCCGAGGTGCCGGCCTCGACCAGGTACGAGTCCACGCCGCCGGACGGCCCGGACCAGTGGACGGTCAGCGCGCCCTCGCCGGTGACCGTGGTGGCGCCGATCGTCGGCGCGCCCGGGGTGGCGAGCGCGGTGACCGCGCCGGAGTCCGCGGACGGGCCGGAGGAGCCGACGGAGTTCGTCCCGTACACCCGGAACCGGTAGCTCGAGCCTTCGGTCAGGCCGGTGACCACGCACGGGTTGGCGGCCGGCATCGTGCAGGTCCCGGTGTTGATCGCCGTGAAGGGACCGCTGTCGACACTGCGGAACACCTGGTAGGAAGTGGCCGGCCGGGCGGCGGTGACGTTCGAGGTGTCCCAGCCGACGGTCATCTGCAGGTTGCCGGTGACCGTGGCGGCCGGGGTCTGCGGGGTGTCCGGCAGGTCGATCGCGACGGTTCGGTTGCTGGCCACGGAGAGCTCGCTCTCGGCGCCGTTCAGCAGCGTGGTGACCTTGAACCAGTACTGCTGACCGGCGGTCAGCTGCTCGGCGACACAGCTGGTGCCGGTCGGCGAGCCGCTGCAGGCGCCGTCCGCGACCCGGGTGTAGGTGCCGTTCTCGGTGGTCGATGACCACACGTGGTAGGAGTCCGCACCGCCGCTCGCCGCGTTCCACTCCACCAGGACCGACTCGACGTCGTGCGGGTTGGCGTCGATGGTGGTCGGGGCCGGGGGCCGGACCGGGGCGATGGTGATCAGGCCGTCGCCGCTGCGGGTCCCGGTGGTGTACGTCGTGGACGAGGTCACGCCCGGGTCGGCCCAGCTGGAGCCGCCACCGCCACCGCCACCACTGGACCACGAGACGCCGGTGCAGCCGGAGCCGCCACCGCCACCGCCGAAGTACCCGCCGCCGCCACCGCCACCGCCGGTGTAGGCCCCGCCGGCGGCGGGGTTGGCGTTGTCGCAGACGCCGCCGTCGCCGCCGTTGCCCGCGGTGCCCGGCGAGCCGTCGTGCGGCACCGCCGGTGCGGTGCCGTAGGTCCCCTTGGCGCCGCCGGCGCCACCGGCGCTCTGCGTGCCGGCGGCGCCGCCCCGCCCGAAGCTGGAGCTGGCCAGACCGGCGTTGCCCGCGACGGCCGGCAGGCCGCCACCGCCGCCGTAGCCGCTGATCGCGGTGCCGCCGCCACCACCGCCGGCGATCACCGCGAGGGAGCCGCCGATCCGCAGGTCGGAGGCGCCGCCGCCGCCGGCGACGTAGGGGTCGAGGCTGCCCGCCCGGCCGCCGCCGTTCCAGCCCGCGGTGTCGGCGAGAGCGCCGCTGCTGGACACGCTCCGGCCCGCGCCGCCGACCCGGACGCTGATCACGTCACCGCCGCTGACGTTCAGCGTCGTGGTGACCGCGCCGCCGAGGCCGGCATTGGCCGCGCCGCGACCGCCCTGGGCGCCCGACACCACCACGTTCAGCTGGAGGACGCCGGCCGGCACGGTGTAGGTGTCGGCCGATCCGGTGTAGGAGAACGTCGTGGACGCGGCCGCGGCGGCCGGCGCCGGGCTCACGGCGACCGCGCATCCGGTGGCGGCGACGACCGCCACCACGGTGACCGAAACGTACTTGAAACCCACGAATCCCCCTCGATCGGTGCTCTAGGCGTACCAGAGGGGCGAAGGGGTCGTATGGCAAACGGCCGAATGCAGCACGCAGGATTGCCGCCGTCTCGCCATCCGATCGTGGACTTGACGAGCTTTCCTATCGGATCCATTATTCCCATGCAACAGATAGGGAAACAGCAGTATCCCCGAAGGGAGGACCGGCGCGTGCACGTCCTGGCACGGACCGATTACGCCGTTCAGGCGATGCTGGCGCTCGCCGCGGCCCAACCCTCGTCGGTCAAGGCGGCCGAGCTGTCCGCGGCACAGGACATCCCGCTGAGCTTCCTGCAGGGCATCCTGCTCGACCTCAAGCGCGCCGGCCTGCTGCTCAGCCAGCGCGGCGTGGACGGCGGATACCAGCTGGCCCGCCCGGCCACCGAGATCACCGTGGGCGACGTGGTGCGGGCCACCGGCGGCGCGCTGACCAGCGTTCGCGGGCAACCCACCGGCTCCACCACCTACCACGGCGCCGCCGTCGGCCTCCGCGACGTCTGGGTCGCGGTCGAAGCCGCCATCGAAGGCGTCGTCGACCACCGCACGCTTGCCGAAATCTCCCCCACCACCAAGAACTGAGGAAACATCGTGCGTCTGCGTTCTCGCGCACTCCGTGCGCTCACCATCGCCGCCACCGCCGTGCTGGCCGCCGGGTCCCTGGCCGCCTGCGGCGGTGATGACGACGGCGCGGCCGCTTCCGGCGGCGGCGCCGAGGCCTCGGCCATCCGGCTCGGCTACTTCCCGAACATCACCCACGCGCCGGCCCTGATCGGCGTCAAGGACGGCCTGTTCCAGAAGGCGCTCGGCAGCACCAAGCTGGAGGCGAAGACCTTCAACGCCGGCCCGGCGGCGATCGAGGCGCTGTTCTCGGGGGCGATCGACGCCACCTACATCGGGCCGAACCCGGCGATCAACGGCTGGGCCACCTCCAAGGGCACCGGCCTGAAGATCATCGCGGGCAGCACCTCCGGCGGCGCCGGCCTGGTCGTGAAGGAGGGCATCAACAGCCCGGCCGACCTCAAGGGCAAGAAGATCGCGACGCCGCAGCTGGGCAACACCCAGGACGTGGCGCTGCGCAGCTGGCTCAAGGACAACGGCCTCAACGCCGACCAGCAGGGCGGCGGCGACGTCTCGGTGCTGCCGCAGGACAACGCGACCGCGGTGCAGGCCTTCGCACAGGGCGCGATCGACGGCGCCTGGGTGCCCGAGCCCAACCTGAGCCGGATGGTGCTCGACTCCAAGGGCAAGATCCTGGTGAACGAGAAGGACCTGTGGCCGAACGGCCAGTTCGTCACCACGCACCTGATCGTCACCCAGGAGTTCCTGAAGAAGTACCCGGCGACGGTCAAGAAGCTGGTGCAGGGCCACGTCGCCGCGATCAAGTTCATCACGGACAACGGCGAGCAGGCCCAGACCGACGCCAACGCCCAGCTCGAGGCGCTCAGCGGCAAGCCGCTCAAGCCCGCGGTGCTCAAGGCCGCGTTCGCGAACCTGACATTCACCAACGACCCGATCGCCTCGTCGCTCTACACCAGCGCGGACCACGCCAAGGCGGTCGGCCTGCTCAAGCCGGTGGACCTCAAGGGCATCTACGACCTGGGCCCGCTGAACGAGGTGCTGCAGGCCGACGGCCAGCCGGCGATCACCGACGCGGCCTCCTGAGATGAGCGTCCTGACCCTGGACCGGGTCTCCAAGCAGTACGGGCAGGGCGACTCCGCCCTGCTCGCACTGGACCGGGTCTCGCTGTCCGCCGCGCCGGGCGAGTTCGTCTGCCTGCTCGGCGCCTCGGGCTGCGGCAAGAGCACGCTGCTCTCGCTGGTCGCCGGGCTGGACGAGGTCAGCGGCGGCACCCTGGACATCGGCGGGCGACGCGTCTCGCTGATGTTCCAGGAGGCCGCGCTGTTCCCGTGGCTCTCGGTGGTGGGCAACGTCGAGCTGCCGCTGCGGCTGCGCGGCGTGGGCCGGGCCGAACGCCGCAAACGGGCCCTGGAACTGCTCGACATCGTGCGGCTGGGCGACTTCGCCGGCAAGCGGCCGCACGAGCTCTCCGGCGGCATGCGCCAGCGGGTCGCGCTGGCCCGGTCGCTCGCCCAGGACGCCGAGATCCTGCTGATGGACGAGCCGTTCGGCGCGCTGGACGCGATGACCCGCGACATCCTGCACGACGAGCTGGAGCGGATCTGGCGCGAGCAGTCGCTGACCGTCCTGTTCGTCACGCACAACGTGCGCGAGGCGGTGCGCCTGGGCGACCGGGTGATCCTGCTCAGCAGCCGGCCCGGCCGGGTGATCGAGGACTTCCCGATCGCCTCACCCCGGCCCCGGCGCATCGACTCCCGCGAGGTGGCCGACCAGGCCGCCGAGATCACCGACAAGTTACGCGCTGAGGTGGCCCGCCATGCCCACTGACGTCGACACCGCACAGCGGGACACCACCGCGGGGCTGGACGCGCTGGAGCTCGCTCCGGCGCCCAAGCGCTCCGACCTGGGCCGCCGCATCTGGCGCAGCGCCTGGCCCAAGCTGCTCGCGATCGCCCTGGTGATCCTGGTCTGGCAGCTGGTGGTGCTCTCCGGCTGGAAGGAGACCTACGTCCTGCCCGGGCCGGCCACCGTGTTCTCCGAGCTCGGCGGCCTGATCACCACGGCCGACTTCTGGGCCGGTGTGCGGCTGACGATGACCCGGGCGATCACCGGCTTCGCCCTGGCCGTGGCGATCGGCACCCTGGTCGGCGCGGCGGTGGCCACCTTCGCGCCGCTGCGCGCGGCGATCGGCTCGCTGATCACCGGGCTGCAGACGATGCCGTCGATCATGTGGTTCCCGCTCGCCATCCTGCTCTTCCAGCTCGGCGAGAAGGCCATCCTCTTCGTGGTCGTGATCGGCGCCGCGCCGTCGGTGGCGAACGGGCTGATCAGCGGCATCGACTACGTGCCGCGGACCTGGCTGCGGGTGGGCCAGGTGCTCGGCATGACCGGCCTGAAGAAATACCGGTACCTGATCCTGCCGGCGTCGCTGCCGTCGTTCGTGTCCGGGCTGAAGCAGGGCTGGGCGTTCTCCTGGCGCAGCCTGATGGCCGGCGAGCTGCTGGTCATCGTGCCCGGTGCGATCTCGGTCGGCGTGCGCATGCAGAACGCGCGCGACCTGTTCGAGTCCAGCCTGGTGATCAGCTACATCATCGTGGTGCTGGTGATCGGCATCCTGATCGACATGCTGTTCAACACGGCCGACAACGCCCTGCGCAAGCGCTGGGGCCTCACCGGGTCGTAAGGCCTGCGCTGGGGACGAGTGAGCCTCGATCACGTGGTGCTGCTCGTCCTCGGCGGTGTCGGGTCCGGCCTGACCGGCTCGATGGCCGGGCTGGCCTCGCTGATCAGCTATCCCACGTTGCTGGCCGTGGGGTTGCCGCCGATCGCGGCGAACGTGACCAACACGGTGGCCCTGTTCTCCAACACGGCCGGGGCGGCACTGGGGTCGCACCGCGAGCTGCGCGGGCAGCGGTCGCGGGTGCGGCCGCTGGGTGCGATCGCGGTGGCCGGTGGCGCGACCGGCGCGGTCCTGCTGCTGAGCACGCCGGCGTCGGCCTTCGAGCGGATCGTGCCGTGGCTGATCGCCCTCGGCGCGGTCGCGTTGCTGCTGCGCGATCCGCTGCGGCGCGGCGCCGGCCGCCACGGTCTGTCCCGGGCGCCGCTGACGGTCGCGGTGTTCCTGATCGGCATCTATGCGGGGTACTTCGGCGCTGCTGCCGGCGTACTCATGCTCGCGGTCCTGGCGGTGAGCGCGACCGAACCGCTCGCGGTGACCAACGCGGTGAAGAACGTGGTCTCCGGCGTAGCCAATCTCGCCGCGGCGGTGCTCTATGCGCTGGTGGCGCCCGTGCACTGGGGTGCGGCGGCACTGCTCGGCGCCGGCTGCCTGTTCGGCAGCTGGATCGGGCCCGGCATCGTCCGGCGGCTCCCCGAGACGCCGCTGCGCGTGGCGATCGCCGTCGCCGCCCTCGGCCTGGCCGCCTATCTCGGCCTGGCCGCCTATCTCGGGCTGACCGCCTAAGGTGGCGGGATGGCAGAGACACAGCGGGAATCCGTGCCGCGGGTCGACACCGGCGAGCTCGACACGGCGATGGCGTTCCTGGCCTTCGCGCGGCACTGCGTGCTGAAGAAGGCGGACGGGCTGTCCGACGAGCAGTTAGGACGGTCGACGGTGGACAGTGGCACGTCGATCCGGTGGCTGATCGGGCATCTGGCCGGGGTCGAGCGCTACTGGTTCGGCCACCACCTGACCGGCGCGCCGGAGACAGACGCGCCGCCCGCCGACGACGTGCTGCAGGACTACCGGGACGCGATCGCGCAGAGCGACCGCGCGATCCTGGCCGCGGGTGATCCGGAGGCCCGCGTGGTGGTGCCGATCGACGGCGAGCGGCTCACCCTGCGGTGGGTGCTCGCGCACATGACGAGCGAGACCGCCCGGCACGCCGGCCACGCGGACATCATCCGCGAACAGCTGGACGGCGTGACCGGGCGCTGAGTTCAGGCTCTGGTGCAGGTGCTCCCGTTCAGGGTGAAGGTGGACGGCGCGGTGAAGCCGCCCTGGTGGGTGCCCTGGAAGCCGAAGGACGCGCTGCCGCCCGCCGGGATCGCCGCGTTCCAGGAGATGTTGCGGGCGGTGAGCGCCCCACTGGCGCCGGTGAGCGCGGTGTTCCAGGAGCTGGTGACGGCCTGGCCGGACGGCAGCGTAAAGGCCAGCGCCCAGCCGTTCACCGGCGTGCTGCCGGTGTTGGTCACGGTGACGTTGGCGGTGAAGCCGGTGTTCCACGAGTCGGCCGCATAGCCCACGCGGCAGGCAGCGGTCGCGGGCGGCGGCTCCTCCGAGGGCGGCGGGGTGCCGCTGCCGTTGAGCGTCACCGAGAAGTCCTGCACGGCCAGGCCGGCGCCGCCGATCCACGGCTCGAAGCCGGCCTGCAGGCTGGTCAGGTACCACGAGTTGGTGATCGCGCCCCGGTTGCGGACGTCGGTGATGAAGTTCAGGACGCTGAAGTTCCAGCTGGTGATCGCGGACGGCGCCACGTAGGAGATGACGTTGTTCGCCCCGTTGGACCCCTGCCAGACCTGCCACGAGCGGCCGCCGATGGTGGTGTTGCCGACCGGCGACCCGATCGGCTGGATGTTGCCCTGGCGGTTGAACCAGATCATGATCTCCATCGCGTTCACGCCGTTGGTGCGCGGCGTCGGGTCGAGCCAGATGTCGTACGCCGCGTCGTAGGTGGCGCCGCTCACGTACGAGTAGGTGATGTTGCTCGTCAGGCTGGAGATCTCGCTGACCCGCTTGGGCAGGCTGGTGCCCGGCGAACAGGCCGTGTAGTGGCAACCGTCGTAGACCGCGGGATAGGAGACCGGCGCGCCGCTGGTGTTGCCGACGCCCTGCTGGCTGGTGATCGCGAAGCCGCGGTCGGTGACGTTGATGCACTGCTCGGCGCTGGAGCCCCAGCGGTTGTTCATGACGATGTAGCGGTTCTGGATCGTGGTGCTGCCGTACTGCTCGCAGATGCGCGTGTCGGCCAGTGCCGGGCCGGCGACGACGAGCGCGGTGACGGATCCGGCGGCCAGGACGACGGCCGCCGCGATCGCGCGCAGGGCGCGTCTCATGGCGTTCTCCTCCGGGAGCGTGGGCTGGTGGGAGCGCTCCCAAGACGATACGTTACATCGATGAACGTGACTAGGAAAGCGGTAGGTGTGGCGCAAGACACACACTCTGAGTTATCTCTGAGACACCGGCCGTCACCAGGTCCCGCAACGGCCGCGTAACGCGCGCCGAACATCCGCGGCCTTGAAGCTTCAAGCTTCCCTTCATTAACTTGTGTCGATCTCCCATCCCCACACCCGAGGAGCTTTCGATGGGCACCCACAGGTTCGCCGGGCCGGTCTGGTCCCTCTTCCGCATCGTCGTCGGCCTGCTCTTCACGCTGCACGGCGCGGCCACCGTGTTCGGCCTCTTCGGCGGCAACCAGGGCAAGGGCGCGGTCGAGGTCGGCCTCTGGCCCAGCTGGTGGGCCGGACTGATCCAGCTGGTCTGCGGCCTGCTCGTGCTGGCCGGCTTCTGCACCACGCCGGCCGCGATCCTGGCCTCCGGCTCGATGGCGTACGCCTACTTCACCGTGCACCAGGAACAGGCCCCGCTGCCGATGCGCAACGGCGGCGAGACCCCGGCGCTGTTCGCCTGGGCGTTCCTTGCGATCGCGGTGATCGGCGCCGGCCCCTGGTCGATCGACGCGCTCCGGCGCCGCGGCGCACCGGCCGACGCCGAGCCGGCGCGCAGCGCCGCCTGAGCTTGCCGGGCGGCCGGGTCGCTCAACCCGGCCGCTTTCCTGCCAATCGGGATTTCGGCGCCGCCACGCTGGTGCCCGCCGCGATCGACGAGGCGGTGGCGATCGGCGAGCGCATCCGGTCGTCCGTCGTGGACCGCCCGATCGAGGTGGACCCCGCCGTGACATTGCCGGTAACGGTGTCGGCCGGGGTGGCCGCGATGCCGGTGCACGCGGCCACCGCCGACGACCTCCTCCGGGTCACCGACGCCGCGCTCTACGCGGCGAAGCGAACCGGCCGGGACCGGGTGGTCATCGCCCCGGCGCTAGGTGCCGATCGTCACGAAGGTCCGGCGGGCGCCCGTGACGCCGTCGTTCAGCAGCAGGACGCCTAGATACTCCTGCGCCGGGTCGAGCCCCCGCCAGGTGAGGGTCAGCGACACGGCCGCGCCGGCCGTCACCGGCGAAGCCGCGGGACTGACCGCCAGCGTGTCCGCCGGGGCGCTCAGGGCCCAGCTCAGCCGCACCACCGGGGTCGGTGCGGTCGCGGCGTAGAGGTGATGGAACACCCGGTACTCCCCCGGCTGGTCGACGATGACCTCCTCGTCGCCGCCGGCGTTGTTGCTCGTGCCGGTGAGGGTCAGCCCGGTGGCGGTACGCCGATAGACGTACAGGTCGGCGTCCGTGCCGGCGGGATGGTCGTCGGCGCGGGTGGCGAAGCGGACCAGACCACCCTCCGGGACGGTCACGTCCGTGGCCGCGGTGCGGCTGCCGGCGGCCGGCGCGTTCGCGTTGAAGGCCGGCCCGCGCGGGTCGAGCGCGACCGCGCCGCGCTGGACCGGCACCGGCCCGAGGGTCCGGGCGTGCAGGGTGCCGTCGAACCCGGCGATCACCGGGACCGCCGCGGTGCCGCTCGCGCCGCTCACCGGCACCCGCTCCGGAGCGTCGATCCGGACCGCTCGGACGGCGATCGGGAGGCGCACCGCGTGCCCGCGGATGTCGGCGAGCCCGACCGACCCGAACTCCCACCGGTCGGGGACGGCGTCGTCCCGGGTGACGGTGACGGTCACCGCGGCGGTGCGGCGGGGCAGGACGGTGACCACGGACGGCGAGACCGTGACGGTGTAGCCGATCGGGGCCGTCACGGTCGGCTGGTAGATGCCCGCCTGGTTGGTCGGGTTGCCGACCGTGCGGCGGAAGATCACCGAGTGCGCCACCGCGCTGTCGGACAGCGCGGGCTGGTTCAGGTCGCGGGCCGGGCCGGCCGGCACCCCGGCGCATCCGGAGGAGGCGAACGCGGCCGCGCGGGCGGGTTCGGTGGCGCACACGAAGGACAGCCAGTTCGCCGGCGTCGACTCGAACACCAGGCCGGGATCGAACGCCGCGGTCGGCCGGATCTGTCCCGCGCCGAAGTCCAGCGGGGTGGCGGCCTGGGCGCCGCGCTTGATCGGCGACCCGCCGCCGTCGGTGAGTCCTGCGGTGGTCATCAGCGCCGAGCGCACCGCCGACGGGGTCAGCGACGGGGTCCGGCCGACCAGGAGCGCGCCGACGCCGCTGACCTGAGCGGCGGCCACCGAGGATCCGCTGCGCAGGTCGAAGGTCGGGGTGCCGGAGGTCGCGGTGGCGGCGAGCACGCCGACGCCGGGCGCCAGCAGGTCCGGCTTGAGCACCGGGCTGTGCGGGACCCGGGCGGGACCGACCGAGGACGTGGCGGCCACGGCGGGCGCGGTCACCCGGCCACGGACGGCCGCGTCGAGCTGGGCGGTGGCGGCGGTGGCGGCGGCGTACGCCTTGACCCGCAGCCCGTCCGCCCGATTGAGATGGACCGTGGGCACCGGGTGGAAGTCGGTGTCGAGCGTGCTGTCCGGGTCGTTGTAGAGCACCATGCCGGCCCCACCGGCGGCCTGCACTGCCCGGCTCTTGTCCGTGCGACCGGTGACCCCGCGCTTGCACAGCACGATGGCGCCCTCGACCACGGTCCGGTTCAGCGCGCCGGCCTTGCACAACTCGGCGTCGGCCGGCACGGCCGCGCCCCTCGTGGCGTCGACGATCCGGGTGCCGGCGGCCAGGGCGGACGAACCCTGACCGGCGCCGGTCAGGAACGTGCCGTCACCCAGCCGCAGCGTGCGGGTCAGCACTCGGTCGTGGGTGCCGGCCGCGACCGTGGTGACCCACGGCGCGATGCTGCCCACGGCGCCGGTCGGGCCGTCGTTGCCGGCCGCGGCCGCGATGAAGACCCCGGCCGCCGCCGCGTGATAGAGAGCGACGCTGACCGGGTCGGTGACCGTGCCGGAGGCGCCCGCCGCCGAGTAGTTCAGCACGTCGACGCCGTCGGCGGTGGCCTGGTCGATGGCCGCGACGAGGTCCGAGACGCTGCCCACCAGGCGGCCGCTCGAGGTCTGCCACAGCGCCTTGTAGACGGCGATCCGGGCGGCCGGCGCGACGCCCGAGGTGGCGCCGGCCGACACCCCGCCGACGACGGCCGGAACACCGTGGTCACCCGCGGCGACCGCGGCGACGTGGGTGCCGTGCCCGTTGAAGTCGCGCGGTGAGTCGAACTCGGACGGCGACACGTCGACCGCCCCGGCCCGGAACGCCCGGGCGCCGATCACCTTGTTGGTGCACCACTGCGGGTCGTCGCAGCCACCCCGCCAGCGAGCCGCGATCGCCGCGGCGTCCGGCCTCGGCTCCGGCAGGGCGGCGAAGCTCGGGTGCTGGAACGCGAGTCCACTGTCGATGAACCCGATGACGGCGTTCTCCCCGGCCCGGGTCGCGCCGCCGCCGTACCGCTGCCAGGCGCCGGTGTCGCCGGTCAGGCCGAGGAACTCCGGCGTGGTGATGGACAGCCCGGCCCGCTGCTCGTCCCTGGTCACCGCGACGACGCCCGGAGTGCGTGCGAGCGACGCCGCTTCGGCCGCGGTGAGCCGGGCGGCGAAGCCCGGGAAGGCCGCGGCATAGCGGTGCACGATCTGCGCCGGGCGTACGCCGGCCCGGGCCGCCACGTCCGCCTGCCGCTGGTGCAGCCGCCCGACGACCCGGGGATCGCTCGCCGGCTGCCCGGTCGTCTGCACCACGTACACCGCGGACGGGCCGGACCCGGCGGCGGTGTCGCCGGTGGGTGCGGCCGCGAGTCCGGTGGCCGCGACCGCCAGCGCGACCATCGCGGCGGCCCTCATGAGTTGTAGCTCGTCTTCACCCGGACCGAGGAGACGGCGATCCGGTTGTGCTCGGGCCGGCTCTCGCCCGGCGGGATCGCGGTGGCCCGCTTGATCTGGATGTAGAGCGGCACGTTCCGGCGGTGGTTGGAGTGCTGCGAGATGATCGGCTCGCGGAAGTCCGGGCTGGACGGCGCCGTGAAGGTGCCGGTGACCACCATCGTGTGGTCGATGGTGCCGTCCGGCCAGCCGTTCGGGTCCCAGTCCAGGAAGTAGAGATCGCCCTTGGTCATGCTCCACATCTGCGTCGCCAGGTCGACGTACTCCCAGCCGATCTGGACCGCGCGGTCGGTGTAGTCGAGGCCGAAGGTGCGCAGCCAGCCCGACACCGACCAGCTCTTGCTCGGGCCGCGCGGGCCGTACAGGTCCGGGGTCCAGTTGTTGTGGTCGTCCGGGTTCACCCCGTCCTTGATCCGCCAGCCACCCGCGCGCATCGCCTGCGACGCGAAGTTGGTGCAGTCGTTGGACTGCTTGGGATAGGCCGGGTTGTAGAGCGGGTTGTTGAAGTTGTCCACTCCGGACCAGTAGAGCGCGTAGGTGGCGGCGGCGCTGGGGTTGTAGGAGTGCGCCGACGGCTGGTTCCCGCCGCTCTCCCGGCCGACCGACTCCTTGCCCAGGCCGGCCCGTTGCAGCGCGCGGGCCTTCGCGCGGCCGTCGCTCAGGTCGATGCCGCCGATCAGGGTCTCGCCGTCGCACACCTCGCCCGGCTTGCACGGTGGCGCCGGCTCCTCCTCCGGTGGCGGCGCCGGTTCCTCGCCCTCGGCCGGTGCGGGGGTGAGCGTCACGTCGGCGATCGTCCAGTCGCCGCCCGAGCGGGTCACCACGACCGTGTAGTCGTCGGCCAGCACCGAGTCGCCGAGCTCGCCGACGTTCCAGGACAGCTGCGTGCTGACCGCCGAGTCGAACTCGTAGCGGTTCAGGCTCGCCGACGTCTCGACGTTGGTCACCTGGGTGTGGATGTCGTCCGCCAGCAGGCCCAGGTCGTTCTTCGCGTCCTGGGCGATCCGCGCGGTGGACAGCGCGAGTCGCTGGGCGGCCGGAGCGACGTTGCCGCCACGCAGGGCGGCGGGCGTCGTTCCGTACCAGGCCTGGTCGGCCTGCACGAAGAAGTCGGTGACCAGGGCGTCGAGTTCGCCGTCGGCCGGCGCGGCGAGCGCCGGAGCCGGTGGCGCCACGGCCACGGTCAGTCCGATCAGGACAGCGAGACTGGTTCCTCTGATCATCATCCGGTCCTCCCCCGATTGCCCGAACGCCTGTCAGCGTCTGGGCGCCGGGAGCGCCGGTCAATGCGCGGCGGCGAATCCGCTGCGCAGGTGCGCAGCGCGTTTTGCCTAGGACGAGGAGGCGACGAGCCGGACGATGATCGCCTTCGAGACCGGGGTGCCGCTCTCGGCCGCCTGGGAGTCCAGCGGGACCAGCGGGTTGGTCTCCGGGTAATACGCGGCCACGCACCCCTTGGGCGTCGAGTACTCGACCAGCCGGAACCGCTCCACCCGCCGGTCGCGCCCGTCCGGCCACTCCGAGATCAGGTCCACCAGGCCGCCGTCGGCGAATCCGAGCTCCGCGAGATCCTCGGCGCTGATGAAGACCACCCGGCGGCCGGCGCGGATGCCCCGGTAACGGTCGTCGAGGCCGTAGATCGTGGTGTTGAACTGGTCGTGGCTGCGCAGGGTCTGCAGCACCAGCCGGCCGGGTGGCACGCTCAGCACCTCCAGCGGGCTCACCGTGAAGACCGCCCGGCCCTCCGGGGTCGGAAACGTGCGCTGGTCGCGGGGTTCGTGCGGCATGGTGAAGCCGCCGTTGCGGACCCGCTCGGTGTAACCCTCGCAGCCGCGGACGACGCTGCCGATGCGGTCCCGGATCAGGTCGTAGTCCGCGGTGAAGCCGCGCCAGTCGATGCCGTGCCGATCGCCGAGGGTGGCCGCCGCGATGCCGCAGAGGATGTCCACCTCCGAGCGCAGCAGCGGGCCCGCGGGCGCCGACCGGCCGCGGGACGCGTGCACCACGGACATCGAGTCCTCCACGGTGATCCGCTGCTCGCGCCCGCCGGTCAGGTCGCGCTCGGTGCGGCCCAGGGTCGGCAGGATCAGAGCGGTGCGCCCGGGCTCCACGTGACTGCGGTTGAGCTTGGTCGAGATCTGCACCGTCAGCTCGGCGTTGCGCATCGCCTCGGTGGTGACCTCGGTGTCCGACATCGCCGCCACGAAGTTGCCACCCAGGGCGACGAACACCTTGGCCCGCCGATCCCGGAAGGCCCGCACCGCGTTGGCCGCGTCATAGCCGTGCGCCCGGGGCGGCTCGAAGCCGAACTCCTCGCCGAGCCGGTCCAGGAAGAAGTCCGGCGCCTTCTCCCAGATCCCCATGCTGCGGTCGCCCTGCACGTTGGAGTGGCCGCGCACCGGGCACAGACCGGCGCCGGGCTTGCCGATCATGCCCTGCATCAGCGCGACGTTGACGAACTCCTTGATCGTGGCGACCGCGTTGTGGTGCTGGGTGATGCCCATCGCCCAGCAGTGCACGATCCGCTTCGAGGTGGCCAGCATCCCGGCCGCCTTCTCGATCTGCGCCCAGGACAGGCCGGTCGCGGCCAGCACCGCGTCCCGGTCGAGGTTGCGGACGTGCTGCGCCCAGCCCTCGAAGCCGACGGTCAAGTTCTCCACGAAGTCCCGGTCGAGCACCGTGCCGGGCGCCGCCTCCTCCGCCTTCAGCAGCAGGTGCCCGAACGCCTGCCAGAGGGCGAGGTCGCCGTTGGACCGGATCTGCAGCAGCTCGTCGGCCAGGCCGGTGCCACGGCCGGCCAGACCGCGGGCGTTCTGCGGGTTGTTGAAGCGCAGCAACCCGGCCTCGGGCAGCGGGTTGATCGCCAGGATCCGGGCGCCGTCGCGCTTGGCGATCTCCAGGGCGGTGAGCATGCGCGGGTGGTTGGTGCCCGGGTTCTGCCCGGAGATCACGATCAGGTCGGCCTCGTGCAGGTCCTGCAGGGTCACCGAGCCCTTGCCGACGCCGATGGTGCGCTGCAGGCCGACCGAGGTCGACTCGTGGCACATGTTGGAGCAGTCCGGCAGGTTGTTGGTGCCATAGCCGCGGGCGAACAGCTGATAGAGGAACGCGGCCTCGTTGCTGGCCCGGCCGGAGGTGTAGAACACCGCCTCGTCCGGGCTGTTCAGTGCCCGCAAATGCTGTCCGACCAGCGCGAACGCGTCGTCCCAGGAGATCGGCTCATAGTGGTCGGCGCCCTCGCGGCGCACCATCGGGTGGGTCAGCCGGCCCTGCTTCTCCAGCCAGTGGTCGGTGCGTCCGGCCAGGTCGCCGAGCGGGTGGGCGGCGAAGAACTCCGGGCCGACCGTGTCCCGCACGCCCTCCCAGGAGACCGCCTTGGCGCCGTTCTCGCAGAACTCCGCCGTGTGCCGGTGCCCCTGCGGGTCCGGCCAGGCGCAGCTCATGCAGTCGAAGCCGTCCTCCTTGTTGAGCGTCAGCAGGTTGCGGGCGGCCTTGACCACGCCCATCTGCCCGACGGCTTTGGCCATGCTGACCTGCACGGCCTTGAGCCCGGCGGCATGGTCGGCCGGCGGGCCGACGCGCAGGCCGGCGTCTTCGGAGGAGGCGGTCGAGTCGGAGGACGGCATGACCATCACTGTGCCCGGCTTGGGCGGACACCATGCGTCCCTTGTTCCGGATCTCACATTCGCCGGGTGGCGCGGGCCGAAGACGTGCCATCATAAACGGCTCGGAGCCGGTTGGCCGCGGGTGCTACCTTTCCGGACGCTGAAAGGGGAAACCGTGCCGAAGCTCAACCAGATCATCGCCGTGGAGAAGGGCGTCAAGAGCAAGGCGTTCGCCGATCTGAGCGACGCCCACCACGCCGTGCAGAAGACCGGCCCGCTGGCCGGCATCTCCCGGTCCTACCAGCCGAAGGACGAGGAGGGCGAGCAGCTGCCCTCGGAGTCGACGCGGGTGCAGATCAAGGGCGAGGAGATCCTGCGCGAGGTGTCCGGCACGCTGACCCGGTTGTTCGACGTGACCGCGACGAAGGACTGGACGAACTGCGTGGCCCGCGCCGACGTCGTGGTCGACGGCCGCACGATCGCCGCCCAGGTGCCGGTGACCTATCTGCTGTTCCTCGAGAAGCAGCTGGTCGACCTGCACACGTTCGTCAAGAAGCTGCCGGTGCTCGACGCGGCCGAGTCGTGGCTGCGCGACGACTCGACGGACAGCTGGCGGACCGAGCCGGTGCGCACCAACCGCACCAAGAAGGTGCCCCGCAACCACGTCAAGGCGGAGGCCACCGACAAGCACCCGGCGCAGGTCGAGGTGTACTACGAGGACATCACCGTCGGCTATTGGACGACGGTGAAGTTCTCCGGCGCGCTGCCGGCCAAGCGGGTCAACGAGATCCTCGACCGGGTGCTGGCGCTGCAGACGGCGGTCAAGTTCGCCCGCGAGGAGGCCAACAACACCGAGGCCACCGACCAGCGGGTCGGCGCGGCCGTCTTCGGCTACCTCTTCGAGTAGCCGTCATTGATTCCCCGTGGGAGCGCGGGGGAAGCGCCCGCCAAGGGCGCACAAGCTGACAGCTCAGCCTGAAATTGAATCCACCGGTGACAGTGCGGGTTCGAATCCCGCTCCCCGCACCGACTTGCGGGGGTAGCCCAAATGGCAGAGGCAGCCGGCATGAGACTCAGATTCTCGCTCCAACGTCAGCATTCACCACTGATCACCGGATCGACCGAGGATGGACGAAGACAGCGGATGCCGGTTCAAATCCGGCCCGCCGCGCCAACGGGCGGCGGTAGTTTAATGGCAAAACCCGACGTCATAATGAATGATCCATCGTCTTAAACGTGCTGGTGTGTGCAATTCAGTGGTAAGTCGAGGCCCGGGGATTGGCCATATCCCCGGGCTTCACCAATGTCACCTGGGCAGCGGCGGCAACGCCGGCTCGTCCAGCCACGCGGAGAAGAGTTCGTCCAGCGGCGCTCGGGCGTAACGCTGGGCGTGCGCCCGGAACTGCTCGGTCGTCACGGTCGCGTGGGAGTGCTCGTCGACCCAGGCGTGCAGCATCGCGAAGAACGGCTCGTCGCCGATCTCCTTGCGCAGGGCGTGCAGGGTGAGCGCGCCGCGCTTGTAGACCAGCGGGTCGAACAGCCGGTCGATGCCCGGGTTCGCGATCACCACGTCGGCCGGCCGGTCCGCGAGGCGGGCGTGCCACTGCGCCGCGCAGGCGGATGCCGACGGGCCGCCGCGGACTCCGGACCACAACCATTCCGCATATGTCGCGAAGCCCTCGTTGAGCCAGATGTGCCGCCACTCGGCCACCGTGAGGCTGTTGCCGAACCACTGGTGGGCGAGCTCGTGCACGACCAGCCGCTCGTGGGTGCGCCGCCCGTCCAGGTGGTTGCGCCCGAAGACGGCCATGCCCTGCGCCTCGACCGGGTCGTCCAGATCGTCGTCGGCGACCACGACCATGTACTCCCGGAACGGGTAAGGCCCGAAGAAGCGCTGCAGCGCCTCCATGATCTGCCCGTGCCGGCCGAAGTCGTGGGAGAAGGTGGGGAGCAGCCGGGGCGGGACGGCGGCGCGCTGGACCACCCCGCCGGCCGCCAGGTCGACCAGCCGGTAACGTCCGATCTGGACGCTCATCAGATAGGGCGCGGTCGGCTCGTTCCGCTCGTACACCCAGGTGGTGGTGCCGGCGCCGCGGCGCCGGGAGACGGGGTCACCGGTCACCAGGACGGTGTAGGGCGACGCCGTGGTCACCGCGACGCGGAACGTGGCCTTGTCGCCCGGCCGGTCGTTGCACGGGAACCAGGACGGCGACCCGTTGGGCTGGCTGGCCACCAGCACGCCGTCTGTCAGCTCGTCCCAGCCGATGTCGCCCCAGCGGCCGGAGATCGGCGCCGGCGCGCCCGCATAGTGCACCTCGACCCGGAAGGTCGTGTCGTCGGCGATCGGCCGCTCCGGCTTGATCTGCAGCTTGTCCGGCCGGTGGGTGAACTTCGCCGGCCGGCCGTTCACCCGCACGTCCTGCACCCGGAAGCGGCCCAGGTCCAGGCTGAACCGCGGGAGCGGCTGCGTGGCCAGGGCGGTGACCGTCGCCCGGCCGGTCAGCCGGTTGGACACCACGCGATAGTCGATCGCCAGGTCGTAGTGCTCGACCAGGTAGCCGCTGTTGCCGTGCCCCAGGAGGTAGGAGTCGGCTGTGGCGGTCATGCCCGGCGCGGGGTCGTCGCCGGCCAGGTCGCGATCGGGTTGCCGAACCATCGGCTGTCGTCGGGCACCGCGTCGCCGCGGGTCACCAGCGAGCCGGGTCCGACGGTGGTGCGCGCGCCGATGCTCGCGCCGGGCAGCACGATGCCGTGCGGGCCGAGCGTCGCGCCCGCGCCGAGGGTCACCTTGTCCATGCTCATCACCCGATCATGGAACAGGTGGGTCTGCACGACACAGCCCCGGTTGACCGTGGCGCCCGCGCCGAGCCGGACCAGGTCGTACTCCGGCAGCCAGTAGGTCTCCAGCCAGGCGCCCCGGCCGACCTCGGCGCCCAGGGTGCGCAGCCACGCGTTGAGCAGCGGCGTGCCGGTGGCGAAGCGGATCAGCCAGGGCGCGGCGAGCACCTCGACGAACGTGTCGGCGAGCTCGTTGCGCCACACGAACGACGTCCACAGCGCCTTGTCGGAGACCCGGAACCGGCCGACCAGCAGCCACTTCGCCAGGGTCGCGGTGAGTGCGGCGACGATCGCGGCGGCGAGCAGCACCGGCCCGGCGGCGAGCGCGGCCACCCACGGCCCGGCGAGCTGCCACCCGGACGCGAGCAGACCAAGGACGGCGATCGCGAGGGCGGCGGCGCACATCACCGGGATGATCCGGCACAGCTCGATCAGGGCGCGGGCCAGCTTGAGCCGGCCCGGCGGGTCGAAGGTGCGGCCGAGGTCGGCCGCCTCCACCGTGCGGCGCAGCGGCATCGGCGGCGAGCCGAGCCAGGACGTGCCCTTCTTCGCCTTGCGCGGAGCCGACGAGAGGACTCCGACAAGACCTCTTTTCGGTACGTTACGGCCCGGCGCCGCCATCCCGGAGTTGCCCAGGAACGCCTGCTTGCCGATCCGCGCCGGGGCCACCCGCAGCCAGCCGTGGCTCAGCTCGTACGTCGCCACCATGGTGTCGTCGGCCAGGAAGGCGCCATCGGCGACCGTGGTCATGGCCGGCAGCGCGAGCACCGTCGAGGCCTCCACGCCACGGCCCACCTTGGCGCCGAGCAGCCGCAGCCAGACCGGCGTGAACAGGCTCGCGTAGAGCGGGAACAACCCGACCCGGGCCATCCCCATCAGCCGCTCGGTGGTCCACACCTGCCACGCCACCCGCCCGTGCACCGGGTGGTAGCCCGCGCGCAGCCCGATGCTCAGCAGACGGACCGCGACCAGCACGAGCAGCGCGTACCCGAGGAAGTAGGCGATGGTGGCCGGCGCGATGGCGACCAGCGCCGCGCCGAGCGTCGGACGCTCGGCCAGGGTCCAGCCGAGCAGCGCCAGCGCGGGCAGCGCGGCGACCACCGGCACCAGGCTCAGCACCTGCGCGGTGATCCCGTAGACCGCGGTCCAGAAGCGCGACCGACTCGGGCGCTGCGCGGGCCAGGCGGCCGCGTCCTTGGTGGTGCGGGCCGAGCCGACGACGGTCGAGCCGGCCGCGACCCGGACGCCCTTGCCGACCCGGGCGCCGGGCATCAGCGTGCTGCGCGCGCCGACCCGGGCGCCGGCGCCGACCCGCACCCGGCCGATCCGCACGATGTCGCCGTCCACCCAGTGGCCGGCCAGGTCGACCTCGGGCTCGATCGCCGCGCCCCGGCCGACCTTGAGCAGGCCGGTGACCGGCGGCGCGGAGTGCAGGTCGACGTCTGGGCCGATCTGCGCGCCGAGCGCCTTCGCATAGGTGACCGTCCAGGCCACGGTGCTCGCGCCGGACAGCTCGGCGAGCCGCTCGGCGGCCCACAGCCGCAGGTGGACGCCGCCACCCCGCGGGTGGTCGCCGGGTCGCACGTTGCGCAGCAGCAGGCGGGCGCCGCCGGCCGCGATGCCGATCCGGCCGAGCGGGCTGAACAGCAGCGCCCAGCTCAGCGCGATCCACCACCAGGAGACCGCCGGGAGCCAGGAGACCGGCGTGACCAGCGCGAGGACGTTGCCCAGCGCGGCCAGGACGGTGAGCCAGCGCAGCCCGACCAGCGCGAGCATGGGCAGCATCAGGAGACCCTGGATCAGGCCGCTCCGGCGCGGCGTGGGCCGGATCTCGCGACGCACGGTCGCGGTGGTGCCGAGCGCGTCGAGCACGGCGGCGAGCTGCGACAGGCGCGGCTGCTGATAGATGTCGGCGACCGAGACCTGCGGGAACCGGACCCGGATCCAGGCCACCAGTTGCGCGGCGTTGAGGCTGCTGCCGCCGCTGGTGAAGAAGTCGGCGTCCGCCTCGGCCGGGCGCACCCCGAGAATCTCCTCCCAGCCGCCGGCGAGCCACTCCTCGGTCGCGGTCAGCGCCGCGGAGCCCGGGCCGGGGCCGGTCGCGGCCAACGGCCACGGCAGCGCGGCGCGGTCCACCTTGCCCGAGGTGCGCGTGGGCAGCGAGTCGACCACCGCGAGCAGCGGCACCAGCGCGGCCGGCAGCTGCTCGCGGATCCGCTGTGTCGCGGCGTCGAGGTCGAAGCCGTCGCGCGGCACCAGATAACCCACCAGGAGCTGGTTTCCGGCCGCCGTGCGCTTGACCGCGGCCGCCGCGCCCGCGACGCCGGGCAGGGCCTGCAGCGCGGCGTCGACCTCACCGAGCTCGATCCGCCGCCCGCCGAGCTTGACCTGCTCGTCGCCGCGGCCGAGGAACAGCAACCCCTCGGGCTCGGCGCGCACGATGTCGCCGCTGCGATAGGCCCGCCACCAGCCGAGCGCGGGCAGCGGCGCGAACTTCTCGGCGTCCTTGCCGGCGTCCAGGTAACGCGCCAGTCCGACGCCGCCGATGACCAGCTCGCCGGTCTCCCCCATCGCGACCGGTTCGCCGGACGCGTCGACGACCGCGAGCTCCCAGCCGGCCAGTGGCAGCCCGATCCGCACCGGCCCCTCGCCGGTCAGCCGGGAGGCGCACGCGACCACGGTGGCCTCGGTCGGCCCGTACGTGTTCCACACCTCACGCCCGTCGACGGCCAGCCGCTCGGCCAGCTCGGGCGGGCACGCCTCGCCACCGAAGATCAGCAGCCGCACGTCGTCGAGCGCCGCGACCGGCCAGAGCGCGGCCAGCGTCGGGACGGTGGACACCACGGTGATGCGCTGCTCGGCCAGCCACGGGCCCAGGTCGACGCCGCTGCGCACCAGCGAACGGGCGGCCGGCACCAGGCAGCCGCCGTGCCGCCAGGCCAGCCACATCTCCTCGCAGGAGGCGTCGAACGCGACCGACAGCCCGGCCAGCACCCGGTCGTCCGGGCCGATCGGGCGGGCGTCGGCGAGGAACAGCTGCGCCTCCGCGTCCACGAAGGCGGCCGCCGCGGCGTGCGTGACGGCGACGCCCTTCGGGGTGCCGGTGGAGCCGGAGGTGAAGATGATCCAGGCGTCGTCGTCCGGGCCGGGCCGGCCGAGGCGGTTCCTCGGGGTGCGCCGGATCGACACGGAGAGCCCGTCGCCGAGCACCGCGCAGACGCCCGCCTCGGCGAACACCAGCTCGGCGCGCTCGTCGGGGTCGTCGGCGTCGACCGGCACATAGGCCGCGCCGGCCGCGAGCACGCCCAGGATCGCCAGATAGAGCTCGGCCGTGCCGGACGAGACGCGCACGCCGACCCGGTCGCCGACGCCGACGCCGTGCGCGGAGAGCGTGGCCCGGACCATGTCGACCGCGGCGGCCAGATCCCGATAGGTGAAGACCGCCGCGCCGGCGTCGATCGCGAGGGCGTCGCCGTGCTCCTCGACGGTCGCGTCGAGGATGTCCACCAGCGTGCGGCGGGTGGGTGCCGAGTCGGAGCGGAACACTGCCGGGGCCACCGGGAAAGTGACCAGCGGAGGGAGTGCGACCAGATCCAGATCAGTCGTCACGGTCACCGGGCGTGCTCCACTTCCACCTCACGGGTCAGCGTCAACCAGGCGTGCGAAAGGGGTCGCGCCCGGGGCAGCCTTGAAGACTACGTGAGGTGAACGGTAAATGACTCCGGCGCATCGGATTCGTGTCCACCGCCACACGGCGTGGCGGTGGACACATAGCTGGTCAGAACACCCGGATGGCCGCCTCCGCCGGGGCGGCGAGCAGTCCTTCGATCTCGTCGTCGAGGCGCACCAGCGTCAGCGAGGCGCCGGCCATGTCGAGCGACGTGCAGTACTCGTTCACGTAGCTGCGGCCGACCGTGATGCCGCGCTCGGCGAGCCTCTGGTGCGCGCGCCGGTACAGGATGTAGAGCTCGCTGACCGGCGTCCCGCCCAACCCGTTGATCATCAGGGCGACCCGGTCGCCGGACTCGTACGGCAGATCCGGCACCACCGCGTCGAGCAGGTCGTCGGTGATCTGGTCGGCGGAGGCGAGCTTGCGGCGCTCACGGCCGGGCTCGCCGTGGATGCCGACACCGAACTCGATCTCGTCGGCGCCGAGCTCGAACAGCGGCGAGCCCTTGGCCGGCGGGGTGCACGCGGTCAGCGCCACGCCCATGGTGCGGGTGACGTCGTTGACCTTCCGGCCGATCCGCAGCAGCTCGTCCATCTCGGCGCCCTGCTCGGACGCCGCGCCGACCGCCTTGATGACGAAGAAGTTCCCGGCCACGCCGCGGCGGCCGACCGTGTAGAGGGAGTCCTGCACGGCCACGTCGTCGTTCACGGTGAGGATCTCGCAGCGCACACCGTCCGCCTCGGCCATCTCCTTGCCCATGTCGAAGGCCATCCGGTCGCCGGTGTAGTTGTTCACCAGCAGCAGCACGCCCTTCGGGGAGTTGAGCAGCTTCGCGGTTTCATAGACGTAGTCCATCGGCGGCGCGGCGAACACGTCGCCGGGGCAGGCCGCGTCGAGCATGCCCCGGCCGACGGCCATCACGTGCGCCGGTTCGTGGCCGGAGCCGGAGCCCTGCACGATGGACACCTTGTTCTCGAACGGCGCGCCGGCCCGCATGATGAGGTTGTAGGCGGGGACGTATCTCAGGGTGTCGGGGTTGGCGAGGGCGACGCCCTCGAGCATCTCGGGGACGAAACTCTTGGGGTCGTTGACGAACTTCTTCACGATGTCGCTCCTCGCTTCTGCCAGGTCTCGCTGATCCGTTCGGCGAGCACCGCCACCGCCATCGCGCCGGCGTCGACCGAACCTCTGCTGCGCTCGCCCGTGTAGGACGCGCGCCCCCGTTTGGCGACCATGTCGACGGTCGCGTCCGCCGCCTCCCGGGCGGCGACCGCGGCTGCCGCGACCGCCTCCTGCGCGCTCGCGCCGCTCTCGAGCGACTGTGCGAGGCGGTCGGTCATCGGCGTCAGCGCGTCCAGCAACGTCTTGTCGCCGATCTCGGCCTGACCGCGCGCCTTGATGCCCTCGATCGCCGCGCGCAGCATCGCGACCACCTGCTCGCCGGTCGGGTCGCCGGCATCGCCGGCCGCGCCGCCGGCGCGCATGAAGGCGGTGCCCCAGAGCGGCCCGGAGGTGCCGCCGATCCGCGAGGCGATCACCATCCCGGTGCGTTTCAGGAACGTCCCGGCGCTGCTGCGATCCAGGTCGTCCCAGCCTTCGATCAGCTTCTCGAACCCGCGGGCCAGCGAGTAGCCGAAGTCGCCGTCCCCGACCACCGAGTCCAGATCGCCGAAGTACTTCTCGTTCTCGATCGCGGTCTCGGCGATGGTCCGCACCACCAGTTCCGTTTGCGCAAGGCTCATCGGGCCCCCTCCAGACAGGCGCGCAGGTCGTCGAGCGTCAGGAAGTCGCCCGGCCGGGCCGCGCCACGGTTCGCCAGCACCTCGATCGGTGGCCGGTCGGGTTCGCCGAGCTCGGACACCACCAGGGTGGCCTCGGCGAAATCCTCGGCGCGGGTGTAGTCGTTCACCGTCACCAGGCAGCGCAGCCCGGCGCCGGTCGCGGCCAGCAGCCCGTTGCGCGAGTCCTCGACCACCAGGGTGTCCGCTGTGGACAGACCGAGCTTCTCCGCGGTGAGCCGGTAGATCGCCGGATCGGGCTTCTTGGCGGGCACCACATCACCGGCGAAGACCGGGATGTGCGCCGCCGCCGACGGGCCGACCGCGGTCTCCAGCACCGCGCGCACCGATTCCTCGGCCGAGGTGGAGGCGACCGCGACCGTCCAGCCCTCGTCCAACGCCGCGTGCACGATCCGGGCGATGCCCGGCCGCGGCGGCACGCGACCTTCCGCGACCAACCGCTTGAACGCCGCGGTCTTGGCCCGGTGCCAGGCCAGGAGCAGTTGGGTACGGTCGGCGCCGGCCGTCGTCGCGGCGAAGGCGGGATCGGCGAACAGACTGGCCATCCGTTCCTTGCCGCCGCCGATCTTCAGCTTCTCGCCGTACTCCCGCTCGCTCCACACCGCCGGGAGCCCGAACCGCTCGAAGGTCTCGTTGAAGGCGGGCAGGTGCCCGAAGCGCTCGGTGTCGGCGAGCACCCCGTCGCAGTCGAAGATCAGCGCGGTCACCAGGCTCTCCCGGACGCGCCGAAGAGCCGGATGTGCTGCTTCGCCATCTCGACCACGGCCGCCCGCTGCTGCCGGAACAGGGTCGGCGGGTCCCACTTGCCGCGCTCCTCGGCCTCCTTCAGATGGGCGAGGCCGGCCTTCATGAAGCACTCCTTGAGCGCCGTGGAGATGTTGACCTTCGCGCAGCCCCGCGCGATCAGGTCGGTGAACTGCTCGTCGGCGAGGCCGGTGCCGCCGTGCAGGGCCATCGGCACGCCGGTCGCCGCGACCAGGTCGCTGATCCGCCGGGCGTCCAGCGTGGGCGCCTGTTTGTACTGGCCGTGCGCGTTGCCGATGGCCGGCGCGAAGCAGTCGACGCCGGTGCGCTTGATGAAGTCGACGGCCACCTCGAGGCTCTGGATCCGGGCCGCGTCGTCCGAGCCGATGCCGTCCTCGACGCCCTGGATCCCCTCGATCTCGCCCTCGACGTGCGCCCCGGTGCGCCGCGCCTCGGCCACCACCTCGGTGGTCTGCCGCAGGTTCTCGGCGACGTCCAGCTCGTGCGCGTCGAACAGCACCGAGTTCCAGCCGCCGGCCAGGCAGTCGGAGATGACCGCGCGGTCCGGGCAGTGGTCGAGGTGCAGCGTGACGGGCACGTCCACGTCGCGCATCAGCGCCCGGAAGATGTCGTGCAGCTGGGCGCGGCCGTACTGTTTGACGGTCTTGACCGAGGTCTGCAGGATCACCGGCGCGCGTTCCTCGACCGCGGCGGCCAGCACCGCCTCGATGCTCAGGTCGTTGATGATGTTGAAGGCGCCGACCCCGTAGCGCTCGGCGAGAGCGCGGTCGAGGATCTCCTTCATGGGCACGACGGGCATGCACCCAGTCAAGCCACGGATCACTCGTCCGGGGTATGGGGTGAATCCCCCATGGCCAGCCAGCCGTTGTCGAGCGCGGTCACCACGGCGGAGGTGCGGTTGGTGGCGCCGGTCTTGCGCATGATCGCGCCGACGTGCTTCTCCACGGTCTTCGGCGACAGGCCCAGCCGGGTGGCGATGCCACGATAGGTCAGACCCTGTCGCAACAGCTCCAGGACTTCGGTCTCGCGGGCGGTGCAGGGCGTGGGCGACGCCATCTCGTACGGGAGATCGGCGCGCAACAGCACCCCCCACCCGGCGATCCGCTCGACGGTCACCGCGCCGCTCGCGACCTCGGGTGGTTCGACCCACTCCGCCCCGGGATGCTGCACCAGCACCCGCAGGCCGTCCGGGCGATAGACGATCGCCGCGCGCCCGGCGTCGGCCACCAGACCGGCCGCGACCCGGGCCACCTCCGCGGTCACCGGGCGCACCCGGCCGGCCTCGGTGACCACCGTCCCGGCCCGGCGCAGCACCCCGGCCAGGGAGGTGCCCGACCGCCGGGTCCGCACGATCGCCGGCGCCGCGGCCTGCGTCAACGCTTCGAGATCGTCCACGTCGCGGGCGGAGAACACCCCGTCCCGCGGCGCGAAGGTCACGCTCACCGCGATCACGTCGCCGCGCCACCAGATCGGCACCGCCGCGGCCGGCCCGCGCCGCGCCGGATCGGTGCCGGCCAGGTGCCCGGCGCGCAGCCGCCCGTACTCCGGGATCACCACCGGCCGCCGCCCGGCGAAGGCCCGCCCGGTGGCGCCCTCGTCCAGCGGGAAGGTGTCCCCGAGCCGGCAGAAGAGGCCGTGTTCGGCGGCCTTCATGTAGCGCCCGGCCGCGGCGTCGATCAGCGAGACGCTGCCGGCCGCCGACCCGGTCAGCCGCGAGGTGTGCCGCAACAGCCGCCGCAGCACAGGCGCCAGCCGCAGGTCGCCGTAGACGTCGGCGATCGCTTCATCGAGCCGGAATCCCTCCCCGGCCGGACCGGGCGTCACCCTGTAGAACCTATGTTCCTGCGGTTCAGGACGGAAGGGCGACGCCGGCCGCAGTGCCTTGCCGGTTCTCAGACGTTGCAGGTGAAGCGGAACTTCTCCCACGAGTTCAGCGCGGTCCGGTTCGAGTCGAAGGCCCGGCTGGTGCGGCCGCCACCGTCGCGCGCGCTGAGCAGGTGCCCGTCGAAGGCACGGATCCCGTAGGTCTGCCCGTCGCCGGTGCTGACGAAGGTGAACTTCTCCCAGTTCCGCAGGAGGGTCGCATCCGTGTGCAGCACGTCGGGGTAGACGTCGCTGCTGAGGCCGCCACTGGCGTCCGCGGTGACGAAGTATCCGAACGCGGTCCGCAGGCCGTAGGAGCTGCCCTCGCCGGAGTACACCAGCGTGAAGCGCTCCCAGGTCGACGGCGCCGTGGCGTTGGTATGCATCACGTCGTTCGTACGCCCGCCGCCGCCGACCGCGGTGACGTACCGGCCGTTGCTGGTCTGGATGAAGCAGGTGTTCGGATCGGCCGCCTGGGCCGGGCCGGCGCCCACCAGGCTCGCGGCCGCGGCGAACACGCCGGCCAGCACCACGCCGAGGATCTTGCTGTGCATCTTCATGATCGGTTCCTCCTGGTTGTCGGACTTGGTCCTGACCGAGAGTGATGCGACCATCGCGCCGGCATGCGGATCCCGGACGATCCCGGACGCGGGTGGTCGGACACGCGACAGGCCGGGGCTCCGCCGGCCACGATGATCTGACAAGATCCGCCGATGACGATTCCGACGTCGCCGGACTGGTTGTGGGACGGCAGCGGTGAGCCGACGTTCGCGCGGGCGGTGCTCTATCTGGAGAGCGTCGACCTGGCTGCCGTGCAGAGCTGGCACGACCTGGCCGAGGCGGCGCTGCTGCCACTCGTGCGGCCGCCCGGCGCACCCGCCTTCGAGCGCGAGGTGATCGCGTTCGGCCGGACCGGCCGGCTGCCGCCCGGCGACTGGCCCGCGGCGATGGTGCCCGATCTCGATCAGGTCCACACGGTCTGGGGTTACGGCGACGACCCGGCGCACGGCCCGGTCGGGCACGCCGACGTCCGGGGCTACCGCGAGTACGGCGTCGACCACCCCTACCTGCGGCTCGACCTGCTGGCCGGCGGACCGACGAGGCTGGTGGCCGAGGCGCTGGTCGGCGTCGTGCGGCAGTTCGGCGCGCACGCCGACCCGGTCTACGGCGAGATCCTGGCCGACCGGCCCCCGCAGAGCCCGCACACCGCCCTCGATCGGCTGTTGCGGCGGCAGGCCGACGTCTCGGTGGCCGAGGCGCGCCGCCACCTGCGCGGCTACGAGTGGGTGACGCTCTGCCCGCCGGACCCGGCCGCCGCGCTCGGCGGTGCGGCGGCGATGCGGGCGACCGGCGCGTTCGCCGAGGTGGACGAGCTCGGCGCCGGCGGCCTGCTGCTGCGCGCGACCACCGACCCGGCGGACTACACCGCGGAGGCGGCGCGGCGGGTGTTCGAGGCGGTGCGCGCGGTGCTGCCGCCCGGCCGGCCGCGCCCGCTGGAGTTCGAAACCCTCACGCACGTGGTCATGGAGAACGGACCAGCACGCTGAACGGGATGCCGGCCGCCTTGTGCCGGGACCAGCCCGCGGGCTCGCGGATCAGCGCGCCGGTCGCGTGCCCGGGGAAGGTCGAGACCACCGCGCGGCCGGCGTTGTTGACCACCGTGGCCGGACGGCCGCAGGCGCGCAGGGCCGGCAGCAGGAACCGCTCGGCGCGGGCCGCGTAGACGTCCGAGCCGACCACGCCGGCCATCGTGCCGTCCGGGCGGTGCACCGGCACGGTGAAGGTCAGCGTGTACGCGTCCGTGCAGAGATAGTCCACATAGGGTCCGGTGATGTGCCGCTGCCCGGTGCGGCCGGGCACCCGCCACCACTCCAGCAGCGTGTAGTCGCGGAACCCGTCGCGGGCCGGGTCGGACACCGTGCGCAGCGGCTCGATCCGCCGGTCCGCGTCCGTGGTCCACCAGGCCAGGTGCCAGGGCGCGTCGGCAATCAGACCCGGGTCGGCGACCAGGCCGGAGCCGATCACCAGCCGATCGTCGCGCCGCAGCTCGGCGTGCGCGAGCGGCTCGACCGCGGTGAGGTCGCGCAGGACCGGGCGGCGGCGGCCGGGCAGCGCGGCGGCGACCACCTCGGCCATCACCAGCAGCGGCGCGAACACGGTCGCGCAGAGCAGCTCGAGCTGGCCCACCACCGCGGCGGCGCCGGTCGTCACGACGACCTCAGTCATCCAGCACCTCCAGGCGCACTCGGATCACCGACTCGATCGCACGCCCGACGTGGTCCTCTGTCAAGTCCCGGGCGAGCGCCGCGTCGCCGGCCTCGATCGCGTCGACGATGCCGGCGTGGTCCGCTTCGGAGCGTTGCCGGCCGTCCTCGGTCGCCATCGAGAGCCACAGCAGCGGCCCGAAGTCGGCCTGCAGGCGCAACTCCTCGCTGGTCATCCGGGCGGACTGGCTGGCCGCGGCGACCTCCAGGTGGAACTGGGCCTCGGCGCGCCGGGAGCCGCCGGGGTCGGTGGCGCGGCGTACGCCGGTCTCGCGGAGCCGGGCGATGTCGTCGCCGGCCGCGCGATCCGCCGCATAGGCCGCCGCGGCCCCGGCGATGGCCCGGTAGAAGTCGCCGAAGTCGCGGATGTCCACCAGCGACAACTCGGCCAGGCGGGTGCGCACGAGCACCGCCTCCGGGTTCTCCGGAGCCCGCACGAAGCTGCCGCCGCGCCGACCCCGGCGGGTGGTGACCAGGCCGAGCTCGCGCAGCGCCTGCAGCGACTCGCGGGCGGTCACCGGGGCGACGCCGAGCGCCTCGGCCAGGTCCACCTCCGACGGCAGCTGCTCGCCGTCGCCGAGCACACCGAGCACGATGGCGTCGCGCAGCCGCCGGGTCACCGCCTCGGCCCGGCCGGGCTGGGTCAGCGGCGCGAAGACGGCGCGGTGGGTCGTCGGTCCGGCCCTCCTCGGCATCGCTCCTCCAAACGTTCGAATACCGAAACATACAAGGCTTGTGCTTTGAACTATGCAGCCATAGGTTTTCGCCGAAGGGGGGCCCTCGTGGACATTGCTCCGGCGATCAGGCTGACCGGCCTGCGCAAGTCGTTCGGCGGCACGGTCGCCGTCGACGGCGTCGACCTGGAGATCGCGGACGGCGAGTTCTTCTCGATGCTGGGGCCGAGCGGCTCGGGCAAGACCACCGTGCTGCGGATGATCGCCGGGTTCGAGACGCCCACCGCCGGCCGGGTCGACCTGGGCGGCGCCGACGTCACCCGCCGGGCGCCGTTCGAGCGGGACGTCACCACGGTCTTCCAGGACTATGCGCTGTTCCCGCACCTGAGCGTCCGGCAGAACGTCGAGTACGGCCTGGCCGTGCGCCGCGCCCCGCGCGCCGACCGCCGGCGGCTCGCCGAGGAGGCGCTGGCCTCGGTGCGGATGACCGGGTTCGCCGACCGCCGGCCCACCCAGCTCTCCGGCGGCCAGCGGCAGCGCATCGCGCTCGCCCGGGCGCTGGTGGTGCGGCCCAAGGTGCTGCTGCTGGACGAGCCGCTGGGGGCGCTCGACCTCAAACTGCGCGAGCAGATGCAGGTCGAGCTCAAGCAGTTGCAGCGCGACGCCGGCATCACGTTCGTCTTCGTCACGCACGACCAGGAGGAGGCGCTCACCATGAGCGACCGGATCGCGGTCTTCGACCACGGCCGGATCGCCCAGATCGGTTCCCCCGCCGAGATCTACGAGCACCCGCAGACCGAGTTCGTCGCCGGGTTCGTCGGCACGTCCAGCGTGCTGAGCGGGCGGGCGGCGGTCGATCTGCTCGGCCGAGAGGGCACCTTCGCCGTCCGGCCCGAGCGGGTCCGCCTCACCCCGGCCGGCAGCGCGGCGGACGGGCGTACCGCAGGCACCATCGCCGAGGTGGTCTATCTCGGCGCCACCACCCGCTATCTGGTCGATCTGGAGGCCGGGACGCGGATCACCGCGAGCGAGCCCAACACCTCCGCCGGCGCCGTCGCCGCCCTGCAGCGGCGCGGAGAACGCGTCCTGGTCAGCATCCGTCCCGGCGACGTCGTCGCTCTGGAGACCACCTGAAGGGCACTGTCATGCGAAGCCGAATCATTCCCCGGACCGCGGCGATCGCCGCCACAGCTCTCCTGGCCGCCGCGTGCGGCACCTCCTCCGGCGACAGCGGCGGCGGCACGGCCGCGCCGGGCGCGTCCGGTTTCACCGCACCGAAGATCGATCCGCTGGCGTCGCTCGGTCCGGGCGAGGGCGCGGTGTCCATCCTGGCCTGGCCGGGGTACGCGGAGGACGGCTCCAACGACAAGGCGGTGGACTGGGTCACCGGCTTCGAGCAGAAGACCGGCTGCCAGGCCACGGTCAAGACGTTCGGCACCTCGGACGAGGCCGTCACGCTGATGAAGACCGGCGAGTACGACATCGTCTCCGCCTCCGGTGACGCCTCGCTGCGGCTGATCGCCTCCGGCGACGTGCAGCCGATGAACACCTCGCTGGTGCCGAACTACGCGGACGTCACCGCGTTCCTCAAGGACCGGCCGTGGAACTCGGTGAACGGCCAGATGTACGGCGTGCCGCACGGCTGGGGCGCGAACCTGCTGATGTACCGCACCGACGTGGTGAACCCAGCGCCGACGTCATGGGCCTCGGTCTTCACCGACGCGAGCAAGTACACCGGCAAGGTGACCGCCTACGACTCGCCGATCTACATCGCCGACGCCGCGCTGTTCCTGATGACCACCAAACCGGAACTGGGCATCAAGAACCCCTATGCGCTGGACGACGCGCAGCTCAAGGCGGCCGTCGACGTGCTCAAGGCGCAGAAGGAGCACGTCAGCGAATACTGGTCGGACTACCTCAAGGAGGTGCAGTCCTTCAAGAGCGGCAACTCCGTCATCGGCACCACCTGGCAGGTCATCGTGAACACCGCGGTGGGCGAGAAGGCGCCGGTCAAGGCGGTGCTGCCGGACGAGGGCTCGACCGGCTGGTCGGACACCTGGATGGTGGCGGCGAAGGGCAAGCACCCGAACTGCGCGTATATGTGGGCGGACTGGATCGTCAGCCCGGAGGCGAACGCCCAGGTGGCCGAGTACTTCGGCGAGGCGCCGGCGAACTCCAAGGCGTGCGCGCTGACCACCGACAAATCGTTCTGCGAGACGTACCACGCGACGGACGCGGCCTATGCGGAGAAGATCTGGTACTGGAGCACGCCGGTCGCGCAGTGCCTGGACGGGCGGACCGACGTCAAGTGCACCGACTACTCGGCGTGGACGCGCGCCTGGACCGAGATCAAGGGCTGATGGGCATGCGCCGCCGGCTCTCGGCCTGGCTCACCCGCTCGCCGCGGGCACGGCTCTCGCTGCTGTTGAGCGCGCCGCTGCTCTGGCTCGGGCTGGCCTATGTCGGGGCGCTGGCGGCGCTGCTGGTCACCGCCCTCTGGACCACCGACGCGTTCACCGGACAGATCCAGCGGGTGTGGACGCTGGACAACATCACCATCGTGCTGACCGATCCGGTCTACCGGGCGGTCACCCTGCGGACCCTCGGGGTGGCCGTGCTGGTCACCGTGCTCGACGCGGTGCTGGCGCTGCCGGTGGCGTTCTTCATGGCAAAGGTGGCGTCCCGGCGCTGGCAACCGTGGCTGGTCGCCGGGATCCTGCTGCCCCTCTGGGCGTCCTACCTCGTCAAGGCCTACGCGTGGCGCAGCATGTTCGGCGGCGGCGGGCTGATCGACTGGCTCGGCATCTCCCCCGGCTACGGGCTCACCGCGACCGTCTGCACGCTGGCCTACCTATGGTTCCCGTACATGGTCCTGCCGATCTTCGCCGGGCTGGAACGGCTGCCCGGATCGCTGCTGGAGGCGGCCGGCGACCTGGGCGCCCGGCCCGGCCGCATCCTGCGCACGGTGGTGCTGCCGCTGATCTTCCCGGCCGTCGTGGCCGGCTCCATCTTCACGTTCTCGCTGACCCTGGGCGACTACGTGGCGGTCGAGATCGTCGGCGGCACGAAGCAGTTCCTCGGCAACCTGGTCTACGACAACATCGGCGCGGCCAACAACCAGCCCCTCGCCGCGGCGGTCGGCCTGGTCCCGGTGGTCGTGATGATCGTGTACCTGTTCCTGTCCCGGCGGGCCGGCGCCCTGGAGAACCTCTGATGTTCCTGACCCGAGGCATGCGGATCGGCCTGCGGATCGCCACCGGGGTGATCCTCACGGTGCTCTACGTGCCGCTGCTCGTGGTGCTGATCAACTCGGTGAACGCGGACCGGGCGTTCGGCTGGCCGCCGTCCGGCTTCACGCTCGAATGGTGGTCCCGCGCCGCGCAGAACGCCGGCGCGCTGTCCGCGCTGCGCACCTCGCTGGTGGTCGGCCTGCTGTCCACCGCGATCGCGCTGGTGCTCGGCACGCTGGCGGCGATGTCGCTGCAGCGCTACCGGTTCTTCGGCCGGGACGCGGTGTCGCTGCTGGTGATCCTGCCGATCGCGCTGCCCGGCATCGTCACCGGCATCGCCCTGAACAACGGCTTCCGCACCATCCTGGGCGTGCCGCTGTCGCTCTGGACGCTGGTCATCGCGCACGCCACGTTTTGCATCGTGGTGGTCTTCAACAACGTCATCGCCCGGCTCCGCCGGATGGGCGGCGACCTGGAGGAGGCGTCGATGGACCTGGGCGCGGACAGCTTCACCACCTTCTGGCGGGTGACCTTCCCGCTGCTGCGCACGGCCCTGCTGGCGGGCGGCCTGCTGGCCTTCGCGCTGAGCTTCGACGAGATCATCGTGACCCGCTTCACGGCCGGCCAGAACGTCACCACCCTGCCGATCTGGATCCTGGACAACCTCTTCCGCCCGAACCAGGCCCCGGTGGTCAACGTGGTCGCGACGGTCCTGGTCTTCCTGTCCATCATCCCGATCTACGTGGCCCAGCGCCTCTCCGGCGACCCCTCCGGCGGCCGCGTCTAGGGGCGCGTCTAGGCCGGCACGCCCCGGGCCCGGCCGTGGGCGTCGTGCGGCAGGTCGGCGTAGTGCCACTGGTGGTCGCGCGCGTGCCGGCAGGCCGTCTCGAGGTCGCCGGCCTCGATGGACCTCAGCAGGCCGGCGTGGTCGCGCACGATGTCCTTGAGCTTCACCTCGGCGGCCACCATGGTGACCGCCGTGCGGGCCTCGATCTGCAGCGCCTCCCAGGAGAGCCGCAGCAACTCGTTGTGCGCCGCCTCCACGATGTGCCGGTGGAAGGCGACGCTGGCCTTGGCCGCCGCGTCGTCGTCGGCCGCCCGGGCCGCCGCCCGCATCGCCTTCACCTCG
Organism: Actinoplanes sp. NPDC051388; assembly: GCF_055586225.1. Lineage (NCBI taxonomy): Bacteria > Bacillati > Actinomycetota > Actinomycetes > Micromonosporales > Micromonosporaceae > Actinoplanes > Actinoplanes sp. NPDC051388. The sequence goes on along the minus strand of NZ_JBVJIP010000015.1, from coordinate 63,448 downwards.
GCGCGCAGCGCGGCCACCGGCATGGTTCCGGCCAGCATCGCGAGCCGGGTGGCGGTCTCCTCCAGGGCGGCGCGCACCACATAACTCTCCCGCAGGGTCTGCTGCACGAAGTGCCGGACGAAGGTGCCCCGCCGCGGCCGGGTCTCCACCATCCGCATCGCCTCGAGCTCGCGCAGCGCCTCGCGCACCGGGCCCTGGCTGGTGCCGAAGCGGGCGGCCAGCCGGGTCTCCACCAACCGCTCGCCCGGCGGGATGTCGCCGGACACGATATCGACCACGAGCATGTCGCGGACCTGTTGCGCCAGCGTCAGGCGCGTCACCCGCGACGGATCAGTCATGCCGCCATGGTAGTCAAGCGACCGGGATTGACTCGCCGCGCGGGCCACCTTAACGTTCAAGAAATCAATTATTGATAATTGATCTACCGGTCCACTGGGGAGATCCGATGATCACCGCCCTGCGCATCCCCGAGTCGCCCGCCGCCGCGGCCGCCCTCGCCGCCGCCGGCGGACGGATCATGGCGGGCGGCACGATCGTCATGGCAGAGGTGAACACCGGGCCGGTGGACGCCTCCGAACTGGTCAGCCTGCGCCGGGCCGGGCTGTCCGGGGTCACCGTCGGCGGCGGCGTGGCCCGGATCGGCGCGACCACGACCTTCGCCGAGGTCGAGCGTGTCCCCGAGCTGGCCTTCCTGCGTCCCGCCCTGCGCACCCTGGCCTCGCCGACGATCCGCAACCAGGCCACCGTGGGCGGCAACCTGTTCGTCCCCCAGCCCTACGGCGACTTCGCGGTGTGCCTGCTGGCGCTGGACGCGACCGTCGAGCTCACCGGCGATCGGGAGACGCCGGTCGGCGACCTGCGCGTCGAGCCCGGTGAGGTGGTCACCGGCGTGCGGTTCACGGTGCCGGCCGCGGGCACCTGGTTCCATCGCAAGGCCATGCGCCGCAAGCTCAACTCGGCCGCCATCGTCGCGATCGCGGCCGTGGTCGAGCAGACCGGCGGCGTGGTGACGTCGGCGCGGATCGCCCTCGGCGGCGTCGCTCCCCGCGCGGTCCGCTCCCCCGCCGCCGAGCGGGTCCTGCTCGGCCGCCCGCTCACCCGGGAGGTGCTGGACTCCGCGGGCGTGGCGGCCCGCGCCGACATCGAGCCGTTCGACGACGCGTACGCCAGCGCGTGGTACCGCGATCGTGTGCTCCCCGTGCACCTGCGCCGAGCGTTCCTGGACTGAGAGGCGTGCCGATGGCATCAACCGTGGTGAACCTGAGCGTCAACGGGCGGCCGGCCGAGTTCCTCGCGCGGCCCGGCGAGTCGCTGCTGTCCGGCCTGCGGGACCGGCTCGGGCTGATGGCGGCGAAACGCGGATGCGCGCAAGGCAGTTGCGGCACCTGCACGGTGCTGCTGGACGGGCGGCCGGTGATGTCCTGCCTGGTCGCGGTCGAGACGATCGAGGACTCCGCCGTGCGTACGCTGGAAGGGGTCGCCGACGGCGACCACCTCGGTGCCGTGCAGCAGGCCTTCCTGGAGGGTTTCGCCACGCAGTGCGGGTTCTGCACGCCCGGCATGATCATGGTGGCCGAGGCGCTGCTCGCGGAGAACCCCGATCCCAGCCGCGACGAGGTGGTCGAGGCCATCTCCGGCAACGTCTGCCGGTGCACGGGTTACGCCGCGATCATCGCCGCCATCCTCGACGCGGCCGGGCGTTCGGCATGAACGTGGACCAGAGCTACTTCCCGCAAGCCGAAGGCACCTTCACCGTCATCGGCTCCACCGTGCAGCGCTCGGACGCGCTCGGGCACGTCACCGGGCGCACCCAGTTCTTCGAGGACCTGACGCCGCCGGGCCTGCTGCACCTCAAGATGGCCCGTTCCGAGCGCCACCACGCCCGGCTCCGGGCCGTCGACGTCAGCGGCGCGATGCGGGTTCCGGGGGTGGTGCGGGTGCTCACCCACGCGGACATCCCGAACAACCTCTTCACCCCGCTCAAGCTGATCGGCGTCGAGCCGGACGACGAGCCGGTGCTGGCCCAGGACAAGGTGCGCTATCTGGGCGAGCCGATCTGCGCGGTGATCGCCGAGACGGAAGCCGCCGCCTACGAGGGCGCGGCCCGCATCCAGGTGGACTACGAGGATCTGCCGGCCGTCTTCGACGTCGAGGAGGCGCTCGCGGAGGGCGCGCCGATCGTCAACGAATACCAGCGCACCAACTTCTTCACGTACGAGGGACACCACTGCCGCCGCATCCGGTTCGGCGACGTGGAGAGCGCCTTCGCCGAGGCGGACCACGTCTTCGAGTGGCGCTACCAGTCCGCGCCGATCGAGCACGCGCCGACCGAGACCACCGGCTGCATCGTGGTGCCGCAGGGCGACGGGCGGCTGCGCATCCACTCCGACACCCAGGCCTGCTTCTTCACGCTCGACAACACCGCCCTGATCCTGGGCACGCCGTTCAACCGGCTGCGGATCGTCGGGGGCACGGTCGGCGGCGGCTTCGGCGGCAAGGTGGACATCGCCGTCGAGCCGGTCGCCTGCGTGGCCTCGATGGCGACCGGCCGGCCGGTCAAGTACGTCTACAACCGTCACGAGGAGATGCAGGTGTCCTCGCCGCGGGCCGCCGAGCGCATCATCATCAAGGACGCGGTGACGACCGGCGGGCGGATCCTCGGGCGCAAGGTCACGCTCTTCGTCGACTCGGGCGCCTATGCGCGGCACAGCCCCTATGGCACCACCAAGGCGGCGGCGCATCTGCCCGGCCCCTATTCGATCCCCAACGTCTGGGCCGACTGCCACTGCGTGTTCACCAACCGCACCCCGTCCAGCGCCATGCGCGGCTTCGGCGTGACCATCGCCGACTTCGCGCTGGAGTCACAGATGGACCGGATCGCTCGTGCGCTGGAGATGGACCCGTTGCGGCTGCGGCTGATCAACGCCTATCGCGACGGGGACCTGAAGGCGCATCGCAAGCGCGCCGAGGGCACCGCGCTGATCGAGGTCATCCAGAAGGCCGCCGAGATGGTCGGTCACGAGCTGCCCGACGAGTTCCGGGAGATGTCGTCATGGCGAAGCTGAGAGGCCGCGGCTACGCCTCGGTCAACTATCCCACCGGCATGAACCTCGGTGGCGACCCCTCGCAGGCGCTGATCCACTCGACCACCACCGGCACCTTCGTGGTCAGCCTGTCCTCGGTGGACCTGGGTCAGGGCCTCAAGACGGTCGTCGCCCAGTGCGCGGCCGAGGTCCTCGGGCTGCCGTTCGAGAACATCCTGATCGACACGGCCGACACCGACACCGGACCGCACTGCATGGGCACGTTCGCCAGCCGCGGCACGCACCGGGTGGGCAACGCGGTCATCATGGCCGCCACCGAGGCGCGCGAGGTCATGCTGTCGGTGGCCGCCGACGAGCTCGAGGTGGACGCCGGCGACCTGGAGACCGACGGCACCGGCTTCATCAAGGTGAAGGGCGCCGAGGAGAAACGGATCCACGTCACCGACCTCGCTCTCGCCGCGCATTTCAAGCACGGGCGCACGATCTCCGGCCGCGGCATCTTCCTCAAGGAGCCGAGCAGCCCGGTGCCGGAGACCGGCGAGATGGACCCGGACTCCTGCCAGGCGCACGCCTGCACGGTCGCGGTGGTCGAGGTGGACGACGAGACCGGCGTGGTCGAGGTGCTGGAGATGTTCAACGCCTATGAGATCGGCCGGGCGCTCAACCCGGCCATGGTCGGCCAGCAGGTCGAGGGCGGCGCCTGGATGGGCATGTCGCACGCGCTGTTCGAGGCGACCGAGCCCTACTATCCGGCGCGCGGGCACGGGCCGGCCGACTTCACCGACTATCTGATGCCCGGTCCGGCGGACATCGCGGTGCAGCACAGCGCCGTGCTCGAGCGGCCGGCCGGCAACGGGCCGTTCGGCGCCAAGGGCATCGGGGAGATGACCGCCAACGCGCCGATCCCGGCCATCGCCAACGCCATCTTCGACGCGTGCGGCGTACGCCTGGACACCATGCCCTTCACCCCGGAGCGCGTGCTGCGCGGCCTGGACGCGCTCTAGTGGACGACCTGGCCCCGGCGTTCCTCCGCGAGGGCTACTTCGCCGACGAGGGGCTGCTGACCGCCGTCCACCTGGCCCTGCTGCTGCACCGGCCGCTGCTGCTCGAGGGCGAGCCCGGCGTCGGCAAGACCGAGCTGGCGGCGGTGCTGTCCCGGGTGCTCGACCGCGAGCTGATCCGGCTGCAGTGCTTCGAGGGTCTCGACTCCGCGCAGGCGCTCTACGAGTGGGACTACCCCCGGCAGCTGCTCGCGGTGCGCGCCGCGGAGTCCCGCGGCCAGGAGATCGGCGACCTGTACGCCGCGGAGTTCCTGCTGGAGCGCCCACTGCTGCGGGCGACCCGCTCCGAGCGCGGCGCCGTGCTGCTGATCGACGAGATCGACCGCGCGGACCACGAGTTCGAGGCGTTCCTGCTGGAGTTCCTCGGCGACTTCCAGATCAGCGTCCCCGAGCTCGGCACGCTGCGGGCGAAGCACCCACCGGTCGTGGTGCTCACCTCGAACCGCACCCGCGAACTGCACGACGCCCTGCGCCGCCGCTGCCTCTACCACTGGATCGCCTTCCCCGGCCCGGACCGCGAGCGGGCGATCCTGAACGCCCACGTGCCCGGCCTGGACGAGGCGGCCACCGACGCGCTGGTGCGGGCCGTGCAGCAGATCCGGGAGCTGCCGCTGCTCAAGCGGCCGGGGATCGCCGAGTCGGTGGACTGGGCCCGCGGCGCGGCCGCCCTCGCCGCCGAGGGCAGCGCCTGGCCGCAGGCGCTGCGGCGGGCGCTGGGCCTGCTCATCAAGGACGAGGAGGACACCCGGCTGCTCGACGAGCGCGGGAAGGAGATCTTCGACCATCACTGACTTCCTGTGGGGCTTCCTGGACGACCTGCGGCGCGCGGGCGTGCCCGCTCCGCCCGCCCAGCAGACCGACTTCCTGTACGCGCTCGCCGAGTCCACGCCGGCGGACGTCGAGCAGCTCTACTGGTATGCCCGGGTGATCCTGCTCGGCGACATCACCGGCCTGCCCGCGTTCGACCGCGTCTTCGACGCCTGGTTCCGCGGTGGCGAGGCGGTGACCGACCCGCCACCCGCGGAGGAGAGCGACGTCCCGGCGCCGCGCGACCGGGGTGGCCGGACGCTCCCGGCCACCGGGATGCGGCAGGGCAGCGGCACTGAGGCGAGCGCCGCGCCCGCGGTCACCCGGCGACGGAATTTCGGCGGGACGGACGCCGGGGAGCTGACCCGCCGGCTGCGGACCGCGTTCGCGGCCGGCCTGCCGACCCTGCCGTCGCGCCGGCGGCGGCCCGCGGCGTCCGGGCGTGACCTGGATCTGCGTCGCACGCTGCGGCGGGCGCGACGCACCGGCGGAGAGATCGCCGAGTTGTGCTGGACCACCCGCCCTGAGCGTCCTAGGAGGCTGTTGATCCTGCTGGACGTGTCGGGGTCGCTCAAGGAGCACACGCCCGAGTTGCTGCGGCTCGCGCACGCCGCGCCGGCCCGCACGGAGGTCTTCACCTTCGGCACCCGGCTCACCCGGATCACCCGGGCGCTGGCCGCCCGCGACGTCGAGCAGGCGCTCACCGCGGTCTCGGACGTCGTCCCGGACGTCGACGGCGGCACCGCCATCGGCTCGGCCATGCGGGAATTCCAGGCGAACCCGCGGTTCCTGGCGCTCAGCCGCGGCGCGCTCGTCCTGGTGCTCTCGGACGGGCTGGAACGCGGCGACTGCACCCCGATGATCCACGCGACCGAGCGCTTCGCCCGGCTCGCGCACCGGCTGATCTGGTGGTCGCCACTGGCTTGCGCGCCGGGCTACCGTCCGGTGACCCGGGGCATGTCCGGGCTGCTCGGCCACCTCGACCACCTCGGCGGCGTGCGGGATCTGCGGACCGGACTCGCCGAGGTCAACCACATCCCGGCGGTCACCGCCGGGCCCCGCAGAGCCGCCTGGAGGCGATGGAGATGATCGGCGACGACGAGCTCGTGGACGCCCACCACCACATCTGGCGGCGGGCCGACCTGCCCTGGCTCAGCGGCGAGATGGTGCCGCGCATCTTCGGCCCGTACGAGCCGATCCGGCGCGACTATCCGGCCGCCGAATACATCGCGGACGCCACCGCCGCCGGCATCACCTCGTCGGTCTACGTGCAGACGAACTGGCCGCTCGATCGGTGCGCGGACGAAATCATCTGGCTGCGCGACGTACACGAAGAGAGCGGATGGCCCACGGCCGTGATCGGCTGCGCGGACCTCTTCGACCCGCAGGCCGCGGCCGTGATGCGCCGGCAGGCGCAGATCACCCCGCTGGTCCGCGGCGTCCGGCTGCAGCTGCACTGGCACGACCGGCCGGAGTTCCGCTTCGCGTCCGGGCCGGCGCGGATGCACGACCCGGTGTTCCGCGCCAACATCGCCACCCTGGCCGAGCTGGGCTGGCTCTTCGAACTGCAGGTGTTCGCCGATCAGATGGTGGACGCCGCGGACTTCGTGGCCGCCTTCCCGGACACCACGTTCGTGCTGGTGCACGCGGGCATGCTGGAGAGCCGCGAACCGGTCCGGCGCAACGCCTGGCTGCGCGGCATGCGACTGCTGGCCGACCAGGCGAACGTGGTGGTCAAACTGACCGGCCAGGGCACCTTCGTGCACCGCGTCGACGAGGAGCTGATCGACCTGGTCACGTCGCAGTGCCTGGCGCTGTTCGGGTCGCGGCGCTGCATGTGGGGCAGCAACTTCCCGATCGAGAAGCTCTGGACCGACCTGCCCACCCTGGTCGCCACCTGGCGCCGGGTGCTGGACAAGCACCCGATCGAGGCCCGCCGCGACGTGTTCGCCCGCACCGCCAAGCGCGTCTACGGCCTATGAGTCGAGCCGGCGGCCGCGCTCGTCGGGGATCCCGGACTTGCGGAAGAAGTACGCGTTGATCTGATCCCGCCACTCCCCCGCGCCGCGCACCTGCTCGGCGAGGCGCTCGGTCACCCGGGCGTGCAGGTCCGCAGTGGCGACCGACTCGTAGAGCTCGGCCCAGGGCGGCGGATATTGTCCGGTGAACCCGGTGCCGCCGGCCCGGGCCAGCGAATAGGCGTCCTCGCCGAGCGACGGATCCAGGCTCAGCACCAGGTCGGCCGGGGCGCCGACCTCGCCGCCGAAGCGCGCGCAGGCCGTCATGCGGTGAACGCCGTCCGCAGGTCGGCGATCATCGGCCGGGCCGCGCGCAGCAGGGTCAGCGCGAGCACCGGGCCGAGCATCAGCAGCGCCACCTCGGACCAGCGGATGGTGACCCCGGCCGCGACCGCCAGCAGCAACAGCGTGCCGAGCGGCACCGAGGGCGTGCGGAACAGGTAGAAGCCGGCCAGCCGGGCGACGTCGCGGACCCGGAACTCGAACAGCGCGCCGATCACCAGCGCGTTGCCGCCCCAGAGCAGCGCGACCGCGGTCACCGCCAGCAGCGGCCCACGCCACCAGGCCGGCAGACCCGCCGCGTCCAGGTTCGCGAGGTTCACGGCCAGCACGGTGAGCCAGCCGAGCAGCGGCAACCAGAGGCCGAGCACCCCGGCCAGATTCCTTCGGTACGCCCGCCGGAACGCCGCCGCCGGGTGCAGGTCGGCCGGGTCCCCGGTGCGCTGATGCACCGTGGCGAGCATGGCCGAGGCGGCCGGCCCGATCGGCGCGGCGCACACCGCGGCCAGCGGCAGGTTGCCGGCGTCCCGGCCCAGCAGCACGAGTGCCACCAGACCGGGCGCGGCGGTCAGCAGGAAGAGCAGCTCCGCCGCCAGCAGCGTGTAGAGCAGCGCGGCCGCCCTCGGCAGCACACCGTCCACCGGGCTCAGCCGTTCGCCTTCTGGAAGCGCTGGTAGGCCTTGTCGACCAGCTGCAGGTACTGGTCCGAGTTCTTGGCCTTCAGCTCCGCGACGTACGCGTCCCACTCGGCGAGCGGCCGCTGCCCGAGGATGAACTTCAGCGTGTTCTGGGTGACGAAGTCCTTGAGCGGCGTCTCCCAGAGCGTCGCCTGCTCACGCTCCTCGTCGGTGAACGGATAGGGCGGCGGGACCGCGATCGGGGTGCGGGCGCCCATCACCTTCTGGAACTCCATCTCCTCGGGCGGGAAGAAGGACTGCACCAGGGGCAGGTCACCGCCGTACGTGAAGATGCCGTTGTGGAAGCCGAAGTCCTTCTGCAGATGCTTGGGCGCGCCGGGGTTCAGCCCGAGCATGTCCACCGACCCGGTCAGCGTGCGCCGGCCGGACGCGTCCTTGGTGAAGGTCGTCCCCTCCACTCCCCAGCGGGCGAACTCCAGGCCGGCGTCCGAATACCAGAGCCAGTCGATGAACTGCATCATGGCGACGAAGTTCTTGCTCTCCCGGGCCTTCTTGGAGATCATCACGCCGTTCTCCAGGCGGGATGCCGGGTTGATCTCGCCGGCCGGTCCGACCGGCAGCGGGATCTTCACCAGCTCGGCCCCGGGTTGCGTGCCCTCGAGGTCGGCCCGGTAGTCGTTCACCAGGCTCTGCGCGTTCGAGCTGATCACGAACGCCTTGCCGTTGGCCAGCTTCTGCCGGGCCGCGTCGTCGGTCTGGGTGAAGCTCTCCGGGTCGAGCAGCTTCTCCGCGACCAGCTTGTTCAGATATTCCAGCATCTGCCGGTAGCCGTCGGTGGCGGCGGTGTACTCGAACTTTCCGGCCACCGGGTCCCAGTCGGCGTGCTGGTAACCCCAGCCGCCGGTGACGCCGTAGGAGACGGCCAGGATGTTCAGCAGGTTGCCGCCGGGGGTGGGCTTGCCCCACCGGTCGGAGAACGGATAGACGTCCGGGTAGCGGGCCTTCATCGCCTTCAGCACCGCATGGAGCTCGTCCCAGGTCTTCGGGATCTGCAGCCCGAGCTCGTCGAGGATGTCCTTGCGGACGGCCAGCGAATAGTCCTGGGTCGGCTTCTCGTGCAGGCCCGGCAGCAGATAGAACTTGCCGTCCGACTGCTTCAGAGTGTTGATCTCCGGCGCCAGCTGCCACTTCGCGATCTTGTCGGTGAGGTTCGGCATCAGGTCGAGGTAGTCGCTGACCGGCAGGATCGCGCCGGACGAGGCGAAGGCGTTCTCCGCGGGGTGGTAGGTCTTCGGGATGATCATCGGGGCGTCGCCGGCGCCGATCAGCAGGCTGCGCTTCTGCTCGTAGTCGCTCAGCGGCACGGCGACCGACTGGATCGTGACCCCGGTGCGCCGGGTGAGCTCGGACCAGAACAGCCAGTCGTTCTTCAGCGGATAGAACGGGTGATTGTTGTAGAGCATGCTGAACGTCATCGGCCCGGTGGCCGTGAACTGGTCCCCGACGGCATAGGTGGCCATCGCGCCGGCCCGGTTGCCGGACAGGTCCTCCGCGTCGGCGGTGTCGTCCGAGCAGGCGACGAGGCTCAGGGCGAGCAGACCGGCGGCGGCTGCCGCCACGCCGCGCCACGTTCGGTGAAGCATGGCTGTCCTTTCGGGTGCGGGTGGGCTACCCCTTCACGGCGCCGAGCATCACGCCGGACACGAAGTAGCGCTGGACGAACGGATAGACCGCCAGGATCGGCAGCGTGGTGAGCACGATGGTCACGGCCTGCAGGGTGGCCGCGGCCTGCACGGCGTCCGCGTCGGCGACCCCGCCCGCGGACTGCGCGCCGGTCGCGCCGGCGATGAGGTTGCGCAGATAGACAGTCACCGGGAAGAGCTCCTGGCGGTCCATGTAGAGGAACGCGCTGAACCACGAGTTCCAGAAGGACACCGCGTAGAACAGCACCATCGTGGCGACGATCGCCTTGGACAGCGGCAGCACGATCCGCCACAGGATCCCGTACGTGCTCAGCCCGTCGACCGCCGCCGCCTCCTCGAGCTCCTCCGGCAGGCTCTCGAAGTAGGCCTTCATCACCAGCAGGTTGAAGACGCTGATGGCGTTGGGCACCACCACCGCCCAGATCGAGTTCTTCATGCCGAGGCTGGTGATCAGCACGTAGTTGGGGATGATGCCGCCGGAGAAGAACATGGTGAACACCGCGATGCCGACCAGCACCCCGCGTCCCTCGAGCCGGGGCTTGGACAACACGTAGGCGTAGCAGGTGGTCAGCACGATCGCGATGAACGTCGCGACGACCGTGTAGACCACCGTGTTGCGGTAGTTGGTCCAGAAGATCGGGTCGGACATGACGAGCCGGTAGGAGACCAGGTTGAAGCCGCGCGGCACCAGGTTGACCTCGCCCGCGATCAGGTGCCGCTCGTCGCTGAGCGAGCGGGCCACGATGGTGACGAACGGGTAGAGCGTCACCAGCACGACCCCGCTCAGGACGACCGCGTTCACCGCCCGGAAGACCACCTGCCCGCGGGTCACCACAGGCTCGTCCCGACCGTGCGGCGGGCCACCACGTTGGTGGTCAGCACGAGCACCAGCCCGATCACGGCCTCGAAGAGCCCGATCGCCGCGGCATAGCTGAAGTTGCTGGACTCGAAGCCCATCCGGTACAGGTACGTGGCGATCACGTCGCTGGTCGGGTAGGTCAGCGGGTTGTAGAGCAGCAGGATCTTCTCGAACCCGACCGCCAGGAAGGTGCCGATGTTGAGAATCAGCAGCGTCACCATGGTGGGCCGGATGCCGGGCAGCGTCACGTGCCAGGTCTGGCGCCAGCGGCCGGCGCCGTCGATCCGCGCCGCCTCGTAGAGGTTCTCGTCGATCGTGGTGAGCGCCGCCAGATAGAGGATCGTGCCCCAGCCGACGGTCTGCCAGACCTCCGACGACACGTAGATCGTGCGGAACCACTCCGGTCGCTGCAGGAACGGCACCGCCTCGCCGCCGAACGCGCGGACCACCTGGTTGACCGTGCCGTCGACCGAGACGATCTGCATGACGATCGCGGCGACGATCACGATCGACAGGAAGTGCGGCAGGTAGGACACGGACTGCACGAACCGCTTGAGCCGGACGGTGCGCACCTCGTTGAGCAGCAGCGCCAGCACGATCGGCAGCGGGAAGCAGAACAGCAGGGTCAGGGCGCCGAGCACCAGGGTGTTGGTGAACACCTCCCAGAACGAGGGGTCGCCGAAGAACAGCCGGAAGTAGCGCAGGCCGGCCCAGGACTCACCGAAGATGTTGCCGCCGGGCCGGAACCGGCGGAACGCGATCACGTTGCCGAGCATCGGCAGGTAGCGGAACACCACGAAGAACAGCAGCGGCAGCAGGGCCAGCGAATAGAGCTGCCAGTCGCGGCGGAGCGTCTGGCGCCAGGTGCGGCGGCTCATGCCGGGTCCTTCCGGAAGTTTCGGCGTCCGATAACCCGCTCGACATATATCGATGAACTTAAGTTTGTGGTCCCGCCGATGTCAAGGCTTGTGGAGCGGCCCGGAATCGAAGCATGGTGAGGGTTTGACTTCCGGAAGTTTCCCGGCCGGACCGCGGGCGGCCGCCGCGTGGACCGCCGCCGGGAGAAGAGGCACGGATCCGGCGCCGCGGACCCGCGACAGCGGCCGCCGGAACCTCTACGGTGGTGCTGCCGGACGGCGCAGGCGTACCGTCCAGGTAGCTCGTCGTGAATGGAAGGCTCACGTTGACCGCGACCTTTGGGATGGCACCGGGGTCATTCTCTGATCTTGAGGTGATCTCAGAGCTCGGTCGGGGCGCCGAGACGGTGGTCTACCGTGTCCGCCGCCACGGCGACGAATACGCGCTCAAGGTGCTGTCCACGACCGACACCGCGCAGGCCCTGGCCGCCGTCCGGCGGGAGGCCGCGCTGCTCGGCTGCGTAGGCCACCGGCTGTTGCCGCGGATCTTCGAGGTCGGCCAGACCGCGGTCGGGCCCTACCTGATCCTGGAATACATCAACGGCAGCCCGCTGTCGCAGACGCTGCGCCACGGCCCGCTCGACGAGGCCCGGGCGGTGGCGCTGGCCGTCGACCTGGTCGGGCCGCTGACCGCCGCGCACCGCGCCGGCCTGGTGCATCGCGACGTGAAGCCGGACAACGTGATCGTCGATCCGACCGGCACCGCCCGCCTGATCGACTTCGGCCTGGCCGCCCGCGGCGGCGCCCCGGACGACCGGGTGGCCGGCACGCCGCTCTACAGCGCGCCGGAGCAGACCGGCATGCTCAAGCGCCCGGTGGACGGCCGCTCCGATCTCTACGCGCTGGGCGTGCTGCTGTTCGAGTGCGTCACCGGGCAACTGCCCTATCAGGCGGAGGATGCCGGCGAGCTGATCCGGCAGCACGCGATCGCGCCCGTACCCGATGCCAAGACGCTCTGCCCCGACCTCTCCCCCACCCTGAGCACGATCATCGCCACGCTGATGGCCAAGGATCCGGACGACCGCTACCAGAGCGGCGAGGGCCTGCTCACCGACCTGGAACGGCTCGCCGCGCAGCCGGGCGCCCGGTTCCGGGTGGCGACCGACCGGCGGGCCGTCGAGCCGCTCGCCCCGACCATCCTGGTGGGCCGCGACCAGGAGATGATCGACCTGGCCAACCGGTGGCTGAAGGCCCGCGCCGGAGCCGGTGGCGCGGCCATCGTCGAGGGGCCGGCCGGGGCCGGCAAGACCCGGCTGGTCCGCGAGCTGACCAACGCCGTCGCCACCGACGGCGACCTGGTGCTGCACGGCAAATGCGTGCCGGACGACCCGGTGCCGCTGGCGCCCCTGCGCGCCGCGGTCGAGCACTACCTGCAGACGGTGGAACGGCTGCCGGACTACGAGCGCGACACCGCGATCCAGCGGCTGACCCGGGCGGCCGGGCGCGGCGGCCCACTGCTGCGCACGCTGTCGCCGCTGCTCGCCGACCTGGTGCAGGCGCCCGAGATCGGCGAGCTCAACCGGCACGAGCAGTTCATCAACGCGGTCGCCGCGTTCCTGGTCGGGCTGGCCGACGAGTTCCAGGGCGCGGTGCTGCACATCGACGACGTGCAGTGGCTGGACGGCTCGACCCGGCGGGTGCTGCAGCAGGTCACCAGCCGGCTGACCGGCACCCCGCTGCTGGTGATCGCGACCAGCCGCGACGACACGGACAACGCGGCCGCGCTGGACCAGTTCGGCGTCGACATGGACGCGACCCTGGACACCCGCATCCCGTTGCCGCCGCTCGACCAGGAGGCGGTGGTGCAGCTGGTCGCGGAGCACCTGGGCGGGGTGCGGCTGCCCGCCGAGCAGGTCGCGGAGCTGGCCGTGCGGGCCGGCGGCAACCCGTTCACCGTCGGCGAATACGTCCGCGCGGTCTTCGACGCCGGCCTGGTCACGCCGTCCTGGCGCGGCTGGCGGCTGGACCTGGCCGGGCTGGACCGCCTGGACCTGTCCGGCGACGCGGTCGAACTGGTGCTGCAGCGCATCGACGGCCTCGGCATGGAGAGCCGCCGGCTGCTGGCGGCCGGCGCCGCGGGCGGGCGGTGGTTCCCCTCCGAACTGGTCGCGGCGGTCTGCGAGATCGACCCGCGGCGGGCCCGGGCGGTGCTCGCCGAGGCCGAGTCGCGGCGGCTGGTGACCGCCGCCGGGCCGGACGGCTACCGGTTCCCGCACGACCGCATCCGCGAGGCGCTGCTGGTCGGGCTGGACGCGGACGCGCTGCGCCGGCTGCACCAGCGGATCGCCGAGGTGCTGGACGCGGTCAAGCACGACGACCCGCGTTACATCTATGCGACCGCGCGGCACTACGCGCTGGGCGAGACCGGGCGGCGGCCGGTGCGGGTCTTCCTGAGCGGGTTCGCGGCCGGACGGCTGGCGCTGGCCGAGCACGCGCCGGCCGAGGCACGGGCGTTCCTCGAGATCGCCGCCGCCTCGGCCCAGGCCGCCGGCATCACGCCGGAACCCCGGTTCTTCGTCGCGCTCGGCATGAGCTGTGCGCGCACCGGACGGTTCGCGGAGGCGCTGCACCACCTCGACCTGGCCCTGCGCAGCGAGCCGGACCCCCTGCGCCGGGCCGAGATCCTGGCCGAGATGGCCGTGGTGCACAACAGCGGATGGAGTCCGGACCGCGCGTTCGACGCGGTCCGCGGCGGGCTCGCCGAGCTGGGCAAGCCACTGCCCAGCGGCCGGCTGAGCCTGACCGTGACCACCCTGGCCGCGTTGCTCGCCGGGCTCTTCGTCGGCAGCACCCGGATCGGGTTCGGCGCGGCGCGTGGCCGGCAGCGCGAGCGCTACCGGCTGCAGGCCATCCTCTACGACGTCGCCACCTTCGCCCTGGCCATGCGGATGCGCCGGGGGATGCGGGCGCTGATCAGCCTGCGCGCCCTGCTGCCGATCAACCGGCTCGGTCCCGGCCCGGAATACGCGCGGCACATGGCCGGCCTCGCGGTGATCGCCGACGTGGCCGGCAAGGCCAAGCTGGCCACCCGGCTCTACGACCGGGCCGCCGAGGTGGCCGGCGAGATCGGCGACCCCGAGCTGGTCGGTTACGTGGAGTGGAAGCGCGGCGCGGGCAGCCACATGGGCGGGCGCGACGACGACGGCCAGGTCTGGGGCCGGGCGCTGGTCGAGCACGAGCGGTGGCTGGAGCTGGGCGACTACCTGACCGGCGTGTCCACCCTCTGCATGCAGCACTTCAAGCGCGGCCGCACCGCCGACGCCGAGTCCTGGTACCGCCGCGGCAAGGCCCGGCTCGGACCGGGCGCCGAGGCGGAGGGCGCGGCGATCGGCGCGGTGGCGGCGGTCATCGCCGCGCAGCGCGGCCGGGTCGAGGAGGCGATCGCGCACATCGAGGCGCTGCGCCGCTTCCTGCGGGCCAGCCCGGACAATCCGATGCAACTGATCAACCTGTACGGCGCCCGGATGGTCACGATGGTCGAGCAGGGCCAGCTCGGCGAGCCGTTCGAGCAGCTCACCGCCGAGTTCGCCGCGCTCGGCCTGGAACCCCGCTCGATCGTCCCGGAGCAGCGGATCTACTACGTGTACGAGGCGCTGGGACGGCTCGAGCAGTGCCGCCGCGGCCACGGTTCGCTGGCCGCGGCGCGCGATGCGGTCACCCGCCTCGGGAAGATGGCGGACAGCAAGCCGACCCGGGCCTACCACCGGGTGGCGCGGGCCGATCTCGAGGTGCTGAACGGCCGGCCGCAGGACGCGGTGCGCACGCTGTCGGACGTCGAGGCCGAGTTGCTGCCGCTGGACGCGCCGCTGATCGCGTACGAGACGGCGCGGGCGCGGGCCCGCGCGCTGGCCGCGCTGAACCAGCCGGGCTCGGCCGCGCACCAGGCGAAGGTCGCCTTGATGATCGCCAACGAGCAGCAGTGGCCGCAGCGGGCCCGGTGGATCACCGACGAGTTCCGGGTGACCGCGCACGGCACCTCCAACCCCGGCCCGGTCACCAGCGCGGACCGGGCGGACACCAAGGGCGGCGCCCTCTATCGCCGGCGGCTGGAGGCGTTGCAGCAGGTCAGCCTGGCGTCGGCGACGGTGCTGGATCCGAGCGCGCTGGCCCGGGTGGCGCTCGACGAGACGCTGCGGATCCTGGGCGCCGAGCGGGCCTACCTGTTCCTGATGGATCTCGACCTCGGCCAGCTGGTGCCGCACGTCGGGCGGGACGGCGAGGGCAACGACATCCGCCAGCTGACCGGCTACAGCTCGACCCTGGTCGACCGGGTCCGGCACACCGGCGAGCCACTCGTGGTGACCGGCAGCGAGGAGGGCGCGGCGCTCGGCTCGCACAGCATGCAGGTGCACGGCCTGCGCAGCATCCTGGTCGCGCCGCTGAAGTTCGACGGCCAGCTGCGCGGCGTGGTCTATCTGGACAGCCGGGTCGCCAAGGGCGTGTTCACCAGCGACGACCTCGGCATCCTGAAGGCCATCACCAACCACGTCGCGGTGTCCCTGGAGACCGCGCGGGCGGCCCAGCTCGAGGTCGCCGTGCAGGCCGCGCACCGGCAGCGGGACGTGGCCGAGACGCTGCGCGCGGCGATGGCCGACCAGAGCTCGTCGCTGGATCCGGACAAGGTGATGCGACGGCTGCTGCTCAGCCTGACCCGCACGCTGGGCGGCGACTCGGCAGTGTTGCTGACCCCGCTGGACCGCGACCGGCTGGTGGTGGCGGCGACCCACGGCGACGGCGCGCCGGTCGGCACCCGGCTCTACTCGGTGCCGTCCGACCTGCTCGGACTCACCGTCCCGCGGGTGCGCGCGGTGGCGCCGGGCGAGGCGACCCCGTTCGGCGAGTTGCTCGGCACGCCGCGCAGCTGGTGGGCGATCCAGGTGGCCGAGCACGGCGAGCCGTCCGGCATCCTGCTGGTCGGCTCGGGCCGGGGCGGCATGACCGACGCGCAGGCGCAGATCGCGGCGGCCATCGCCGGGCAGGGCATGACGGCGTACGAGAACGCGCGCCTGTTCAGCCAGGTGCGCCGGATGGCCACTGTGGACGGGCTCACCGGGCTGTTCAACCGCAACCACTTCTTCACCGAGGCCGGCCGGCAGCTGCAGCTGTGCTGGCATCACCAGCGCCCGATCGCCGCGATCATGGTGGACATCGACCACTTCAAACGCATCAACGACACGTACGGGCACCCGGTCGGCGACGAGGTGATCCGGATCGTGGCCCAGCGGCTGCGCGACACGGCCCGCGACGGCGACGTGCTCGGCCGGTACGGCGGCGAGGAGTTCGCACTGGTCACGCCGCAGACCGCGGCCTCCGCGGCGGACCTGTCCGAGCAGCTGCGTAAGGTGATCGCCGGCCTCCCGGTGCCGACCGCGGCCGGCCCGCTGCCGGTCACGATCAGCGTCGGCCTGGCCTCGCTGGACGGCGGCGAACCCGACCTGCGGCAGCTGTTCGCCCGCGCCGACGGCGCCCTCTACCAGGCGAAACAGTCCGGCCGCGACCGCGTCTGCGTGGCCTAGGGTGGGTGGCCGAATTCTGACATCGGCGGTGGGTGTGGGCGGGCCTGTCGATCTGGCAGGCTCGATGGCAGTGTGTGGAGTCCTTGGGGGTGCCGCATGTTCGAGTTCTCGCGTCCGCAGATCCAGCCGGAGGAGCCCGAGCCACCGGAGCCGATCTTCCGGCCCGCGCCGCGCGATGCGGAGTCCTCGTCCCGCGTGACCGATGACGACCGGCCGAAGTGGTGGGCGGGCACGCACCTCGACCCGTCGGCGAACGACGCGCCGCGGCCCGACCTGTGGGCCATCTTCCGGCCATCGCGCGGCGGGGCGCCGGACTCTCCTCCGCAGGCCGCGCTCAGGCCACCCCGGCCGGGCGCCGTCCCGCCGAAGCCGGCGTCGCCGCGGCTGTGGCCGCTCATCGGGCCACGGGCCAGATCTCGCAGGCCGGAAGCCGACGCCCTCGGGCCGCTCCGGCCGGCGGCCGAGACCCGCGAACCGGAAGCCGATGCCCTCGGACCTCTCCGGCCGCCGTCCAAAGCGCGCAAGCCGGAAGCCGACGCCCTCGGCGAGCCGGACGCCGACACCCGCGGTCCGCGGCCTGCGCCCGTGGCCGCCGCGGCCGATCCGCGAATCTTCGAGTTGCGTGCCCTGCTCGGGCTGGATGCGTTGCGGGAGAAGGGGTTGGAGGTCGAGAGCCGGCCGACCCGCAGATACCCGGTCAGCGGCACCGGCGACATCCGGCCCGAATACCACGGCGTCGCGTTTCTGAAGACCGCCACGCACGCGCACGGCCGGCTGCGCAGCGTCGGGCTCGGCCTGATGTTCTCGCCGCACACCGTGCACGCCCGCGACTCGACCTCCGTCGTGGTCGGCGACAACTGCGATCTCACCCAGGTCGATCACGTCCACATCCGCCGCGCGGAGGTGGCCGAGGACGACGCGCTGCGGTCCCGCAAAGTGCGGGAGATCGTCGCCCGGGCCCGGCCCGGCGCGGACAACTCCGCCGTCGTGCGCGATCTGCGCGCGGCCCTGGAAAGCCTGGTGAACCGCCCGGCGAAGACCGGCCCGACCACGATGGACCGGCGGCTCCGCGCGGACTGCACGGCGTCGATCCACCGGGCCGACACGGTGCAACTGGGTGACGGCGCCGTGACCCAGCTCGACTCCCGGTTCGTGCTGGAGCGCACCACCATCCCGGCCGGCGCTCTGATCGCCGACAGCGAGGAGCTGGCCCACCGTTATGTCGACCTGGTGGCCGCGCCGCAGGACGACGCCGGCGAGCTCGCCGGTTTCCTGTGCGACCTGGTCGGCGCCGCGCAGAATGCGACCGACGACAACGTCCTTGGTTACGCCGACGGTCTGCCCCAGCAGAAGGCCACCCTCCTCGGCCTGTTCGGCCTGGTCGCCGTCGACAACGCGACCAGCGTCATGGTCGGCGCGGGCAACAAGCTGCGCACCGAGCTGAGGATCCGGATCCCGGAGATGAGCGCCGACAGCGGCATCGCCGACGGGGTGCGCAAGCAGAAGAAGGCCGGATCGACATGAGGAAGGCGTGGGTGGCGGCCGGCGGTCTCGCGCTCGCCCTGATCGGCGCCGGCGTCTTCTTCGCGACCCGCGACTCGCTGGGCGACATGGACCAGTGGGCGAGCGTCGGCAGCTTCCTGCTGGCGCTGGTCACCCTCGGCGGCGCCGCGATCGCCGGAATCCGCGGGCGGGCCGGCGAAACCGCGCCCGGCACCGGCAGCCGCACGCAGATCAAGAAAATCAAGGGGGTCGGCCAGCTGATCGTGGGTGATCACACGACGGCCACCTACCACAAAGGGGACTCAGACCGGCGGTGAGACCGTGTGCAGCACCCGGTGCAGGAGGGTGTTGACGGTCGCCATCTCATCAGCGTCGAGGCCCAGCGCGCCCGGCTCGTTCAGGGCGGCGGCGACGCCGAACGCCCGGCCCAGCAACGCCTCTCCCTGCGGCGTCAGCTCGATGCCCGCCCGCCGGCCGCGTCCACCGCTGCGGTCTCGGGCGACGTGGCCCGCCGCCTCCAGCGCGGCGACGATCTCGCCCACGCTCTGCGGGGTGACCAGCACGCGCCGGGCCAGCTGACCGGAGCCGATGCCGGGCTCCCCGGCGATCACCGCGAGCACGCCGAACTGCGCCGGGGTCAGCGACACCTCGCGCATCGCCTCCTCGAACAGCTTCGCCAGGAAGTGACCGGCGCGCACGATCGTCCAGCCGACGGCGTCGTCCGCGCGTACCGAAGTATCAGGTTTCCTTGCACTTGCCATAAGGTAACCTTACACTCTCAGGTATGCGGAAGAGCACCCAGAGGAGACTGACGCTGCTGGCCGTCATCGGGCTGGCCTACTGGTGTTTCGGCAACGTCTACGAGGCCGTGGTGATCGCGCCGAACTGGGTGGTGGACAGCGCCGAGCAGGTCCGGCGGCTCAACGAGTTCTTCGTGACCACCAGCCCGACCACTTATTTCATCCCGGTCACCGTGCTGCCGATCCTGCTCGTGGGCGTCCTGTTCGCGGTCAACCGGGACGTCCGGGTCAAGGCCGACTACCGCTGGGCGGGCGTCTTCGCGGTGCTGTCGGTCGGGATCACCGTCTTCATGGTGTCCGCCTTCATCACCCGGATGTTCGGCGCCGGCTATGCCGCGCACGCCGCGGAGATGACCGCCGCGACCTGGGGCTGGAGCATCGCCAACCTGTTCCGGATCGCGTTCGTGGCCACCACCGCGGCGTTCATGTTCGCCGCGTTCCGAAAACTGGATCGCCCGGCCTGATCAACGTCCGGCTCAGCCCTGCCGGGCCCAGTCGCCGAGCGACCAGTCGCGCACCTCGGGCATGTCCTCGAGGTGCTCGACCACATAGGCCTCGTGCCGCTCGAGCTGCTGCTCGCACCACTGCTTGAGGTCGCTCGCGCCGCGCGGCAGCCGCTTGGCGTTGTTGATCGCGTCCATCACCAGGTGGTAGCGCGACGCCTTGTTGCGGACGGTCATGTCGAACGGCGTGGTCGTGGTGCCCTGCTCGATGAAGCCGCGCACCCGGAACCGGTCGGCGTCCGGCCGGCCGTGCACCAGCTGGTGGATCGCCCCCGGGTAGCCGTGGAACGAGAAGACCACGTCGACCGTGTCGGTGAAGAGCTCGGTGAACATGGTGGTGCTCATGCCGTGCGGGTGGTCCTTCGGGCGCACCAGGGTCATCAGGTCGACCACGTTGACGACCCGGACCTTGAGTCCGGGGAGCCGCTCCGCCAGGATCTGCGCGGCCGCGACGGTCTCCATCGTCACCACGTCGCCCGCGCAGGCCAGCACGATGTCCGGGTCGCTGGCGCCGTCGTCGGACCCGGCCCAGTCCCAGACGCCCGCGCCCCGCGCGCAGTGCTCGACGGCCTGGTCCATGGTCAGCCACTGCAACTGTGGCTGCTTGTCGATGACGATCAGATTGATGTACGAGCGCGACCGGAGGCAGTGGTCCGCCACGGAGAGCAGGCAGTTGGCGTCCGGCGGCAGGTAGACCCGGGCCACGTCGCCGCGCTGGGTCAGCACCACCTGGATCAGCCCCGGACCCTGGTGCGAGAATCCATTGTGGTCGTTGCGCCACGCGGTCGAGGTGAGCAGCACGTTGAGGCTCGGCACCTTGGCCCGCCAGGGCAGGTTCTTCGCCTCTTGCAGCCACTTTCCATGTTGGACGGTCTGGGACGCGCTCACCATCGCGAACGCCTCATAGGTGGCGAACATCCCGTGCCGGCCGGTCAGGTTGTAGCCCTCCAGCCAGCCGTGGCAGTTGTGCTCGGACAGCACCTCCATGACCCGCCCGTCGCGGCCGATCGCCACGTCCTCCGGCGTCACCCGCTCCATGAAGCCGCGATCCGACACCTCGAACACCGCGCCGAGCCGGTTGCTGTTGGTCTCGTCCGGGCAGAACAGCCGGAACCGGTCCGGGTTGAGGGTGTAGATGTCGCGCATCAGCTCGCCGAGCTTGCGGGTGGACTCCGCGCGGTGCTCGGCCGGGCGCGGCACGTCGACCGCGTAGTCCCGGAAGTCCGGCAGGGCCAGGTCCTCGGTCAGCCGCCCGCCGTTGGCGTGCGGGCTGGCGCTCATCCGCAGATCGCCCTGCGGGGCGAGGCCGAGCACGGCCTTGGTGGGTGCGCCGCTCTCGTCGAAGAGCTCTTCCGGACGGTACGACCGCAGCCACGATTCCAGAATCGCGAGGTGTTCCGGGTTGTCCCGCACCCCCGACAGCGGCACCTGATGCGAGCGCCAGGTGCCGGTGACCGTGACCCCGTCCACCTTCTCCGGCCCGGTCCAGCCCTTCGGCGACCGCAGGATGATCAGCGGCCAGCGTGGCCGGGCGCCGTCCCACCGGCCCTCGCGGGCATCGCTCTGAATGGTCCGGATCTTGCGCCAGGCATCGGCCAGCGCGGCGGCGAACCGGTGATGCATGCCGGGCAGGTCGCCGCCCTCGACCTCGATCACGTCGTAGCCGTGCCCGTGCAGCAGCGAGCGCACCTCCGCGGGGTCCTTGCGGGCCAGCACGGTCGGCCCGGCGATCTTCGCGCCGTTGAGGTGCAGGATCGGCAGCACCGCGCCGTCGCGCTCCGGGTTCAGGAACGAGACGCCCTTCCACGAGCCCTCCAGCGGGCCGGTCTCCGCCTCGCCGTCGCCGACCACGGCGATCGCCAGCAGGTCGGGGTTGTCCATCACCGCGCCGAACGCGTGCACCAGCACGTAGCCCAGCTCGCCGCCCTCGTGGATCGACCCGGGCGTGGTCACCGAGACGTGGCTCGGGATGCCACCCGGGCTGGAGAACTGGCGGAACAGCCGCAACAGGCCGGCCTCGTCCTGGCTGACCTCCGGATAGACCTCGCTGTAGGTGCCCTCGAGATATCCGGCCGCCACCAGGGCCGGCCCGCCGTGCCCCGGCCCGGCGAGATAGATCGCCTGCTGGCCGGTGTGCCGGATCAGGCGGGAGACGTGCGCATAGATGAACGCCAGGCCCGGGCTCGTGCCCCAGTGGCCGAGCAGACGCGGCTTGATGTGCTTCGGCTCGAGCGGCTCCCGCAGCAGCGGGTTGCCCCGCAGATAGATCTGGCCGATGGTCAGGTAGTTGTTCGCCCGCCACCAGGCGTCCAGCTGCTCGATCTCGGTCTCGTCGGGTGCGGCCAAGGTGTCGTTCATTGTTCCACCGTAAGCCAGGGGATCGGCGAAGATCAGGGCCGAAGGACCCGGGCCGTCCGGCCCAGTCCCCGCCGGCGGGGTGGCGCGGCCGACCCGGGAGGCGTAGACCAGACGGATGACAACGGTCGGGGTGCTGCGCGAGACGGCGACCGGGGAGCGACGCGTGGCGCTGACCCCCGACGGTGTGACCAGGCTGCGAAAACAGGGGCTGCGGGTGACGGTGGAGGCCGGCGCCGGCGAGGCCGCCTGGTTCGGCGACTCCGGATACGCCGAGGCGGGCGCCACGATCGCCGGCCGCGGGCAGGTGCACGCGGACAGCGACGTGCTGGTCTGCCTGCATCCGCCGGACGATGTGGATCTCCTGCGCGAGGGTCAGCTGCTGGTCGGCCTGCTGTCGCCGCTCACCCGGCCGGCTCTGGTGCGGCAGCTGGCCGACGCCAAGGTCACCGCGGTCAGCCTGGACCTGCTGCCGCGCACGCTGAGCCGCGCACAGGCGATGGACGCGCTCACCTCCCAGGCCACCGTCGCCGGCTACAAGGCCGCGCTGGTCGCCGCGGAGACCTACGGCGGCTTCTTCCCGATGCTGGTCACCGCGGCCGGCACCAGCCGCCCGGCGCAGGTGCTGGTGCTCGGCGCCGGGGTGGCCGGGCTGCAGGCGCTGGCCACCGCCCGGCGGCTGGGCGCGCTGGTCACGGGATATGACGTGCGCGAAGCGGCGCGCGACGAGATCGCCTCGACCGGCGCGTCCGTGCTGGCGCTCGACGGTCCCGCCGTGGCCGGCACGGGCGGCTACGCCCGGGAGCTCACCGCGGCCGAGGCCGAACAGCAGCAGACCGCCCTCGACGCGGCGGTGGCCCGCTTCGACGTGGTGATCACGACCGCCCTGGTGCCCGGCCGCCGCCCGCCGGTCCTCGTCTCGGCCGCGGCGCTCGCCGCCATGCGCCCCGGCGCCGTGGTGGTCGACCTGGCCGCGGGCGAGCTCGGCGGCAACGTCGCGGGGTCCGAGCCGCGGCGCACCATCGTGACGGCCCGGGGCGTCACCGTGGTCGGCGCCGGTGAGCTGGCCGCGAGCGTGCCGCAGGCGGCGTCCACCGCCTATTCCCGCAACATCTGCGCCGTGCTCGCCGCCCTGCTGCCGGACGGCGTGCCGCGCATCGACCCGGACGACGAGATCCAGGCGGCGGTGGTGGCCACCCACGACGGCCGCATCGTGCCGCCGGCGGTCCGCGACGCCGCCGCGAGTGTGGAGGTCACCCCGTGAACCCGCTGCTGCTCGCCGACCTCACGGTCTTCCTGCTGGCCGTCCTCGTCGGGTTCGAGGTGATCAGCAAGGTGCCCGCGACCCTGCACACCCCGCTGATGTCCGGCGCGAACGCGATCCACGGCGTGGTGCTGGTCGGGGTCATGCTGCTGGCCGCCACCACCACGACCGCGGCGGGATACCTGCTGCTCTTCGTCGCCGCCGCGTTCGGGGCGATGAACGTGGTCGGCGGCTACCTGGTCACCGACCGGATGCTCGCGATGTTCCGCACCCGGCGGGACCCGCGCGGATGAGCGCCTTCGACACCACCGCCCACCTGGTCTATCTGGCCTGTGCCACGTGTTTCGTGCTCGGTCTGCGCCTGATGAACACCCCGGCCACCGCCCGCCGCGGCAACCAGCTCTCCGCGGCCGGCATGGCCGCCGCGGTCGCCACCACGGTCGCCGTGCTGGCCTGGCATCGGGAGGCCACCGGCGCCGCCCTGCTGACGCTCGCGGCCGGCACGGTGGTCGGCGCGGTCGCCGGCGTGGTCAGCGCGCGCCGCGTGCGGATGACCGCGATGCCGGAGCTGGTCAGCCTGTTCAACGCGGTCGGCGGCGGCGCCGCGGCGCTGATCGCGCTGACCGACACCGTCGAGCACGCCGGCTCGGTCGGCGCGCTGCCGGTGCAGACCACGCTGACGATCGCGCTCGACGTGTTCATCGGCGGGGTCACCTTCAGCGGATCGCTGATCGCCTCCGGCAAACTGGCCGGCATCGTGCCGGGCCGGCCGCTGGCGGTGCGCTCGAGCCGGCTGACCGGCATGCTGCTCGCCGTGGCGGCGCTCGCCATGATCGTGCCGTTCGTGGCCGGCCGTGGCGGGGTCGTGCTGCTGTGCGGCGTGCTGGTGGCCGCGCTGGCGCTCGGGGTGGCCGGCACCCTGCCGATCGGTGGCGCCGACATGCCGGTGGTGATCTCGCTGCTCAACGCGTTCACCGGCACGGCGGTGGCGATGGCCGGCTTCGTGCTGGACAGCACCCCGCTGATCATCGCCGGCGCCCTGGTCGGCGCGTCCGGCGCGATCCTGACCAAGCTGATGGCGGACGCGATGAACCGCCCGATCGCGGCGATCATGGCCGGCGGGTTCGGCACCGGCGACGGGCCGGCGGCCGGCGCGCTCGACGGGCCGGCCGCGACCGTCCGCGAGATCACCCTGGACGACGCCGCCATCCAGCTGGCCTATGCGGGCAAGGTGGTGATCGTGCCCGGCTACGGACTCGCGGCGGCCCAGGCGCAGCACGAGGTGGTCGCGCTCGCGCAGGCGCTGACCGACCACGGCGTCGAGGTGAGCTACGGCATCCATCCGGTGGCCGGCCGGATGCCCGGGCACATGAACGTGCTGCTGGCCGAGGCGAACGCGCCCTACGCGCAGTTGCGGGACCTGGACGAGATCAACCCCGAGTTCGCGCGCACGGATGTGGTGCTGGTCGTGGGGGCCAACGACGTGACCAATCCGGCTGCCCGGCGGCCCGGCAACGCGGTGTCCGGCATGCCCATCCTGGACGTCGACAAGGCCCGCAGCGTCCTGGTGATCAAGCGGTCGCTGGGCCGGGGCTACGCCGGGATCGACAACGAGCTCTACAGCGCCCCGATGACGGCGATGCTGTTCGCGGACGCGAAGTCGGGGCTCGCCGACCTGCTGACGGGGCTGCACGCCTACGCCCGGTGAAGCGATGCTGAAGGCCGCCGCCCCAGCGTCCGGTGGGGCGGTTGAGCCGATGCCGCGCGACCTGCGGGAAAGGGCTTTCCTGGCGTTGACTTTGAGACGATTCAAAGTTACCGTCGTCGATGCGTGTTCATCCGCTCGACATAAGGCAGGTCCTCCGTGCCGGCTTGGTCGATCAGGCTCTACGAAGCGGCCGACGAGCTGTGGTGGACGGTCCGGCTGACCCTGCTCTGGACGGTCTTCACCCTGGCCGGCGGCGTGATCGTCGGCCTCGGCCCGGCCACCCTGGCGGCGTACACACTGGCCCGGCGGCACGCCCTGGGTGAAACGTTCGCCGTCTGGCCGGCCTTCGCGGCGGCCGTCCGGCGCGAGCTCGTCCGCGGCTCGCAGCTGGTGCTCCCTCTGGCCGGCGCGACCGTCCTGCTGGTCGTCAACTACTTCTGGTTCGCGTCGCTGGGCGCGGCCGGGGCCGTCCCCCGGCTGACCACGATCGCCGCCCTGGCCGCGGTGGCCGTGATCGGGGCATACGCGCTGCCGATGGCCGTGCACTACGACCTGCGGACGTCCGCCCACGTCCCGAAGGCCTCACTGTTCGCCCTCACCCGGCTGCCCGCCTCCGTGCTGCTGCTCTTCGTCGGCACGGCGATCGGATACGCGGTCACCGTCTTCCCCGTCCTGGCGGTGGCCGCCGTCGGCGGGTGGATCCAGCTCGACACCTGGCTCTGTCTGCGCCTCTTCCAGGAGAACGAGGCCCGACGTGACGCGAAGGGATTCCCATGACCCTCCTCCCCCGACGCCGGCCGCTGGCCGCCGTTCTCGCACTGGCCACCGCCCTGGCCGCGGCCGCCTGCGGTGACGACGGCGGCGAACCGGTGAGCGACACCCTCTCCGTGATGGCGCCGCTGTTCGGCACCGCACCCGACCCGAACGGCGAGCTGCAGCAGGCGATCCAGAAGCTGATCGGCAAGAAGCTCGACATCACCTGGGTGCCGAACGCGGACTACGGCGACAAGACCAACGTCACGCTGGCGTCCAACGACATGCCGCAGGTGATGGTCGTGCAGGCCGACAAGGGACCGGCGTTCATCCAGGCGGCCCGGGCCGGCGCCTTCTGGGACCTGACCGGCAGGCTGGACAAGTATCCGAACCTCAAGCCGGGCAACCCGCAGACCGGGCGCAACTCGTCGGTCAACGGCAAGACCTACGGCATCTACCGGATCCGGCCACTGCTGCGCTCGGCCATCGTGATCCGCAAGGACTGGCTGGCGAAGGTCGGCCTGAGCGAGCCGAAGACGGTCGACGACCTGTACGCGATCGGCAAGGCGTTCACCGAGCAGGACCCGGACGGCGATGGCAAGAAGAACACCTACGGCCTGATCATTCCGAAGTGGCCCGGCTTCTATGCCACCGCCAGCCCGTACGACGTGATCGAGACGTGGTTCGGCGCGCCCAACGGCTGGGGTGACCGCGGCGGCAAGCTGGTGCCCGGCTTCGACACCGAGGAGTTCATGCAGGCCGAGCGCTGGCTCAGGAAATGGGTCGACGAGGGGATGGTCAACCCGGACTTCGCCACGCTGGACAGCGCCAACTGGAACGACGCGTTCGTGCAGGGCAAGGGCGGCCTCATCATCGACGTGAACGTCCGGTCCACCGACCTGATCAAGCTGTTCCAGCAGAAGGACGCGAAGGACTTCGACAAGGTCACCATGGTCGGCAACCTGGCCCGCTCGGACGGGCAGAAGTTCTCCTACCCGTTCACCGGCTACAACGGGATCGTCGCCATCTCCAAGGCGAAGGTGCGCACCGAGGAGGACCTGGACAAGGTTCTGCAGGTGCTGGACAAGCTGCAGGGCAAGGAGGGCGCGGTGCTGCTGACCAACGGCATCGAGGGCCGCAACTTCAAGCTCGAGGGCGAGTTCGCGGTGCCGCTCGGCGAGGACGACCCGCAGGTCAAGGTCATCCAGAACGACGTGGACAAGGCCTTCGCTCAGCTCGGCACCCGGGCCAGCGTCGGTCTCGGGGTCTATCCGCTCAAGCCGGCCGACGAGCCGTCGCGCAAGCAGCTGGCGCTGCGCGACACGCTGATGAACGAGGACCTCAAGACGGCGGTGCACAACCCGGCGCTGGCCGTGCTCTCCGACACCTACATCCAGCGTGGACAGACGCTGGACCCGATCATCCCGGACGCGCGGATCAAATATCTGTCCGGAGCGATCACCGAGGACCAGCTGCGGGCCGAGGTCAAACGCTGGTACGACAGCGGCGGCACCCAGGTCGCCGAGGAGGTAAACAAGCTGGTGAGCACCGTCGGCAGATGATCAGCCTCCAGAAGGCGGTGCGCTACCGCTGGCTCTATCTGATGCTGCTGCCGGGGCTCGCGTACTTCCTGATCTTCCGGTATTGGCCGATGTACGGCCTGAGCATCGCCTTCAAGGACTACCTGCCGTTCCTCGGCTACTCGGGCAGTCCCTGGGTGGGCGTCAAGCACTTCGAGGAGCTGTTCGCCGGTCCCGACTTCGCCCGGCTCATGGTCAACACCCTGGTGCTGGCCCTGCTCACCCTGGTGTTCGTCTTCCCCGCCCCGATCGTGGTCGCGCTGATGCTGAACGAGCTGCGTCAGCGCGTCGTGAAGCACTCGATCCAGTCGCTCATCTACATCCCGCACTTCCTGTCCTGGACCATCGTCGCGTCGCTGACCTACCTGCTGTTCTCGGCGGACTTCGGGCTGCTGGCCGGCTGGATCCACGACCTGGTCGGCGGCCGGCGGGTGGACTACGTGGCGCAGGAGGGCTAGTTCCGGCCGATCATCATCCTGCAGCTGCTGTGGAAGCAGACCGGCTGGGGCACGATCATCTATCTGGCCGCGCTGGCCGGCGTGGACACCCAGCTCTATGAGGCGGCCCGGGTGGACGGCGCCGGCCGGTGGCGGCAGCTCTGGCACATCACGCTGCCGTCCATCCGCCCGGCCATCGTGGTGATGGCCATCCTGACGTCGGGCAACCTGCTGGACTCCGGCTTCGAGCAGATCTGGCTGATGACGACCGCGCTGAACCGGTCGGTCGCGGACGTCTTCGACACCTACGTCTACTACATCGGCATCACCCAGGGCGCGTACAGCTACTCCACCGCCGTGGGGCTGTTCAAGGGCCTGGTCGGGGTGCTGCTGATCTTCGGCTCCAACCTGCTGGCGAAGCGGCTCGACGAGCGGGGGTTGTTCTGATGCGCACCCGGGGAGAACGGCTCTTCGACGCGCTGAACGTCGTCTTTCTGCTGACGCTGGCCGCCGTCACCGTGCTGCCGCTGCTCTATGTGCTGGCCGGGTCGTTCGCCTCCGAGGGCGAGATCGCGTCGCGGCCGTTCTTCCTGTGGCCACGGGACTTCGTCACCGACACGTACGACTACATGTTCTCGACCGGCACCTTCGTGCGGGCGCTGCTCACCACGATCGGGGTGACCGCGGTCGGCACGCTGGTGCAGGTGGCGTTGACGCTCACCATGGCGTACCCGCTGTCGAAACGGCATCTGCCGGGCCGGGCGCTGGTGCTCAACCTGGTCATCTTCACGCTGGTCTTCAGCGGCGGCATGATCCCGACCTATCTGGTGGTGCGCGATCTCGGGCTGCTGGACAGCTACTGGGCGCTGATCCTGCCGCTGGCCGTCAACCCGTTCTATCTGATCATCGTTAAGACGTTCTTCCAGCAGCTGCCGGAGGCGCTGGAGGAGGCCGCCCGGATCGACGGCTGCACCGAGCTCGGCGTCTTCCGGCGCATCGTGCTGCCGCTGTCCAAGCCGATCATCGCCACCTTCTCGCTCTTCTACGCGGTCGGCATCTGGAACGACTACATGTCCCCGCTGCTCTACATCAACGACACTCACAAGTGGACGCTGCAGGTGCTGGTCCGCCAGCTCACCGCACCCAACGCCGACGCGGCGAACGCGCTCAACCAGCTGGAGAACGCCCTCTTCCCCGCGCAGGGGCTCAAGTTCGCGGTGATCGTGATCGCGACCCTGCCGATCCTGCTGGTCTATCCGTTCCTGCAGAAGCACTTCGTGAAGGGCGTCCTCATCGGATCCGTCAAGGAATGAGGTAACCAGCCGTGGCACCGATCCCCCGACGCCAAGTCCTGGCCGGCATCGCCGCCGTGCCGCTGTCAACGGTCGTTCCGCACCCGAAGGGCAGGTCCTCCGCCATGGCCGTTCCCGATGTCCAGCTGCACTGGCTGGAAGGCCGTCCCGGCGCCGCCACCACCTCGGCCTGGGGCACGCCGTGGCCGCAGGGCGCGGTGCCCGGCGACCAGACGTTCCAGCTCGTCGCGCCGGACGGCGGCGCGGTGCCGCTGCAGAGCCGGCCGCTCGCCTTCTGGCCGGACGGCACGCTCAAGTGGAGCGGGCACGTCATCGCGGTGGACACGCCGGCCGAGGCGTACACGCTGCGGGCCGGGACGCCGGCCCGACCGGCGACGGCGGTCGTGGTCGCCGATCGCGCCGGGCACGTCGAGGTCGACACCGGCGTGATCCGGGCCCGGATCCACAAGAGCGGGCCGGAGCTGATCGCCCGGATCTGGCGCGGCGAGGTGGAGATCGCCCGGCGCGGCGTGCTCGTCAACCTGCGCCAGGCGCGGATCGAGGAGAACGAGGAGAAGGCCGCCGCCCGGGACCGCTTCGACAGCGACATCCGCAAGGTGCGCGTCGAGGAGTCCGGGCCGCTGCGCGCCGTGGTCCGCATCGACGGCGAGCACACCGACGGCGAGGGCAGGTCGTGGCTGCCGTTCACCGTCCGGCTCTATTTCGCGGCCGGCGCGGAGAGCATCCGGATGATGCACACCTTCGTCTACGACCGGGACGGCTTGCGGGATTTCATCGCCGGCCTCGGGGTGCGGTTCCGGGTGCCGATGCGGGACGCCGCCTACGACCGGCACGTGCGGTTCGTCGGCGACGGGCACGGCATGCTGAGCGAGGCGGTCCAGGGCATCACCGGCCTGCGCCGCGACCCCGGCGCCGCGGTGCGGGCGGCGCAGGTGGCCGGCACGAAACTGCCCGACCCGGCGACCTGGGACCAGCGGGTCACCACCCGGCTGCAGTACATCCCGCGGTGGGGCGACTACACGCTGAGCCAGCTGTCCGCCGGCGGCTTCACGGTGCGCAAGCGGACCGGGCCGGGGTACGGCTGGGTCTCCGTCGACCAGGGCGCCCGGGCGTCCGGGCTGGCCTACGTCGGCGGCGTCAGCGGCGGGCTCGCGGTCGGGCTGCGGGACTTCTGGCAGCGGCATCCGGCGCAACTCGACATCCGGCGGGCGGCCACCGAGGAGGCCGAGGTGACGGTCTGGCTGTGGGCGCCGGACGCCGGGCCGATGGACATGCGCTTCTATCACGACGGCATGGGCCAGGACACCTATCCCGAGCAGCTGCAGGGCCTGGAGATCACCTACGAGGACTACGAGCCCGGTTTCGGCACGCCGTACGGCATCTCGCGGACCAGCGAGCTCACCCTCTGGGCACTGCCCGCGACGCCGGCCGCGGACCGGCTCGCCGCGATGGCGGACCAGGTGCGCAAGCCGCCTCAGCTGATCAACCCGGTGCCGCATCTGGTCGCCTGCAAGGTGTTCGGCGGCCTGTTCGGGCCGGTCGACCGGTCGCACCCGGTCAAGGCGGTGATCGAGGACCACCTGGACTTCCTGTTCGGGCTCTACCAGCGTCAGGTCGAGCAACGCCACTGGTACGGCTTCTGGGACTACGGCGACATCATGCACACGTTCGACGAGGACCGCTCGGTGTGGCGCTACGACGTCGGCGGCTACGCGTGGGACAACTCCGAGCTCTCCCCCGACCTGTGGCTCTGGTACGCGTTCCTGCGCTCCGGCCGGGCCGACATCTTCCGCTTCGCCGAGGCGATGACCCGGCACACCGGCGAGGTGGACGTCTACCACCTCGGCCGGTGGGCCGGGCTCGGCACCCGGCACGGCGTGCAGCACTGGGCGGACAGCGCCAAGCAGCAACGCATCAGCACGGCCATGTACCGGCGGATCTACTACTTCCTGACCGGCGACGAGCGCACCGGTGACCTGCTGTCCGAACTGGTCGACTCGGACCGGACGTTCCTGGTGCTCGACCCGATCCGCAAGATCCGCACCGAGCCGTACACGCCGGATCCGCACGCGCTGTCGATCGGGCTCGGCACCGACTGGAGCGGGCTGGCCGGCGCCTGGCTGGCCGAGTGGGAGCGGCGCGGCCCGAAGGCGGACGTGGCGAAGGCGAAGCTGCTCGGCACGATGGCCACGATCGGCGCGATGCCGAACGGTTTCGTCACCGGCAGCGGGCTCTACGACCTGGACGCCGGCCGGTTCGCGCCGGTGACCGGCAAGGTCGTCAGCGTCTCGCATCTGAGCGCGATGTTCGGCCTGGTGGAGGTCTGCGCCGAGGTGATCGACCTGGTCGGCGACGCGGCGTTCGAGAGCGCCTGGTTGCAGTACTGCCGGCTGTTCAACGCGACCCGCGAGGAGCAGACGGCCGAGTGCGGCGCGTACTTCGGGAATCTGATCCTGCGGCAGGGGCACGCGCGCCTGACCGCCTATGCCGCGGTCCGGCTGAACCGCGCCGACCTGGCCGCGCGGGCCTGGCGCGAGTTCTACACCGGCGACGGCTACGGGCCGGCCTTGCCGTGGCGCAGCGAGCCGGTCACCCGCACGCTGAACCCGACCGAGGCGGCGAACTGGGTCTCCACCAACACGACGGCGCTCTACGGCCTGGCCGCGATCCAGAACCTGACCCTGGTGGGTGATCAGATCACGGCGCCCTGAAACGGCTGCGCATACGCGCAACGACCACCCGAGCGGCACCCTGCCCCCGGGGTCGCCGGCGCCGGGCGGGGACCTGCTCGACGTGATGCCCGCGCCCGGGCGGCTCGACTTCGGCGCCGGGCACGGCACCTTCACCGCCGGCATCGTGCAGCAGGTCGCGCCGGGCTGCGAGATCGTGGTCTACCGGTTCACCCGTGGGGACGGGCTGGGCACCGACGCGGACGCCGCGGCGATGCTGCTGCGGGCCGCCGAGGACGGGCACCGGGCCGGCGTGCGTACCGTCGTCAACGCCTCCTTCGGCACCGCGGCCCTCGACGGATCGCCGCCGCCCGCCCTGCGGGCCGCGGTCGAGCTCATCCACGCCACCTACCCCGGCGTGGTGATCGTGGCCAGCGCCGGGCTCTGCTGCGAGAACCCGGGCCTGAGCCCACGCGCGGCCGTCGACGAGCTCCTGGCCGGCCGCCCGGAGAAGACCGGCTAAAGCCGGATCCTGCGACTTCTGCCGGGCACCCCCCTGGCACGATAGTCAGATAATCTTTATATTGGCCCGCGTGAGCAAAGCGATGCGGGAGCCGACCTTCTGGATCCTGACCGCCCTGGTGGATCGGCCACGCCATGGTTACGGCGTGATCCGGGAGGCGGCGGACCTCTCCGGCGGCGAGGTGGTGCTGCAGGCCGGCACGCTTTATGCGGCGCTCGACCGGCTGACCGCCGAGGGCTTGGTGGAGATCGACCACGAGGAGATCGTCGAGGGCCGCCCGCGCCGTTACTACCGCCTGACGGAGCCAGGTGCGACCGCGCTCGCCGCCGAGACCGCCCGTCTCGCTCGCAACGCCGGCACGGCCGCGAGCCGCCTGCACGCCCACCGCCCGGGCTTCGCCTCATGAAAACACCGATCTTCCTGTACGCCTACCCGCGCGGCGACCGCCGTGCCGAGGTGCTGGACACCCTGCTGATGGCCGACGCGAGCGGCCACCCCGGCGCGCGCACACCGCGGAATCTGAGCCTGCTCCGGCACGGCCTGCGGGCCCGTCTGGGCCGGCCGCGCAGCCGTGGCGTGGTGGTCGCCGCCGTGCTCGTCGCGCTGGTCACCGGATTCTTCTCGGCCGCGCTGGCCAACCGGATCGCGTGGGAGGGCGCCCCGGACCTGCCCGGCGCGGCCGAGCGGACCGCGCTTGCCGAGCTGTTCGCCCCGGGCCTCCCGCTCGTCTGGGCGGACTGGTCGCCGGACGACGCGTCGAAGGCGCGGGCGCCGTTCGCCACCATCGGCGGCGAGCTGACCGCGCGCAAGATCGACGGCCAGGTGGACGGCACCGCCGAGACCGGCCGGGTGGCGACCTACATGGCCGGCCTCGAGGAGCGGCTGGACCGAGCCGGCTGGGAGGTCGTCGACGAATACTCGACCAGCCCGACGGACGCGACCGGTGCGCCGCAGAACGACTCGCGGGCGCTGACCGCGCGCAACGACCGACTGGTGCTGGATTTCGAGGACTACCACGACGCGACGTACCAGGAGAGCTGGCTGACGCTCTCGGTCTACCGCGCCGAGCCGGTCTGGATCACCGCGACGACCTTCGCGGCCGGGCTGCCCGGCGCGCTGCTCGGCTGGCTGCTCTTCGGCTGGGCGAGCCGGCGCACCGCGGACCACCCGACGGCGGCCCTGCTCAGCGGCGGCGCGGCGCTGTTCGGGATGTTCGCCACCGGGCCGGCGCTGCTGCTCGGCCTGGGCTACCTGACCGCGCTGACCGGCGACTACCTGCCCTCGTCGCCGTTCTGGATCGCGCTGGAGCCGGACAACGAGTTCGGCGGCTTCGCCATCCCGGTCGCGGTGCTGTTCAGCGCCGCCCTGGTCGTCGCCGCGGTGCCGCGGAGGGAGCGCCACGACGCCGAAGAGGATACGGTCACTGGTCTGCCGACATGAGGGGCTGAGGATGCGGGTCGCGGTGGTCACCGGTGGTGGCAGTGGCATCGGGGCGGCGGTGGCGCGGGAGCTGTCCGGCGACGGCTGGACGGTGGTGATCGCCGGGCGGCGCCGGGACGCGCTGGAGGCGGTCGCCGGCGCGAACCCGGGCGTCGAGGCCGTGCCGGCGGACGTCACCGACGAGGCGAGCGTGCGCGACCTGTTCGACCGCACGGTCGAGCGGCACGGCCGGGTCGATCTGCTGTTCAACAACGCCGGCATGGGCGCGCCCGCGGTCGGCCTCGACGAGCATCCGCTGGACGTCTGGCAGCAGGTCGTCGCCGTGAACCTGACCGGCGCCTTCCTGTGCACCCGCGAGGCCTTCCGGGTGATGCGGCGGCAGGAGCCGCGCGGCGGGCGGATCATCAACAACGGGTCGATCGCGGCGCACACGCCACGGCCGCTCGCGGTGGCGTATACGGCGACGAAGCACGCGATCACCGGGCTGACCAAGTCGACCGCGCTGGACGGGCGGGCGTTCGACATCGCCTGCGGGCAGATCGACATCGGCAACGCGGCCACCGACATGGGCGGCGCGGCGGCGAACGGCGCGTTGCAACCGGACGGGCAGGTGCGGCCCGAGGCGGTGATGGACGTCGGCGAGGCGGCCCGCGCGGTGCGCTACATGGCGGGGCTACCACTGGAGGCGAACGTGCTCACGATGACCGTGATGGCGACGAAGATGCCCTATGTGGGGCGGGGGTGACGGCGATGGACCACGGCCGCGCGTGGGACGTGGACCGCACCGTCGTGCGGTTCCCGGATCCGGCGATCGAGATCGTCGACGAGCGGTTCCGGCCGCTGGTGGTCGGACACGAGGTGGTCGAGCGGCTGTGGACCGGCGGGCGCTGGCTGGAGGGGCCGGTGTGGTTCGGCGACGGCCGCTTCCTGCTGTTCTCCGACATCCCCAACGACCGGATGCTGCGCTGGAGCGAGAGCACCGGCGAGGTCGACGTGTTCCGGCAGCCGTCCGGCAACAGCAACGGCAACACCCGCGATCGGCAGGGCCGGTTGGTCACCTGCGAGCACCGGGGGCGGCGGGTGACGCGCACGGAGCACGACGGCGCCGTCACCGTGCTGCTGGACGCCTTCGGGGGCGGGCGGCTGAACGCCCCGAACGACGTGACCACCCACTCCGACGGCTCGGTGTGGTTCACCGATCCGGGCTGGGGCATCGCCTTCCACTACGAGGGCGACAAGGCGGACGAGGAGATCCCGCGGCACGTCTACCGGATCGACCCGGACACCGGCGCCGCGGAGGTGGTGATCGAGGGCATGGAACGCCCGAACGGCATCTGCTTCGCGCCGGACGAGTCGCTGCTCTACGTGGTGGACGTCGGCCACATCAAGGTCTTCGAGATGCGCGCCGGCCGTCCGGTGAACGGGCGCGTGTTCGCCGAGATGAGCCCGGGCGGCCCGGACGGCATCCGCACCGACACCGACGGCAACCTGTGGGCCTCGGCCGGCGACGGCGGCCCCGGCTTCGACG
Source organism: Actinoplanes sp. NPDC051388 (assembly GCF_055586225.1). Lineage (NCBI taxonomy): Bacteria > Bacillati > Actinomycetota > Actinomycetes > Micromonosporales > Micromonosporaceae > Actinoplanes > Actinoplanes sp. NPDC051388. The sequence continues at coordinate 28,230 of NZ_JBVJIP010000015.1, read as the reverse complement.
GCGTGCACTGCTTCCACCCGGACGGCACCCTGATCGGCCGGATCCACCTGCCCGAGACGTGCGCCAACCTGTGCTTCGGCGGGGTGAAGAAGAACCGGCTCTTCATGACCGCGAGCCGGTCCCTCTACAGCGTCTACGTGGAAGCCCTGGGCGCCCAGCGACCCTAGGCCGTGGCCGGCTCGCCCGGCACGGTGAACAGCGGCTGCCACGGGTCGTCCGGGCCGACCGGGAACTCGGTCGACGGCGCGTCGCCCTTCGACGACCACCGGGCCTGATAGGGCAGCCCGTCGAACAGCACCCGGTCGCCGTGGGCATAGACCGTCTCCGGGTTCCACGCGTCGGTCACCCCGGTCACCGTCGGGCTCGGGCGCGGCGCCGTCTCGGTCGAGTTGACCGGGCCGATCACCGTCCACGGGCTCGGCGTGGTCGCGTCGCCCGGCTCGGCCGGGTCGGCGCCCTGGTTCGTCCACTTGGCCTCGTAGACGACGCCGTGCCACACCACCTTGTAGCCGCTCACGTACTGGGCGGCGAGCCGCCACACCGGGTACGGGCTGGTCTTCGGGTCGTCCACCATCGGCTCCTGGTCGGGGATCTCCACCGAGTCCCGGCCCGAGGTGCCGACCGCGCTGCCCGGCAGGCCGGCGAAGACGCCGGAGAAGGCCAGCGCCTCCTGGTTCACGCCGCTGCAGGTGTTCGAGTGCACCACGACGTTCGTGAACGTGCCGCGGCACCGGGCGTCCCGGTTCAGCGACCACATCGAGACCCGGCCCAGGCCGTTCTCGACCGCGAACGAGGCGAGCCCGCGGGCGTCGTCGACGGTGAAGCGCTCGGCGTCCACGTCGTTCTGCCCGATCATCGGGGTGGCGCCGATCCGGGACCACACCTCCGGCGAGGTCAGCTGCACGCCGAGCCGCAGATAGAGGTCGCTCAGCTGCTTGTGGGTGGCCTCCAGGGCCCGGATGCCCAGCTCGAGCATGTCCGGGTTCGAGCCCGCCGCCGAGCCGTAGTCCATGGTCATCACGTTGACGCCGCGCAGCGAGACGCCGCCCGCGAGCGTGGTGCGCACCGCGGCCAGCCCGTCGGCGGTCAGGCCGTCCGGTGACACCGGCAGGGTGAGCCACACGGTCAGCGGCGTGCCGGCCTCGGCCCGCTCGGCCTGCAGGTCGGCCAGGGCGGTCGCGCGCCGGGTCAGCGACGCCTGGTCCGCGATCGCGGTGCCCTCGATGTCCAGATCCAGCGTGTCGAGCTGATAGCGGTTCACCAGCTGCCGGTACGCGTCGGTGAGCCGCGCCTGGTCGGTGCACGCGACGGCCAGCTCGTTGTTGGTGAGCCCGCCGAGGCTGAGCATGATGCTGCCGCCGCCGGCCCGCAGCTGGCTGATCCGCCGGTCCAGCTCCAGCGAGGCGGCCGCCTCGTCCGGGCTGTACGCGCCACCCCAGCTGGGCGAGCACCCGTCCTTCGGGTCGGCGACCACGAACGCCAGCGCCACGTCGTTGGCCGGGTTGACCTCCGGGTCCTGGAACTCGAAGGTCGGCGTCAGCGTGACGTCCACGTACGGAACGGCCCACGACTTCGCGGTCGGCCCGGCCGTGTCCCGCAGGTGCAGCACCGCGATCGTGCCGCCGCCGCCGAGCCCGGCCAGCACGAGGATCAGGAAGCCGAGCCGCAGCCAGGAGAGCCGCTCGGCCGGGGCTTCGGGCTCCTGCCAGTCCGGATCCGCGAGGGGGTCGTGATCGGGCCGGGCGGAGGGCAGCGTGGCGCCGTTCGTAGGCATGCCGGACCAGATCGGCATCCGGGCCCGCGACTGAAGGATCGCGTCGGTGAAACCTTCAAGCGACCACCGCCCGCAACCGATGAGAATCCCGGGCCGCAGGTGCGGCCTCGTCTCGATCGAAGGGCAGGCCATGCAGCGCAACCCGGTGGACCAGCGCAGGCCGGACACCCAGCGCCAGTGGGGAGCCGACCGCCGAACGGCCCCGCACCCGCTGGTGCCACCGCCTGTCTCCGAGGGGCGCATCGCCCGGGGCCGGCTGGCGATCGTGCTGACCATCGCCGTGTGGGCCGGGTACATGGTCAGCACGGTGATCCAGCAGTTCATCGCCGGCCACGCGAACAGCGCCCGGCTGGTGATCGAGGCGATCGTGTACATGGTCGTGGTCACCGGGCTGGCCGCCTCCGCGGTCGCGTACCTGATCACCCGGATCGGCTTCTTCTATCGCAGCCGCGCCCACCACCGGGCGCCGCGCATCGTGCTGGACAACTTCCTGGCCGGCGAGACGCCGTCGGTGACCGTGCTGGTGCCTTCCTACCAGGAGGACGAGCGGATCATCCGGACCACGCTGCTGACCGCGGCGCTGCAGGAGTACCCCGGCCTGCGGGTGGTGCTGCTGATCGACGACCCGCCGCAGCCGAAGACCCGCAAGGCCCGCGACCTGCTGCTCGAGGCGCGGGCGCTGCCGGCCGCGATCGAGGCCGAGCTGGCCGTGCCGTTCACCCGCGTGCGGGCCGCCGCCGAGCGGTTCGAGACGGCGATCGAGGGCCGCACGCCGACCGTCGAGGACATGCGCGAGCTCGCCGACGAGTACCGGTTCGCGGCCGGATGGCTCTTCGGGCTGGGCCGCAAGCAGGAGATGGTCGACCACACCGACACGTTCTTCGTCGAGCACATCGTCAACGCGCTCGCCGAGGACCTGGGCACGATCGCCGAGGCGCTGGAGAGCGGCGCCGACGACGACGCGACGCTGCCCGAGGAGCGGCTGGTCCAGCTGTACCGCCGGCTGATGGCGACCTTCGACGCCACCATGACGAGCTTCGAGCGCAAGCGGTACGTGTCGCTGTCCGGCGAGCCGAACAAGGCGATGAACCTGAACAGCTACATCGGGCTGATGGGCGGCAGCTACCAGGAGGTCGGCACCCCGCTCGGCATCGCGCTGGTGCCGGCCGTCCCGGGGCGGGCCGAGCTCGTCGTCCCGGACCCGGACTACGTGCTGACCCTGGACGCGGACAGCGTGCTGCTGCCGGAGTATGCGCTGCGCCTGGTGCACCTGATGGAGCAGGGCGCGCACGAGCGGCAGGCGGTGGCACAGACGCCGTACAGCGCCTTCCCCGGCTCGGCGACCCGGATCGAACGGATCTCCGGCGCCACCACCGACATCCAGCACATCGTGCACCAGGGCATGACGCACTACGACGCCACCTTCTGGGTGGGCGCCAACGCGGTGCTGCGCAAGAAGGCGCTCGACGAGATCTGCGAGATCTCCTATGAGGGCGACTGGGAGATCCGCCGCTACATCCAGGACCGCACCGTCATCGAGGACACCGAGTCGACGATCGACCTGCGGGTCAACGGGTGGGGGCTGTTCAACTACCCGGAGCGGCTCGCGTACAGCGCCACGCCGCCGGACTTCGGCTCGCTGGCCATCCAGCGGCAGCGCTGGGCGAACGGCGGGCTGCTCATCCTGTCCCGCCTGAAGGACCAGTTCCGGGTGCAGGACAAGGTGCGCTTCGGCGAGCTGTTCCTGCGGGTGAACTACATGGCCTCCATCTTCTGGAGCTCGGTGTGCCTGGTGGTCATGCTGGCCTACCCGTTCAACGCCGACCTGCTCAACCCGATCCTGCTGCTGGTGTCGGTGCCCTACTTCCTGATGATGAGCGCGGACCTGAAGGCGGCCGGCTACAAGCGGACCGACGTGCTGCGGATCTACGGCTTCAACCTGATCCTGTTGCCGGTGAACCTGAGCGGCAGCTTCGCCTCGATCCTGCAGCTGCTGACCGGCGAGAAGAGCGCCTTCAAACGTACGCCGAAGGTGCGCGACCGGACCACGGCGGCGACCTCCTATCTGCTCGCCCCGCTGGCCCTGATCGCCCTCTGTGGGTACACAGTGGTGCGTGACGTTCAGCTGCACCAGTGGGACAACCTGGTCTTCGCCGGCCTGAACCTGATCCTGTCCACGTACGCGATGGTGGCGTACGTCGGGGTCGGCAACACCGTGGTCGACCTGTTCACGCACCTGCGGAACTGGCTCGTCCGCCCGGCGCAGCCGAAGAAGCGCAAGCGGGTCGCCGGCGACCTCCGCCCGGCCCTGGCCTCGCACGCCGAGGCCCGCGCGCTGGCCGCGAACGGCGCGATCGGCGACTGGGCATCGGTGCTGCACTACCGCTCGGACCGGGGCTCCTCCGGTCAGGTCGCGGTCCGGGCGACGCAGCCCGTGGCGGCCGGCCGGGCCCGGCGCGGCACCTCCACCGGACCGACGCAGTCGAACTCGTTCGAGGAGTTCACCTTCTTCACCGTCTTCCAGCCGATCTCCGACCTGAAGTCCGGCGAGGTCGTCGGCTACGAGGCGCTGACCCGGTTCGCCGACGGCAGCAGCCCCGAGGGCGGGCTGGAGGCCGCGCAGCTGCGGGGCCGGCACATCGACCTGGACGCCGCGCTGATCCGGGCCGCGCTGGCCTCCGCGGAGGCGCTGCCGGAGGGCGCCTGGCTGGCCGTGAACGTGTCGGCCGACCTGCTGCGCCGGCCCCGCGAGCTGGAGCCGCTGCTGGCCGAGAGCCCGCGGCCGCTGGTGCTCGAGGTCGCCGAGGCGGACCGGTCGGATCTGGAGAACCTGCCGACCGGGGTGCGGATCGCCGTGGACGACGCCGGCGCCGGCTACGACACCCTGGCCCGGCTGGAGGCGCTCGAGCCGGGCTTCCTCAAGCTCGGCCGGGCGGCGTTGGCCGGCGTCGAGACCGAGGGCGCCCGCCGCGCGTCGATCCGGTCGCTGGTCGAGTTCGCCCGCGAGCACGACTGCACGGTGATCGCCGAGGGCATCGAGTCGGAGCAGCAGCGGGACGCGCTCGCCGAGTGCGGCGTGCCCCTGGGCCAGGGCTTCTATCTGGGCCGCCCGGCCCCGATGTCGCTGGCACCGTCCACTTTGACAAGCGTGTAAATATCGGCACTTGTCAACCTCTCGTAGGGTCGGCGACGTCTCATCACTGAGACGTCGCCGGTGCCCGCCGGTGACCCGTCCTTACGGAAGGGCATCTGAATGAGAGCCTCTCTCCGCCTCTTCGCGGTAGGAGTCAGCGGACTACTCCTGGCCGGCTCGGCCGTCGTCCCGGCCACCGCCGCGCCGGCGGCCCCGGCCGCCGACCGGACCAGTGCCGCCGAGGCGCGACGCGTCGACCGGGTCCCCACACCCGATCTCGACTGGTACGCCTGTTACGACTGGGCCGAGTGCACGACGGTCGATCTGCCCCTGGACTACGACCGGCCGAACGGTCCCACCACCGAGATCGCCCTGCTCCGCGTCAAGGCGCGCGACCAGGCGAACAAGATCGGCAGCCTGTTCCTGAACCCCGGCGGCCCCGGCGGATCGGGCACGTCGATCGCGCTGGCCTCGCCGTTCTTCCTGAGCCCGGAGCTGGTCGACCGGTTCGACGTGGTCGGCTTCGACCCGCGCGGCATCGCGAACAGCGAGAACGTGAAGTGCTTCAAGAACACCCGGGAGCAGACCGAGAAGCTGGCCGGGATGAACGTCTTCTTCCCGTGGGGAGCGCAGGAGGAGAGCGCGTACGTCAACTCGGCGCGCGAGCTCGGCAAGTCCTGCTCGTCCACCGGCAAGAAGCTGGCCGGTGCGATGTCCACGGCGCAGCTTGCCCGGGACATGGACGTGCTGCGCCGGGCGGTCGGCGACGACAAGCTGTCCTACCTGGGGTTCAGCTACGGCACCGCGCTGGGGCAGTACTACGCGAACATGTTCCCGGACCGGTTCCGCGCGATCACGGTCGACGGCGTGATCAACCCGACCAAGTGGGTCGGCAGCCAGCAGACCAAGGACCAGACGCTGGACGACCGGCTGCGCAGCGCGGACGGCGCCTATCGCGCGCTCACCGAGATCTTCAAGCGCTGTGACGCCGCCGGCGAGGAGCTGTGCGCGGAGTCGGGCAAGCTCGCGGCCGACTTCGAGCTGGTCGCCGACCGGTTGCGGGCGGCGCCGATCGAGTTCGAGGACGAGGCCGGCAAGTACTACTTCCGGTACTCGGACCTGGTCGGCAACGCGTTGGGCATGCTCTACGACGCGTACGGTTCGGAGTATCTGATCTTCATGGTCCAGGACCTGCTGGTGCTGACCGATCCGGACGCTTCCACCGAACGCCGAACCACGGCCGGCAAGTCGCTGTCGAAGCTGCTCGCCGAGCACGGCAAGCGGACCGGGCGGGACTTCCCCTACTACAACGACGCCGAGGCCAACGCCGCCGTGATCTGCACCGACGGGCTGCATCCGGCGGATGCGGCGCTGTGGCCGGAGCTGACCGCGCGGGCCGACGAGCGGGCGCCGTACTTCGGCCGCGCGTGGGGCTGGGGCGACGCGTCCTGTGCCCGCAAGACCTGGACGGTCGAGGACGAGGACGCCTACCGCGGGCCGTTCAGCAAGCGCACCGCGGCGCCGGTGCTGGTGGTCGGCAACTACTGGGACCCGGCGACCAACTACGACGACGCGGTCAGCTCGGCGCAGCTGCTGCCGAACAGCCGCCTGCTGTCCAGCGACAGCTGGGGACACACCGCCTACGGCACCTCGGCGTGCGCCACCGGCGCCGTGGACGAATATCTGCTGCGCGGCGCGCTGCCGGCCGAGGGCACCCTCTGCGTCGGTGACGTGCAGCCGTTCCAGCCGCAGCCCGAGGCGAACAAGCGTGGCGCCGCCACGCAGGCCCGGACGGAGAAGGCCCCGTCCGAGCTCGCCGAGGTGGCCAAGCTGAGCCCGCCGGCCGCCGGCGAGCCCAGGCTGCTGCCGCCGGTCATGGCACTGCGTTAATCCCGAGCAGGATCGTCCCGCGGCGCGGCAGTACCGGCCGCGGGACGACCCTGGTGGTAGGCACAGGGAACATGTACCGTCATCAATGCATGGGAGCGCTCCCATGCGTGCTGGCGAGGGGTGAGACATGCGAGTCCGTGCCGCTCTGGCCGCCGTGGCGGCCACCGCCGTGTCCGCCGTCGCGCTGGTCGGGCTGCACGCCACGACCGCGCAGGCGGCGACCGCGTGCACCGTTGACTACACGGTCAACCAGTGGTCCACCGGTTTCACCACCGACGTCAAGCTCACCAACACCGGCCCGGCCGTCACCACCTGGACGCTCGGCTGGAACTTCGCCGGCGACCAGCGCATCACCACCGGCTGGAACGCCCGGATCAGCCAGTCCGGCCCGGCCGTCACGGCGGCCGACGTGGGCTGGAACGGCTCGCTGGCCACCGGCGGATCCGCGTCCTTCGGCTTCCAGGCGACCTACTCCGGCGGCAACGCGAAGCCCGCCGACTTCACCCTGAACGGCGTCTCCTGCAGCGGGGAGACGCCGCCGTCGAGCCCTCCCCCGTCGTCGTCCGAGCCGCCACCGCCGCCGTCCGGCGACTGTCCCGTGTGGGCGATCTGCGACGGCTTCGAGGACCAGGCGGCCGGCCCGCCCGGTGGCCGCTGGGCTGTCACCTTTCCGGACTGCCAGGGCGCCGGCGCGGCGGTCATCGACAAGAGCACCGGGCACGGCGGCGCCACGTCCCTGCGGGTGGACGGCGCCGCGGGTTACTGCAACCACGTGTTCGTCCGCAGCACCGGCATCCTCGGCCTGACCGGCGATCAGGTGTTCGTGCGCTACTGGGTGCGGCACACCACCGCGCTGCCCGCCGCGCACATCACCACGGTGGCCCTGCGGGACGCCGCGGACGGCGACCGCGATCTGCGCTTCGGCGGCCAGAACGGGGCGCTGCAATGGAATCGCGCGTCCGACGACGCCACCCTGCCCGAGCAGAGCCCGACCGGCGTCGCGCTCTCCCGCCCGCTGCCGGTGAACACCTGGAACTGTGTCGAGTTCAAGGTGAACGGCGCCGACGGGACGATGGAGACCTGGCTCAACGGCACCTCCGTGCCGGGTCTGCTGCAGGACGGCGTGCCCACCCACGACATCGACTCCCAGTGGCTCAACCGCACCTACCGGCCGGACCTGACCGACCTCAAGCTGGGCTGGGAGAGCTACGGCGAGGGCGCCGACACCCTCTGGTACGACGACATCGCGGCCGGGAACTTCCGGATCGGCTGCTGACCGGCGACATCAGGCGTTTCGGCGGAAGGCCGGCGCGTGGTCCCGCGCCCAGTCCGCGAACCCGCGGGCCGGCCGGCCGAGGATCCGCTCGACGGCGTCCGAGGTCGGTCCCGGCCGCACCGCGCAGTCGGCCGGCGAGCCGAGCAGCCGCTCCGGCACGTCGGCGGGCAGCCCCTGGCCGAGCATCGCCCGCCGGACCTGCTCGGCCGGCAGCGCCGCTCTACGGCATGCTCACCGACCGGTTCGGCGTCACCTGGGTGCTCGACGTCGCGGTCGCCTACTGAGTTTGCAGCCACCGCCCGACACGGGAAGACTCGGCGATCGTGACGTTCCGGGCAGCCGTGGGCTGGGTGGTCGCGGTGGTGCTGGTGGCGCTCACGCTGCGGCCGGTCATCGCGTCGGTGCCGCCGATCGTCGACGACGTGCGCTCCGCATATGGGCTGTCGGGCGCGGCGGCCGGCGCGCTGACCGCGGCCCCGGTGGTGTGCATGGGCGCGTGCGCCCCGGTGGCCGCCTGGCTCGCGGCCCGGTGGGGCGCCGGTCGCGCGGTGGCCGTGGCGCTGGCGCTGATCGCGGTGGCGACCGCGGCCCGCCCGATCGCCGGCGCCACGCTGATGTTCACCGGCACGGTGGTGGCCGGCGTCGGGGTCGCGATCGGCGGTGCGCTGCTGCCGGCCCTGGTGCGGGCCCGGTTCCCCGGCCGGGTGGGTCCGATCACCGGCGTCTACACGGCGGCGCTGATCACCGGCGCCCTGATCAGCGCGGGCACGACCGAGCCGCTGCGCGGGGCGCTGCCCGGCGGATGGCGCGGCGCGCTCGCGTTCTGGACGCTGCCCGCCGTCGTGGCGCTGGTGGCCTGGTGGGCGGCGCGTCCCGGCGCACCGCTGGCGGCCGCCGCGGCGTCGGACGGCTCCTGGTCGCCGTGGCGCAGCCGGTCCGCGTGGCTGGCCACGATCTACATGGGTGGCCAGTCGCTGCTCTACTACGCGGCGCTGGCCTGGCTGGCCGCGCGCTACATCGAGCTGCACTGGTCGGCTCGGTCGGCCGGCGGTCTGCTGGCCCTGTTCAGCGCCGCCCAGCTGATCACCGCGCTCGGGCTGCCGACGCTCGTCCGGCGCGATCCGCGACCGGTGATCGGCGCCGCGCTGCTGGCGACGATGGCCGCCCTCGCGATGATCGCGCTGGCGCCACTGGCCGCGCCCGCGGTGTGGGTGACGCTGCTCGGCCTCGGTGTGGGCGGGAGCTTCGCTCTGGCGCTGACCGTGGTGGGCCAGGTCGCGCCGAACCCGGCGGACACCTCGCGGGCGGCGGGCATGGCGTTCTTCGTGGGCTACCTGCTGGCGTCGATCGGGCCGGTCGCGGTCGGGCTGCTGCACGACGCGACCGGCGGCTACCTCTGGCCGTACCTGGCGCTGGTCGGGGTCGGTCTGGTCACGCTCGCCGCGGCGCTTCCGGCCGGCGCCGCGGCGCGTACCTAAAGGGTTTAGGCTTTGCCCTAAGAGGTGTAGGCTTGCGGTATGGCTCTCACCTCGGCCTCGGTCATCGCCGATGCCGCGGCGCTCGCGGACGAGGCCGGCTTCGAGGCGGTCACGCTGTCCGCGGTCGCGCGGCGGCTCGGCGTGCAGACCCCCAGCCTCTATTCGCACGTCCGCGATCGCGAGGCGCTGTTCGACGGGATCGCCGCCCTGGCGCTCGCGGAGCTCGCCGGCGGCATCTCCGCGGCGATCGCGGGCCACGGCGGCCGGCTCGCGCTGAGCGGTTACGCCAACACCTACCGGGAGTACGCGCGAGCGCACCCCGGCCGCTGGCAGTCCTTGCAGCGGCGCGCGGGCGACGCGGTGGTGCGCTCGCCGGCCGCCCGCGACGTCGTGGCCCTGACCGGCGCGGTGCTCCGGGCCTACCCGGTGCCGGCGGACGAGCACGTGCACGCGGTGCGGCTGCTCGGCAGCACCATCAACGGCTTCCTGGCGCTCGAGCGCACCGGCGGCTTCGACCACAGCGAACCCTCACCCGAAGTGTCCTGGCAGCGGATCCTCGACGCCCTGGACGCTCTCCTGCGATCCTGGCCGGTGCGGAAATGATCAGCACACCCATCACCACCACCCTGCTGCGCGGCGTCGCCGAGCTCGAGGAGACCGCCCGCGGGCTGCGTCCGCACCGCCTGCCGGCGTCGGTGCGCGCCCGGTTCCCCGATCCGCAGCTGTTGATGGTGGAGGCGCAGCCCTCCGGCGCCCGGCTGGCGATGACGACCGCGGCCCGCACCATCGAGCTCGTCGCGCATCCGACCCGGGTCGCCTTCCGCGGCGTGCCCCGCCCGCGCGGCAGCATCGACCTGATCGTCGACGGCGAGCTCGTCGCGAGCCGTGAGCTCGGCGGCGGCGACCTGATCGAGATCGATCTCGCCACCGGCGCGCACGAGCTCCAGCCCGGCAGTGCCCGGCCGATCACGTTCACCGGGCTGTCCGCAGTGGACAAGAGCGTCGAGATCTGGTTGCCGCACAACGAGTCGATCGAACTGGCCGAGCTGCGCACGGACGAGCCGGTCCGGCCGGCCGAGCCGGGCCGCCGCCGCTGGGTGCACCACGGCAGCTCGATCAGCCAGGGCTCGAACGCGAGCACCCCGGCCCGGACCTGGCCGGCCGTCGCGGCCCGGCTCGGCGGTGTCGAGCTGCACAACCTCGGCTTCGGTGGCAGCGCGATGGTCGACCCTTTCATGGCCCGCGTCATCCGGGACACCCCGGCCGACCTGATCAGCGTGAAGCTCGGCATCAACGTGGTGAACCTCGACGCGATGCACGTGCGGGCCTTCGTGCCGGCCGTGCACGGGTTCCTCGACACCATCCGGGACGGGCATCCGGACACCCCGCTCGTGCTGGTCTCTCCCCCGTTCTGCGGCATCCACGAGGATACCGCCGGGCCGGGCGCCATCGACCCGGCGAGCGTCGGCAGCGGCCGGATGTCGTTCATCGCCACCGGCCCGACCGGCGACCAGCTGCACGGGCGCCTCACGCTGCGGGTCATCCGCGACGCCCTGGCGTCGCTCGCCGAGCGCCGGTCGGACGATCCGAACCTGCACTACCTGGACGGCACGCTGCTCTACGGCGAGAAGGACGCCGCCGAACACCCGCTGCCCGACGCGCTGCACCCGGACACCGAGACTCACCGCTTGATCGGCGAGCGCTTCGCCCGATATGCATTCGCCCGAGCAGGTTTCCGCCCGAGCAGGTTTCCGACAGTGATCGAGTGTCCGCCCGGGCATACGATGGCGTGATGCGGGCCCGGAGCCAGACGACGCCGCTGCGTGAGCGCGAGCCGGACCAGCCGGCCGGGTCGCGGGCGCCGATGCCCGGCCTGCACGCCGCCGGCAACCGGGCGCTTTCGGCGTTCTATGCCCGGCATGTCGCGGACGCTCCCGAAACCGAGGTCGCCGCCCCGGCACCCGCCGTGCCCGGCACCGAGTCGCAGGCGGTGGCCGACGCGCCGGTGAAGAAATACATCGGGCCGTTCGACCGGGCGCCGCTGGCCGCCCCGGGCGAGCGCATCATCATGGAGGGCACGTTCACCGACCCCTCGCCCGGCGACTACCAGCTCGAGTTCTCCACCACCGGCGGCGCCTTCAACACGGCCGCCGGCCCGGACTCGAAGACCATCCCCGGGCTGTCGTCCGGCAACGTCGACTTCTTCCTTCCGCTGCTCTGGGACGGCACCGGCACGATGCAGGTCGTGCTGCGGGTGCGCAAGATCGCCGACAACTCTGTGGTGCGCACGGAGACGTGGAACTTCGGCCGCAAGGTCAACTACCCGACCACGATCACGCAGCGCGAGGGCGGTGAGGAGCGGCCGCTGCCGAGCAGTTACCGGTACGACATCGGGCCGCCGCTGATCCCGCAGATCCCGCCGCACTACCAGCACCAGACGATCCTGGAGAAGTTCGCCAACTGGACGCTGGCCAACATCGAGCCGGCCGACATCGCCGAGCCCTACCGCACGCGGCACGGGCTGACCACCAAGGACCAGGTCTCCCGGCACTTCCTGCGGGACTACGCGGGCAGCAACGGCACGTTCACGGTCGACGCGAACGACTCCATCGCGGACCGGCACAGCGGCGGCCCCGACCTGTCCAAGCTGGTGGCGAATCTGGCCACGCCCAAGGCGATCGAGGTCGCGCTGCCGCAGACCTATGAGGCGAAGCCCGGCGTGCCGCTCGGCAACTACGTCGTCACGCGCATCCTCCAGGAGGACGGCACGACCTGGAAGATGCGGAAGGCATGACCGCCCGGGCCGTCCTCACGGCGCTCGGCGACGACCTCTTCGCGCTGCACTTCGACCTGGTCAACGACGGCCCGGAGCCGGTCGGCGTGCCGGTCGAGGAGCCGTTTCTGCAGTTCTCGGTGCACGCCACCGCCGGCGGCGACCCGGTCGAGGTGCGCCAGCCCGCGCTCGACACCGGCGTGCAGGCCACGACGGTGCACGTGCCGCCGCACGGCAGCGCGGGCCTGGAGACCCCGATCAGGTTGCGCATCGCCGCGGGCGCCGAGGCGGGCGACGACGGCTTCGTGTGGACCATCGCGCACCCGATCGAGACCCTGTCCCTGCGGATCGAACTCGCGCTCCCCGACCCGTACGCCGGGGAGTGCGAGCTGTCCTTCCGATAGCCCTAGGCGATCGGTCTCACGCCCCGCCGCCGGCCATCTGCCGGCCCGCCAGGGCCACCACCATGCGCCGCGGCGCCAGTCGCGGCGTCGCCGCCAGCAGGGCGTTGGCGAGGCCGTCGATCCGGCTCGGGCGGCCCCGGTCGAGGCCGGCCATGGTGGTCGCGACCACCTGTTCCGGGGTGCGGCGGCGGCCGATCGACGCGTCCTCGCCGGCGATGCTGAAGAACGGCGTCTCGGTCGCGCCCGGGCAGATCGCCAGCACCTTCACCCCGGCCGGTCTGACCTCCGCATAAAGGGCCTCGCTGAAGGACAGCACGAACGCCTTGGTCGCGGCGTAGACCGCCATGTGCGGCAGCGGCTGGAAGGCCGCGGTGCTGGCCACGTTGATCACCGTGCCGCGTCGGCGGGCCGTCATGCCGGGCAGGAACCGCCGGGTCAGGTCGACCAGGGCCACGCAGTTGAGCTGGATCATCGCGGTGAGCCGGCCCGCGTCGGCCTCGGCGAAGTCGCCGTGCAGCCCGAAGCCGGCGTTGTTGATCAGCACGTCGATCTCGACGCCGAGCGCGGCGACCTGGTCGGCCAGCCGGTCGGCCGCGCCGGGCGCGCCGAGGTCCGCCGGGACGACCTCGACGCGGCGGCCGTGGGCGGCGCGCAGTTCGGTGGCCAGCCGCTGCATGGCTTCTTCGCCCCGGGCGACGAGCACCAGGTCGGCGCCGTCGGCGGCGAGCTTCTTCGCATAGGCGACGCCGATGCCGCTCGAGGCGCCGGTGATGAGGGCGGTCTGTCCGGTGAAGTTCATGATTCCTCCTGAGAAAACCGGGCGGTCGGTATGTTTTGCGTGCAGACCTCTGCCGGAGCAGAGACGAGGGAAAGTCGCCGGGTCAGGCGGGCGCGACCAGCGCGAGCTCCACGATCTCCAGGAACGCGTGCATGCGCTCGGCGAAGGCGGCCTCCCGCCGGTCCCCGGGATCGAGCAGGTCGGTCAGGTCCTTGATGCCGTCGAAGGCGCCCACCAGCACCGACGCGACCCGCTCGGGGTGCAGGCCGGCGCGGATGTCGCCGGCCGCCTGGCCACGCCGGATCACGGCGGCGATCAGGGTGACCCACTCGGCCGGGATCTGGGAGACCTCGGCCGCCATCGTGGGGTCGGCGGCCAGCTCACGGGTGAGCCGGCTGATGCTGCGGGCCGCCGGGTCACGCTCGTGCAGGTCGAGCATGGCCGGCACGAACTCGCGGAGCTGCCCGGCCGCGGTCGGCACGGCGGCGACCCGCTCCCCCACCTCGCTGAGCCACTTGCCCTTCTGGTCCCGCAGGACGGCCAGGGCCAGGGCGGCCTTGCTCGGAAAGTAGAAATAAAACGCGCCCTTGGTCAGGCCGGACGCGGCGATCAGCTCGGCCTGGGTGGCGGCCGTGTAACCACGCTCGGCGAAGATCCGGGCGGCCGTGCGCAGCAGATGCGCCCGCGTCGCCTCACCCTTCGCCGTCGCCGGCACCCGTTGCTCGCTGATCTGTCTCACCCGGCAACCATAAAACATACCGAGCGGTTTGTACATACCGCTCGGTATGTTTCTTGCCCGGGACCGGCGGAGGCTCAGGCGGCCTGACCGAGGACGACGGCGAGGCGCTTGCCGTGCTTGTGGGCCTCGTTGTGCGCCTCCTCCAGGTTCTTCGCGGCGAGCTCGCGCAGGTCGGCCATCGCCGGAGTGACCTCGGCGAGGGTCAGCTCGCTCTCGATGATCTGCAGATCCAGGCCCCAGATGTCGGCGAAGACGCGGGTCAGCCAGGCGGTCGCGTGGTCCCAGCCCTCGCGCGGGGTGCCCGGCCCGTAACCGCCGCCGCGGGCGATCACCAGGAACGCCGGGCGGTCGGCGATGGTCCGGGTGCCCGGGGCGAACCGGGGCTCGGTCATCAGCAGGTCGACCCAGGCCTTGACGTGCTGCGAGACGCCGAAGTTGTAGAACGGCACCGCGAAGACATAGGCATCGGCGGCCACCAGTTCGTCGGCCAGCGTGGTCGCCAGCCCGATCGCGGCGACCTGCTCGGGGGACCGCTGATCCTCCGGCACATAGGCGGCGAAGGCGCTCCGGCCCCAGGCGGCCGAGTCGAGCGGCGTGAGGCCGATCTCCCGGCGGATGACGTCCGCACCGTGCAGATCCTCGACCAGTGCCGCTTCGAGAGTGGAGGCGACCGCGCGGGTCACGGACCCCTCGCCGCGGATGCTCGAGTCCAGCCGGAACACAGTGCTCATGGAGGCTACTCCTCTGTTCGCAATATCGTCGTCTGACGAGATCGTCTGCTCGTAAGACTATATTGCGAGAAGACCGGTCGGGAATGTGACATCCGTCGCCCGGCAAGGTCGCGTTGTAGAGTTGCCGCATGTCCGAGCCGGAGAACGCCACCCCGCAAGACCTGGGGTGGGCGCTGACCACGGTGCTGCGCAGATACCTTCTGCTCGCCGGCGAGGCCGTCTCCGAGGTGCCCGGCGGGCCGCGGGGCTACCAGGTGCTGGCGCTGGCCGCCAACGGCACCTGTCGCAGCCAGGCCGCGCTGGCCGAGACCCTGGCCATCGATCGCACGATCATGACCTACCTGATCGACGACCTCGAGCGTGGCGGACTCGTTCAGCGCAAGCCCGATCCGGCGGACCGCCGGGCGCGCATGATCGTGCTGACGGCAAAGGGCACGCGCACCGTCGCCAAGCTGGGTGAGCGGATCACCCACGTGGAGCGGAACGTCCTCGCCGCGCTGGACGACAGCGAGGCGCAGCTGGTGCGGCAGTTCCTCGGTCGCGCCGCCGCGAAGGCCGAGGCCGACGCGGGCGGTTCGCCGGTGGACGCTTGCACGGCCGCCGCCGAGCTCCACCTGACCTGAGGCCGGCGGGACGCCTATCCGACATGATCGCCGCGGGTCGGCCGCCTAGGATTCCACTATGGAATGGTGGCTGATCGGCCTGACCGTGCTGTGGGTGGCCGGTGCGCTGTGGTTCGCCGGCCGGCTCCTGCTGGTGGCCGCCGACCCGCAGGGTGGCATCGGGGTCGACCACTTCGACGCGTCCGAGTGGTCGCACCGGATCGCCGCGCTCGGCACCCTGCTGGTGGTGCCGGTCGGCCTCGGCTGGGCGGCCCGCGCCACCGGGTCGAGCACCTGGTGGTGGCTGCTCTACCTGTCGCCCTGGAGCGTCGTGCTGCTGATCGTCGCCTACGTCTTCCTCGGCGTTCCGCTGATCAACTGGTATACGGAGAGCTTCCGGCGGAGGAGACGACGTGGCTGACCTCGCCCGGATCCTCGAGACGCTCGCCCGGGACGAGCCGGTCAAGCTGACCGACCAGCAGCGGGACCCGTCCGTCTACCAGTTGTTCGACCACTTCGTCACCGTGCGGCGGCGGCCGGACGGCGACTACCTGTTCCAGAGCACCATCGTGTGCAACGACGGCAGCTGCGCTCAGGGATACGAGCAGGAGACCCTCGACGAGGAAGCGGCGAGCCGGCGGCTCGCCACTCTCCTCGCGGACGGACTCGACCTGGACTGGTACGAGAACCGCCGTTAACGGACCATCGGACCCCAGCCCTCCCCCGTGGCGCAGTCGCCGATCCGCGCCGTGGTCAGCATGCGGATGAAGTCCGCCCGGGTGACCAGCGAGCGGTCGCCGGCGTGCAGCCGGACCACGCAGGTGTCCGTCTTGAGGATGAACAGGGCCTCCGCCTCCGAATAGGTCATGCCCGGGACCGTCCCGGCGGAATACCAGGCCGGGAAGCCGAGGACGGTGTCGGTGGGCTTGCCCAGCGGCTTCAGCTCGTACTCGCTCGCGTCGCCGTGCCGGTCCACCGAGACCCGGATCTCCTGCGCCGGGCCCTGCACGGACGGTCCCGGATCCGGGCGCTGGGACGCCAGCCACGCCGGCTTGACGTCCGCGTCGGTGAGCAGCATCTCCTGGTAGGGGAAGCCGGTGGTGAACGACTCGGCGTAGGTCACCGCCAGGCCGGCCGGCAGCCAGCTGAGCTGCAACGGCCCCTCGATCGGGGCCGGCGCCGCGGCGCGCAGTGCGGCGCCGAGGGCGATCGTCTGCGCCGGATCGATCGAACCGCCCGAGATGGTCACCCATTGGTCCGGCGCACGTTCCCAGACCAGCGATGGGATGGGCCCGGCGCTGAGGTATGAACCCGACGGCAGAGACCGCGGCTGGGACGGCGTCGCGGACGGATAGACCGGCGGCAGCCCGGAGGGGTAGAAGTCGTCGGCCACCCGTTTGTCGAGCGCCGGCACGAGGAGGCCGTCGCGGTCACCGACGCGCACCGGCCAGCCCGCGGACAGGGTGCCGGGGTCGAACCAGCCCTGGTCGTAGATCTGGATCTTCCAGGTCGGCGGATACTGCTCGGCCGGATGTTCCTCCGCGACGGTCAGTTCCTGGCGGCCGGTGGTGCCGAGGCGGCCGGTGACGACGAAGCCGGAGCCCGGGGCGAGGTCGGTGGTCAGCACCGACGGGGTGCGGGGCGGCACGTCGACCGGCGGCGCGGACTCGAGGTCGCGCACGATCGGCAGCCCCACCGCGACGGCGGCGACGGCCACCGCGGCGGCGACGGTCACGGCCACCCGGCGACGCCGATGCACCCGGATCGCCCCGGCCACCGCCGCGTCCACCAGGCCGGCGCCGTCCGGCGCCCCTCCGGCGTGCAGTTCCAGTTCGGCGCGCAGGTCCTCGACGGTGGTGGTCACGGCAGAGCCTCCTCTGATGCGGTCGTGCCGATCTCGATGCGCAGGGTGGCCAGGGCTCGGCTCGCGTACCCGCGGACCGTGCTCGCCTGGCAGCCCAGCACCTCGGCGATCTCGTTGTCGGTCAGCCCCTCGTAGTAGCGGAGCACCAGCACCACGCGCTGCTGGCGGGGCAGTCCGCTCAACATCTGCCAGAGCGCGCCGTCATGCCCGGGCGGCTCGGCCGCGGGCGGGTCCACGCCCTCGGCGAGGGGCACGGTCCGCACCTTGCGGCGGCGGCGCCAGGACAGATATTCGTTGGTCAGCATCCGGCGGACGTACGCGTACGGCTCGTCGGCGCGGGCGATCCGGCCCCACTTGACCAGGGCTCGGGTGAGCACCTCCTGCACCAGGTCACGGGCCTGTTCGCGGTCCCCGCTGAGCAGCATCGCGTACCGCAGCAACGCGGGCAGCCGTGCGGCCGCGAAATCCTCGAATTGCATCGGACCTCCCCGTGGAAAACCATCCACTGTGCAGACGCCGAACCGCCCGGATCCGCTGTGCGGAGATTGGCAGACAAGAGCTAGCTTGGCTGCCATGCATCCAGCAGCCCCGATGCCGATGGCTCGGCCGCTCACTATGCGGCTTTCGTCCGCACTGCTGTTCGGTGTCGCCGGGCTGAATCTGCTCGAGGCGGCGATCGACCTGGTGTTCGTCAACACCGAGCTGAGCGTCTACAAGGACGCCTTCACCGGCGAGGTCGGCTCCGGCTTCGGGAGCCTGGTCGGGGCCACGTTCGGCATCCTGGTCGCCGCGGGAGTGACCATCCTGGCCATCCTCAACGGCCAGGGCAGCAACAACGCTCGCGTGACGACGCTCGTGCTCGGCGGGCTCTATCTGTTCTGCGGCGGCCTGCTGACGGCGACCGGCGGGATCCACGGGCCGGCCCGGTCGGCCGGTGACGGCGCGCTCGCCCGGATGCTGCCCGCGGCGTACGGGATCAGCATCGGCGTCGTGGACCTGCTGATCGTGCTGGCCACCCTGGCGGCGCTGATCCTGCTGGCGGTGCCGCCGTCCAACCGCTTCTTCCACAGCCGGTCCTTCACCTACGTCCCCGTGCCGCACCCGGGCTACGCGACGCCGCACCCGGGCTACGCGACGCCGCACCCGGGCTACGCGACGCCGCCCCCGCCCACCCTGCCGCCACCGCCGCCGCCCGAGCCGCACTCGGCGAGCATCCCGATGGCCGACCCGTGGGCCGAGCCGCCCGGCGACTACCGCCCGCGGCACCAGAACGACCCGCCGGCGCCGGCGTGACGATCATCCAGAGTTGCGGGCCCGCAAGGGTCGCGGGCAGCGAATGCCCTGGATCGGGTGGTCGCCGTTGCGCTACCCTCCGCGCGCTGGCCCGAGACCGGCTCCGGCACTGTTAGCGAGGTAGGAACGTGGCGACGCCGTACGGCTTGGGTATTGATCTCGGGACCACCCGCACCACAGCGGCCATCCGTGCGGACGGCCGCGTCGAGGTGGCCCGGCTCGGCGGACGCCGCCCGGAGATTCCGTCGCTGGTCTATGCGACGCCCGAGGGCGACCTGCTGATCGGCGAGGCCGCCGAGCGGCGCGGGCAGGCGGACCCGGCCCGGCTCGCGCGCGAGTTCAAGCGCCGCATCGGCGACCCGGTGCCGATCCTGCTCGGCGGGGCGCCGTTCTCCGCGCACGCGCTGACGTCGAAGGTGCTGCGGCACGTCCTGGACACGGTGGCCGGGCTGCAGGACGGTCCCCCGCAGACGCTGACGCTGACCTATCCGGCGAACTGGGGCCCGTACAAGCAGGAGATGTTCGACCACGCGATCAAGCTGGCCGACGCCGGGCCGGTGCGGCTGATCAGCGAGCCCGAGGCCGCGGCCCGGCAGCACGCGACGGCCCGCCGGATCGGGCACGGCGAGACCGTCGCGGTGTTCGACCTGGGCGGCGGCACCTTCGACGCGGCGGTGCTGCGGCGCGACGGCGACGACTTCGTGCTGCTCGGCAAGCCCGAGGGCATCGAGCAGCTCGGCGGGGTGGACTTCGACGAGGCGGTGCTCGGGCACGTCCTCGGCGTGCTCGGCGACGCCACCGGCACGCTGGAGCTGGAGAACCCGGACGTGGTGACGGCGGTGTGGCAGCTGCGCCGCAACTGCGTGGAGGCCAAGGAGGCGCTGTCCTTCGACACCGAGGTGCTGATCTCGGTGGCGCTGCCCGGCCTGCACACCCGGGTGCGGCTGACCCGTTCCGAGCTCGAGAACATGATCCGGCCGTCGCTGATGGACACGGTCGCGGCGATGCGGCGGGCGTTGCGCTCGGCCGGTGTCGAACCGGCGGCCCTCAACGCGATCCTGCTGGCCGGCGGCTCGTCGCGGATCCCGGTGATCGGGCAGCTGCTGTCGACCGAGTTCGACCGGCCGGTGGTGGCCGACCCGCTGCCGGAGCACAGCATCGCGCTCGGCGCGGCCACGGCGGGCCCGGCCACCCGTCGCGCCGCCCCGGCCCCCACACCCACACCCGCGCCGACCCCTGCACCCGCCCCCGCACCGGCCCCAGCACCCGCACCGGCCCCAACACCGGCACCGTCTCCCGCGCCGAAGCCGACGCCGAGCTTCGCCGCCGGCAGCGCCTCGGTCCGGCCGAGCACCGATCCCGCGCCGGCCGACCTCGGTGTCGTGCCGGTGCAGACGGTCGAAACGTCCGGACGCAGCCGCACGCCGGTGGTCCTCGCCGCGGCCGCCGTCGCGGTGATCCTGCTGGCCGGCGGCGCCACCGCCTATGCCCTGACCCGCGAGGGCGGTGGCCAGGACCCGGTCGAGCCCGGCGCCGCGGCCAGCACCCCGGCGGCCGTGAAGCCGCCCTTCCCGACTGATCAGCTGCTGATGCGCATCGACACCGGCGGTGACGAGCCGCCCGAGCGCCGCTCCAACGTCTTCATCCTCACCCCGGGCAGCGACGAGCGGCGGCAGATCACCAGCGACGGCGGCGACTGGTCGCCGAAGTGGTCGCACGACCGCAAGCGCATCGCGATGAACCGCAACGCGGACAACGCGAACAGCACCTATGTGCTCAACGTCGACGGCACCGGCCTGACCAAGGTGGCCGAGGGCGTGACCGGCGGCCGGGCGACCTGGTCGATGGACGACAAGCGGCTCGCGGTGGT
Source organism: Actinoplanes sp. NPDC051388 (assembly GCF_055586225.1). Taxonomy (NCBI): domain Bacteria; kingdom Bacillati; phylum Actinomycetota; class Actinomycetes; order Micromonosporales; family Micromonosporaceae; genus Actinoplanes; species Actinoplanes sp. NPDC051388. Next base: position 7,625 of record NZ_JBVJIP010000015.1, on the reverse strand, counting down.
CAAGGACGTCGACGGCGTCAAGCAGATCTTCACCCTGGAACTCGCCACGTCCAAGCTCACCCAGCTGACCAGGTCCGCGGCCGACAAGGACGACCCGACCTGGACCGCGGACGGCAAGCACATCACCTACTGGGCCAAGAAGAACGGCAACCGGCAGATCTACGAGCTCGACGTGGCCGACCCGGAGGAGCCGGGCCGCTTCATCGCCGGATCGGAGAACGGCCCGATCAACGACCCGGCGCCGTCGCCGGACGGCAAGTCGGTGCTCTACACGGTCGAGACCGGCAAGGGCATGTCGGACATCTGGCTCGTCGGCATGGACGGCTCCAAGCCACACCGGGTGATCGGCGATCCGCTGCGCGACATGGACCCGGCCTGGTCGCCGGACGGCAAGTGGTTCGCCTTCGTGCGCGGCGAGCTCAACCGCCCGACGCTGCATCTCGCCCGGATCGACGGCACCGGCGAGGTGGCACTCACCAAGGGCGACGCCCGCGAGGGTCACCCCAGCTGGTTCTAGAGGCCCAGCTGGTTTTAACGGCTGCGCTGGTTCTGCAAGAAGGCGACCAGCGCATCGTGATAGGGCTCGACCGAGCGCACGTCCACCCACTCGACCGCGCTGTGCTGCCCGTCCCCGGCCGGGCCGAAGGCCACCGCGTCGATGCCGGCCGCCGCGTAGTGCCGCCCGTCCCCGGCGCCGTGCTTGCGCAGCAACTCCCCCGAGTAACCCACCCCGCGCGCGGACTCCTGCAGCAGAGCGACGTCGGGCGTGCCGGGATCGACGTGGTGCGGCGGCGACACGGCCACGACCGTGACCGGGAGGCCGGTCAGCGCTCCGAGATACGCCGACAGCTCCGCCGGCGACCGCCCGTCCAGGTCTGGGTCGCCGGGCGGATAACGGATGTCGAGCCACGCGGTCGCCGCGTCCGGCACCTGGTTGAAGGCGGTGTTGGGCGTATCGATCCGGGCCACGTTCACGGTCGTCGTCCACTGCTCCGCGGGCGGCACCGGATAACGATCCAGCACCGCCGAGACGCCCGCCATCAGCGCGACAAGAGCATTTTCCCCAAGCCACGGGTACGCGGCGTGCGCGGTGTGCCCGCCCGCCGACACCCGGACGTGCAGCAGCCCGCGCGATTCGGTGACCACCTTGAGCGCGCTCTGCTCACCGATCACCACGAAGTCCGCGCCGACCCCCTGGGTGATCTGGTGTGCCGTGCCGTTGAGCCCGCCGACCTCCTCGTCGGTGACCAGCTGCAGGGCGATCGGGAGGTCCTCGGCGAGCTCGTCGAACACCGTGGCCAGCACGAGCGCGGCCACCTTCATGTCGTGCGCGCCGCGGCCGTAGAGGCGGTCGCCCTCGCGCCGGGGGCGGAACTGCTCCGGAGCGCCGGGCACCACATCGAGGTGACCGTTCAGGATCGTGCGGAAGTGACGCCGCTGCCCCGCGTACACCAGGGCACTGGGTTTTGATCCGGATTCGAACCGCTCGACGGTGCGGCCCGATGCGACATGCGCGAGCGTGGTGTCCAGCGCCTCGTGCAGGGCGGCCGGCCGGTCCGCGACGGACTCCACGGCGATGAGCTGCTCGGCCCGCCGGAGCAGCGATTCCACATCCATGGACGCATTCTCTACCGTGGAGCGATGCAACCGCGCCCGCCTCGCGTCTTCGAGGCCGATGACATTCTTTCCGGCCGGGTCTCGCTCGATCAGTACCCGTTCCGGACCATCTATCTGGTGATCGCCTTCTCGTCCTATTTCGCGGACACCAAGATCCACCCCGAGGACCTGCCGCGGGTGGACGTGCTGCTGTCCGCCGCGGAGGTGCTGGAGGACCGCGGATGGGAGCTGGTCGGCGTCGACTCGGGCGGCAAACTGCTCTGCCTGCGCCGACGCCGGCCATCCACATAGGTCGATCAACGGCAGTGCCAGGCGACCGGCTCGTTGCCGACCCGGTCGCCGTCGCTCCAGACGCTGTAGCCCGCGGCGCTGCGGCCGTCGCCGCTGAAAATTGCTCACGATGTACTCCTTGCCCATGTCCACCGGCAGGTTCGTGGTCACCTTGCCGCGCACGATCGACGGCGCCGGCGGGCCGAAGCCGGCGGCCAGCCGGTCGTAACGGTTCCGGCCGATGTCGAAGACCATCGAGGCGAAGGAACGGGAGTCGGGCGTGTCGAAGAGGGTGACGCCCAGCGGACCGGGTACCGCTCGAACTCGGGTCCGGCGCTACCCGCGCCGGGCGACGGTGCTCGGCGCTTCCACGCCGACAGGGATCATCCGCATGCACCACCCAGACGTCGAGCGCCTGACTGGCGTTCCGGCGACGTGCGATCATGGGTCCGGTGAGTGGCGGATCGCATGTCTACCTGGTCGTCGATCAGGAGTGGCCAGATGCCCAGAGTGCTCTCGCCACCGCCCGGCATGTCCTCGCCTCCTGTGGGACCTTCGTGTCGCTTGGTCTGCGGTGGCGCACGAGCAGGCTGGACGCCGTCGAGCGGGCCCGTCCGTTGCTGGCCACCGCGGCCGGCTTCGCGGAGTTCACCACCGATGACCCCGATCGGCTGGTCGCGGCGATCATCGCGGCCGGCACCGCCTCGAAGGAGCCGACGGTCGTCAGCGCCGAGAGGGTCCTCGAGCACTACGACCGGATCCTCGACGCGCTCGCCCACACTCCGCTCGCCGCATCGACCGAGTTGGAGATCGAGTTCGACCACGAGCCGTTGGACGGCCCGGCGGCAGTCGTCGCGGAGCCGCTGGTCGACGAGATCGTGGCTCTCGCCGCGGACGACCAGGTCGAGGCGTACTGGAGCTGTGCCTGGTTGGACCACCCGGACGGCTACTACTGTGGCGTCGGCCTCGAGTTGAACGGCGAGTTCGTCATGTCCGACGGGCACCACCCAGGCGAACTCAGGGTCACCGTGTCGATCTCCACCCGGATCGACGACGTCGATGCCCTTGCCGGGCGGATCCAGGACACCGCCGGCGTGGAACTGCGATTCGACCGCATCGCCTGACGCAGACCTGCCGGGACCGCCGGCTCGGCGCGGGCGGCCGGCGGCGCGGGCATGGTGGGCACCCGGCGGCCCCGGCGGTCAGGCCGCGACGGCGATCGGCGCGCGGTGGCCGGTCGGCAGGTCCAGCACCGCCAGTTGGGGCGCGATCCGGTCGCGTGTCGGCAGGCAGTCTCGGGCGGTGCTGCGACGCCGGATGAACCGCCACACCGGATCGTCGAAATGCGCGTCGTGGATGGCCACGAGCGTGTGGGCGCCGGCGGCCTCGGCGGCTTCCACGGCCTCTGCGGCCGACATCACCAGCCGCCGGCCGAACGCGGTCAGCCCGTTCACCGGAAGCAGCGCCAGGTCGACCGGGCCGTTTGCCGCGGCCCATCGACGGACCTGGGCCACGTCGCAGGCCTCGCCGCCGAACATGATCCGAGCCGTCGGGGTGGTGAGCACGAACACACTGGTGGCCGGTCCGAATCCGCCACCGGGGAACGCGTCGATCGTCAGCGGGCCGACCGTGGCCGACTGGTCGTTACGGAGCCGGATGGTGCTCCGGAAGCCGGCGGAACGAGCGATCCGGTCCATCCGGCGGTGAGGCGTTACCACCGTGGCGCGTTTGCTGCGGATCCGCCGCAGGCCGCGCACGTCCCAATGGTTCACGAATGGATTGCTGCCCAGGATGACGTCCAGATTCGGAAGCTCCTCGGGCGTCAGCCCGAGCGGCTCGGCGCGATGGACGTGCCAGCGCTCGGTGAACCACGGATCGGTGAGCACGGTGAGCCCGTCGACCTCGATCAGCACGCTGGAGTTGACGATCCGGGTGATCACCAGTTGATCCGACATGCGTCCTCCTTCGTTATCGACTCCGAGTCGATAGTTATCGACTCGAAGTCAATAGTCAAGAGTTGCCCTAGACTCGTGCCATGGCAGCCAGGCAACGTGCCCCGCGACGCCCGGCGCAACGGCCGGAGCAGATCCTCGACACGGCCGAGCATCTGCTCGCCGACGGCGCGGGCGATCTCAACATGGACCTCGTCGCGGAGGCTGCCGGCCTGAGCAAGGGCACGCTGTACCACTACTACGCGGCCAAGTCCGACGTGCTCGATGCCCTGCGCCGACGCTATCTGGACCGCAGCGTGCGGCGGGCGCTCACCGAGACGGCCGCCTCATCAGGGACGATGCGCCGGCTGGACCGGTTCATCCACGAGCTGCTGGAGGACGCCAACGCCAACGCGGCGCTGGTCTGGGCGCTGTTCCACGACACCGGTACGACCGGGAACCGGCACCTGGCCATCGTCAGCGACGCGCTGCGCGGGCTGATCCAGCAGGGAATCGACGACGGCGATCTGGCCATCCGCGACGCCGACACCGTCGCGAGCTTCTTCGCCCACGGATTCTTCGGCCGGATCCAGGACGCCTTCCACCGGTCGGATGTCCGCCCCGCCGATCTGGCCGCGGAACTGACGGGTCTGCTGGAGCGCATGGTGACACCGGTCAAACCCGAGCCACCGCGACGCCGCCGCGCGACGCCGCCGGGCTGAGGGGGAGCGTGGGAGGGCTCCGCTCTACAGTGCACAAGATCGTTGGGCCGATGGTGAAGTCCGCACGCTGCCGCGTGAGGATAGGTTCGCAGAGCGCTGGCGGGCGTTGTCGGCGGAACTTGACGAGAGGTGGTCTGGTGACCGAGGAGACTGACGGTTCGATTCCGGGTTCGACGGCAAGGTTTGATTCGGGTATTCCGCACCCTGCTCGCGTTGAGGACTACTGGCTGGGAGGCAAGGACAATTTCGCCGCGGATCGAGAGGTTGCCGACCAGATCGCCAAGATTTCCCCCGTTCTGCCCGTGGTGATGCGGGCCGAGCGGCAGTTCCTGGGCAGGGTCGTCAAGTTTCTGGCCGACGAGGCGGGCATCAGGCAGTTCCTGGATATCGGAACCGGGATCCCGATGGCGGCCAACACGCATGAGGTCGCTCAGGCCGTATCCCCCGATTGCCGTGTCGTGTATGTGGACAACGATCCGCTGGTGCTGGCTCACGCCCGGGCGCTGTTGGTCGGCACCTCGGAGGGGCTGACTCAGTACATCGACGCTGATCTTCGCGAGCCGGAGGCCATTCTGGCGCCGGCGCGGGAGATTCTGGACTTCCGCCGGCCGGTCGCGGTCACCCTGCTGGGCGTGCTGGAGTTCGTGCGCGATGACGAGGGTGTGTACGCGATCGTGGAGCAGTTGCGCGATGCCTTGTCGGTGGGGAGTTACGTGGGCGTGGCCAGCAGCGTCACCAGTCCCGAGATGGACGTCGCGGCACGCCATTGGAACGAGAGTGACGCCACCCCCATCACGCTGCGCACGCCCGATGACCTGTCCCGTTTTCTTGATGGATTGGACCTGGTTTCGCCAGGTGTCGTGCAACTGCCCCAGTGGCGCCCGGACGCACTGACCGAATATGTGGACCGGGAAATTCCCCAGTACGGAGGGCTCGGACTCAAGACACGCTGACTCGCTGAGTGGCTGTGTGGAGCGGGTCGAGAAGTGTCCAAAGAGCACCAGTCGAAGTCGCGTCAGGCCGCTCGAAACAGAACCTGGAGTCAGCAACGATGACCGGACTCGCTGAACGCCTGGCCGACCTTGCCAGCAACGCGATGCTCAACGACGCCCAGGTCACCGGGTGCGGTCGCCTCTCGTCCGAGTTCGTCCGGTTGGAACTGTCGGCCGAGGCGTTCCGGAAGGCGACGTGGGTGCCTGGAGCGAAACTGCAGTTCCGGCCACGGCGCGGCTCGATGAGCCTGCGCACCTACACGCCGACGAGCTGGGATGTCGCCCGGGGCGTGACGGAACTGATCGCGTACACGCACGGGACCGGTCCGGCGGCGCACTGGTTCGAGCGGGTGACGGAAGGCCAGACATGTGAGGTCTTCGGGCCGCGCCGCTCGATCGACCTGCGCGGGGCCGGTCCGGTGCTCTTCATCGGCGACGAGTCCAGCGTTGCGCTCGCCTGCGCGCTGCGGAGTGTCACCGGTGACGTGGCGCATGTCTTTGAGGCGCGCGACCCGGCCGGGCTCACCGACGTGCTCGCCCAAGTGAGAATCACCGAACGAGTCACGGTGGCCACGAAGTCCACCGACCGCACCGATCTGCTCCGCCTGGCCCGGCACGATGCCATGCCGAAGCCGTACACCCTCATTGTCACCGGCGATGCCGCGACGGTGCACGCTGTCCGGCGAGACAGCCGGGGGTGGGAGCGAAAGCCCCGCCAGGTCAAGGGCAAGGCGTACTGGGCCGAGGGCCGCACCGGCCTCGACTGATGATCCCTGCGCCGAACCGGCGCTCATCGCGGACGGTGCCCGTCGGCCCAGCCGGCGATGGCCGGTTCGCAGATGGCGTGGTCGAGGCCGAGGACGACGGCGCCATGCAGGGGGCCGTCGTCGCCGTGTACCGCGTCGATGATCGGGGGTGGGGCGGCCCTGACCCGGGCCTGGGCCGCCGGCGACGACAGCGCGTTCTCCCGGCAGCCAGACCTCGGGGTGGACTACGGGCTGGTCACCGGTGCGATCTTCCTCGTCGGTTTCGGGCTTGTGGCGTTCGGTCACCGGCTCGGCTCCCGGCGTCGGACCCGCCGGGGAGCCGCTGACCTCGACACCGCTGCCGGCTCATGACCCGTGATGTTCTCGGCCGAGCCGCTGCGGCGGATGATCGCACCACTCGGCGGGCGCCGAATCCTCCGTACCGGATCCCGGCTGACGGCCGGCCCGGCACTTTCATCGGCTATTCAGCGGCCCGCTACAAGTACGCGGTCGATGGCGGCTCTTGATCTTTGTCTATGGGATTCCCGCGACGACGCACCCGGACCAGGATCTGCCGTGTGCCGGCCAGAAGCATGGCCATTCCCGCGGCGCCACCCATCACCCCGACAAATCCCATGGCGAAGCTTCCGGCATCACGGATCCTGTCTCCCAGAGTCACGCTGGGAGCGGTCGCTGTGGTGAGGACGCCGAATCTGGCGTCTCGTGCGATCGGCTTCCCGTCGACATTTCCCGTTATGGTCGCGCTCGCCGCGATCGACACTTTGTCCGTCGACCTGACGTCCACCGGGAGGTGTCGTTCGATGCGAAATGGTCCGGTCAGCGTGACATCGTCATCCGCGCAACTCTGGGGCTCAAACGCGCCACCGGTGGCCTCCAGGCAGACCTCCAGCGTCGCCTGCGCCGCCATTCCCGGTGGCGGAGCGGACGCGTCGGCCAACACCGTGACTGTCACATAGCTCGTACGGCCCTTGCGCAGGCCCGCTCCACTGGTTACGACTTGGATCTCGGCAGTGTCGACAACGCGGTCCAGCCAGTCGGACCCAGCAGCGATCCGCCGGCTGGGTTCTACCTGTACGTCTTCGCTGATGCTCGTGGCCAGGCCCACGTCCTCATTGGTCACGATCACTACCGCGCCCAACAGGCCAGGATCGCTGGACTGCACCGTCCAGGTGAAAACCACCTGTTCCCATTCCAGCAGGAAGTTGACGGGAACAGGGGGATGCGGTGCATAAGAGCTCCTAACACGATCTCCGATCGGCCCAGTTCATCAAGCGGCGCCAGCAGATCATGGCGCAGGCGAGGCTGACGAGACCGTCGTGGATATCG
>NZ_JBVJIP010000014.1:160766-300215 GCF_055586225.1 Actinoplanes sp. NPDC051388 | reverse complement strand
CGCTCTGCTTCCCCTGAGGAAGCACGGCCAAGACCCCGCTCTGCTTCCCCTGAGGAAGCACGGCCAAGACCCCGCTCTGCTTCCCCTGAGGAAGCACGGCCAAGACCCCGCTCTGCTTCCCCTGAGGAAGCGGCCCACGCAACCTGCTCCCGCTCCCCCGAGAAAGGGGCCCCACGACCTGCTCCGCTTCCCCTGAGGAAGCAGAGCAAGCCGCGTCGTCTGCTCTGCTTCCGACAGTAAGCGTGGCCTCGTTGATCCGCCTGGCAGGATCATGGCCATGCACGTCAACTGGGCCGATCGCGGATCACACCTCATCGCCGATGGCGAGGTCAGCGCGCCGATGGTGGACCAGGCGCTGTCCTGGCTGGCCGGTCGCGTGCCCGGCGCCGGTCTGGTGCTCGACATCGGCAGCGGCCCCGGCGTCGCCGCCTGCACCCTCGCCGAGCTGCTGCCCGGCGCGCAGGTGCTGGCCGTCGACGGCACTCCTGAGCTGCTCGACCTCGCCGCCGAGCGGGCCAAGACCCGCGGCCTGGGCGATCGGGTCAAGGTGCGCGCGGCGATGCTTCCCGAGCAGCTCGCCGACCTGCCGCCGGCCGACCTGATCTGGGTCAGCGGCGTGGCTCACCACATGCCAGACCCGGCCGAAGCGGTCCGCGACATGGCCGCGCTGGTCCGGCCCGGTGGCGTGCTCGCGCTGCGCGAGGGTGGCCTGCCGATGCGCTGCCTGCCGTCCTATGCCGACGGCGGCCTGCTGGCCAGGATGGACGCGATCAACGCCGAGCTGTCCCGCGCCCACCACCACCCGATGGGCGCGATCGACGCCCCGCGCGACTGGCCGGAGCTGCTCCGCGAGGCCGGCCTGACCGGCATTCACAGCCGCACGTTCCTGCTCGATCTCCCGGCACCGCTCTCCCCCGAGGCCCGCGAGACGCTCTGCGAAGACCTGCGCGCCGTCCGCGAGATGACCGACGGCCACCTGTCCGAAGCGGATGCGGCCCGCCTGGCCCAGCTGACCAGCGAGACCGACCCGGAAAGCGTCCTCCACCGCGAGGACGCCTTCATGCTCCGAGCCGCCACCATCCACACCGGCGCCCAGCTGATCTCCGCCTGACGCCCGGCAGGGCGGCCGGTGACCACTCGCCCTTCCGATCACCAGCAACGCCCAGTCACGAGCGAAACGTCCGGGTCACCGGTCAACCGCTAGCCAGGCCCTTCGCCATCAGCCCAGCGCACGGCCGCCAAACCTCAAGGCCGCCGCCAGCCACAAGACCGCCCGCCAAACCTCAAGGCCCCCGCCAGCCACCAAAGCGGCCCGCCAGGCCGAAGGCCGTGACGCCGGCGGCGAGCCATTTGTAGCCGGTCGCTCGTGACCAGCCGAGTTCTTTGACGACATGCGCGACCGGCCGGCCATCGGTCACGACGCGGTGGATCAGCAGCCGTCTGCCGTGCACCGTCAGACGGGCATTACGGTGGGCCTTGAGACCTCCAGGGTCGGTGGAAGCGTCGCAACTCCCACCTCGCCGGAGGTCTTCTCCTTGACCAAGCCGCCACGCCGCGTCAACAACGCTCATGGACATCACACCTAAGCGCCGCGGAGCAGCCGCGGATGGGCCGGATCGGAGCTGTCGATCACGACATCGGCCCGTTCCCGCGGCCGCACCTCGGCCAGATATCGCTCCTCCCCCGGCAGATATTTGCTCCGATAACGCCTCTCCGCCTCCTCCGCCGACCCCATCCACGCACCGTCCCGGGCCACCCCACGCCGCAGCGACTCCGCCAAGCTGATCTCCAGATAGACCCGCAGATCCCAGCATCCGCGCAGCTCCGGCCGCTGCAGAAACACCCCGTCCGCGAGCAGGATCGCGTCCGGCGGCGCCACTCCCTCCGGCTCGTCCGGCGCCGGCCGCCCGGACGGCGTGCTCGAGGCGGTGCGGTAGCGCCGATCGCCGCCCGGCCCGAGCGGTCCCAGCAGCACCCGCCGGATCGCCGGGTAGTCCCACGAGTCCAGGTAGTAGCTCTCCGGGCTGTCGTAGGGGTAGGCGTTCCGGTCCTCGACCATGACCATGAAGTGATCGAGCTCGGCCCGGATCACCATCCGGTCGCTGACCGCCCGCAGCCGCGCCGCCAGCGCGTCGGCCAGTGTCGTCTTGCCCGCGGCGGACCGGCCGTCGAGGCCGACGCGTACCGGATGGTCGGTTTTGATCGTCAGGATGTGGTGCGCGAGCCGGCCGATCATCGCGGTGTCGAGCGGGCCCGCACGTGCATCCGCTCCCCCTGAGGGCCGAACAACGTCAGCAACTCGACCGCCCCGCCGTCCGCGCTGCCGAACCAGTGCGGCACCCGGGTGTCGAACTCGGCCGCCTCCCCGGCCGGCAGGACCAGGTCGTGTTCGCCCAGGACCAGGCGGAGGCGGCCGGCGATCACGTAGAGCCATTCGTACCCCTCATGGGTCTTGGGGTCCGGCTCCTCGCGCTGCCCGGCCGCGATGACGTGCTTGAACGCCTGCACACCGCCGGTCGCGTGCCGGCTGAGCGGCAGGATCGTCTGGCCGAACATCTTGATCGGGCGCGCGTAGACCCGGGGGTCTCCGGTGGGCGGCGCACCGACCAGATCGTCGAGCGGCACGCGGTAGGCCTGGGCCAGCGGCAACAGCAGCTCGAGCGTGGCCCGCCGCTGGCCCGACTCGAGCCGCGACAGGGTGCTCACCGAGATGCCGGTGGTCTCGGAGAGGCTGGTGAGGGTGACCCCGTGCTCCTGACGCAGCGCTCGCAGGCGGGGGCCGACCGCCGCCAGCACGGATTCGTTTGCCGTCATGGCAAAGAAGTTTGTCATCTCGGGCCGCGCGGCGCACCGTCGTGGCATGACGACATATGACGTGGTGGTGGTCGGCGGCGGGCCGGCCGGTCTGAGTGGGGCGGTGGCGCTGGGCCGGGCCCTGCGCACGGTGCTGGTGATCGACGGGGACGAGCCGCGCAACGGCCCGGCCGCCGGCATCCACAACTATCTGACCAGGGACGGCGAGTCGCCGCAGGACTTCCGGGCGCGCGGGCGGGCCGAGGTCGAGCGCTTCGGCGGGGAGCTGCGGGCCGGCTCGGTCACCGCGGTCACGCGGGCGCCGGACGGTGACTTCGCGGTCGAGCTGGCCGGCGGGGACACGGTCGTCGCGCGGCGGCTGCTGGTCACCTCGGGGCTGGTCGACATCCTGCCGGACATCCCCGGTCTGGCCGAGCGCTGGGGCTCGACCGTGCTGCACTGCCCTTACTGCCACGGTTACGAGGTGCGTGGCACGCCGATCGGGGTGATCGCCAGCGGCCCGATGGCCATGCACGGCGGGCTGCTGTGGAGCCAGTGGACCGATGACCTCACGCTCTTTCTGAACGACGCCTTCGCGCCGGACGACGAGCAGTCGCGGCAGCTGGCGGCGCTGGGCGTGCGGCTGGTGGCGGGCCGGGTGACGAAGGTCGACGACGAGGGCGTGCACCTCGCGGACGGCGCCGTGGTGCCGCGCGAGCACCTGGTGGTGCAGACTCGGCTCGAGTGCCGCGCCGATTTCCTGGCTCCGCTCGGCGTGAAACCGGTCGAGCACCCGATGGGGGTCGGCACCCACCTGCCCGCGGAGGACCCGACCGGCCGCACGACCGTGCCGGGACTGTGGGTGGCGGGCAACGTGTCGGACCCGATGGCCCAGGTGATCGGCTCGGCGTCGGCCGGCCTGATGGCGGGCGCGATGATCAACATGGATCTGGTGATGGCCGGGATCCCCGCCGCCTGACCGGTGGTGGCCCGGGCGGGCCCTGGTCGCCGAGGGGGTGCAACCGGGCCCGCCCACCTGCGGTTCCCCGCAGGTGCCACCAGAGATCGGCGCGGCGACCCTCGACTTGAGCACCGGCCGGGGTGCGGGCCGGGTGCAGGCGGTCAGTCGAAGATCCGGAAGACGAAACGCTCGGCCCAGTCTTTGCCCGCGTCCTGCGCCTCGACCTGCCGCAGCATCGCGACGAGATGGTCGTAGACCACCGAGCCCAATGCCATCCGGATCGCCGCCGCGCTGATCCAGGTGAGCAGCAGCGGCCGCGGGTCGCCCGAGGCCAAGCGCTTGTGCAGGGCCTGGAATCCGGCGCGGTATCCCGGCCCGTAGCCGAACGCGCCGGCCAGCCGCCGGTGCAGGTCGGCCTCGTCGAGCACCGCACGGCCGTCGATGATGACCTTCACCGCTCCATCCCCCGATGTCATCCCGCTCGTGTCCCGTCAATCGATGAACGAGGCCGGCGTCGCACGCGGCTTGGCCCGGCCGAGCCAGTCCCCCGATAGGTTGACGACCATGGATGAGGTGGACCTGGTGCTCCGCAAGTTTGACGGGCGGCTGCACCGCTGGGTCACCGGCCGCCGCCTCGGCGAGGATGAGCACGGCGTCTGGCTGGGCACGCCGACCGGCACGACGGTGCATTACAACTATGGCCGCAAGCCGACCCGGCGGACCACCAACGACGCGGTCCGGCTGATCCCGCACGACGCGTGGTGGATCGCCATGTTCTCCCCCGTCACGGCCCGGCGGGACCTTTACTGCGACATCTGCCTGCCGCCGGTGTGGACCACCCCGGTGCAGGTCACCGTGGTCGACCTGGACATCGACCTGCGCCGCCAGAACGGCCGGGTCGAGATGGAGGACGAGGACGAGTTCGCCGAGCACACCGTCTCCTATGGTTATCCGCCCGAGGTGGTGGCCGGCGCGACCGCCGCGGCCGCCGACCTGCGCCGGGCGGTCGAGGCTCGCGACGAGCCCTTTGCCACCACTGCCCAGCACTGGCTCTCCCTCCTGCGCCCGTGACCCGTGGGCCGGTCCGCCCGGCTCGGACCGGCCGGCCGTCGGATCACTCCGGCGCGATCGCCGCCGGCTGCTCGGGAACACCCAGGTGCTCGAGCCGCGCCCGGATGCCGCCGGGGCTGCGGCCGAACTCGGCGGTCAGGTCCTTGATGCTCGCGCCCTCGCGGTGGCGGACGAGCAACAACTCGTCCTCCGCCGCGGTCCATCGGGCGCCGTGGTTGGCCGCGCGGCGGCGGGCCGCCGCCACGCGGTGCTGCGGGTGCAGCGCGACCAGGCCGGCCAGGGTCGAGGTGAGCACGTCGGCGACGACGGGCAGGTCGTGCGGCGAGATCCCTCCGCTGATCTCGCTGACCACCCGCCCGTCGCGGTCGCAGCCGACCACGGCGAGGTCGATCCTGGTGTCCACCGTGCCGGTCGCGGTGATCAGAAAGTGCGTGCCGCCGACGGTGAGCTGCCGATCGAGGGAGAGCTCGGGGGGTGGGGCCTCGGGCTTCAGGTACCGGTTGTCATCCATGCCCGAAACCGTAGAGCCACCCTCCGACAGTTTTCCGCTCTGGCGCTACCGGCGCTCTGCCGCCAGCCGGTCGCGCAGCACCGGCACACCCGGGCCGTCCAGTTCGCCGAGCACCACGTCTCGGCCGGTCAGCGCCATCATCAGGGCCTCGGCCGGGCCGGCCAGCACCGGCCCGCTCCCCCACGACCAGTCCAGATCGGTGGCCTCGAACCGCAGCCCGGCCGGCCGCCGCCGCGGGGTGAAGCCGTAGGCCCGCCCACCGGTCAGGAAGTCCAGCGAGACCCGCAGCCGGTCCAGCCGCAGCCCGTGCGGCAGGCCCAGCGGCCGGCGCATGTCCTGGCCGTGCACCTGCAGATCGGTGAGCTGGCCGGGGAACCCGACGCCCGGCGGTTTGAAGGGCTTCGTCGCGTGCTCGCGCAGGGTGGCGGACAGGGTGGCGACCGGTTGCTCGGCCAGGAGGACGGCGAGCTGGGCGTTCGCCCGATGCACCCGGAATCCGTTGCGCGCGATCAGCCGGAGCAGCCCGGTGGGCGGCGCCGTCAGCGGGGCCTGCACATGCGCGGCGACCTGCTTGACCGTCCACTCGCCACAGAGGCTGGGCGCGCCGAGCTGCATCGGGCTGAGCGAGTCGAGCAGGTCGGCCAGGCGGCGCCGCTCGTCGGTAATGGCTTCCTGGAGATCCACGGCCATGACGGTAGCGGACAGCGTCCCCAACTTGACCGTGCGTGTAGGCCCGGAGAGAGTCAACGCATGACGGAGGCGCCGGCAAGCCTGTGGCGCAACCGGGAGTTCAACCTTCTCTGGATCAGTCAATCGCTTTCCGACGTCGGCAACTCGATGGCGACGCTGGCCATCCCGCTGCTGTTGCTGACCGCCCACCGGTCGCCCGCCGAGGCCGGTCTGGTGGGCACGATCGGCCTGGTCACGATGGTTCTCGGGCGGCTGCCGGCCGGGGTGCTGGTGGATCGCGTCGACCGCCGCCGCGTGATGCTGGTCTGCGACGGGGTGCGGCTGTGCGCCTATCTCGCGCTCGGCGTGATGATCCTGCTCCGCCCGGAGGCCGTCTCACTCGCTCTGGTCATCACGGTCACGGTGATCGGTGCGACCTGCAATGCCTGCTTCGGTACGGCCGAGCACTCGGCGTTACGCAACATCGTGGCGCCGCGCCAGTTGCCGTCCGCGGTCGCCCGCAACGAGGCCCGCTCGTACGCCACCTCACTCGCCGGACCACCGATCGGCGGCATCCTTTTCCAGCTCGGCCATGCGTTGCCGTTCTTCGGCAACGCCCTCACCTTCCTGCTGTCGCTGATCGGCGTGGCCCTGGTCCGCCGGCCGTTGCAGCAGCCGCGCGCCGATCTCCCGGCCGGGCACGCGTCCGCGATGGCCGAGGGCCTGCGATTCGTCTTCGGCAACGCGTTCCTGCGGGCCATCCTGCTGATCGCGGCGCCGCTGAACTTCGCCATCCACGGCATCATCTTCACGATCATCGTGACCCTGCAGATCCACGACACCCGCCCGTCGGTGATCGGCACGGTGGAGGGGATCGTCGCGGTGGGCGGCCTGCTGGGCGCGCTGGCCGCGCCGGCCCTGATCCAACGGGTACGCCTGCCCGTGCTGATCCGCGGCATCTGCTGGACGGCGGCGGCGTTCATGGCCTTCAGCGCCCTCTTCCCGGCCAGCCTGGCGGCGGCGGTCCCGGTCGCCGCCGCGGTCTTTCTGGGCCCCGCCTCGAACGCGGCCCTGTTCGGCCACCAGGCGGCGATCACCCCCGACCGCCTGCAGGGCCGGGTGGTCAGTGTCGTGATCACGGTGGCCACCTCGGTCGCCTCGGCCGCGCCGTTGCTGGCCGGCAGCATGATCTCGGCCTGGGGCAGCTCGACGTCCATCCTGGTCTTCGCGGCCGCGGTGGCCGGCTCGGCGATCGCGGCGTCGGTCAGCAAGGGCATCCGCACGATGGAACCCGTGGAAGAGTTGGCGGTGTGACCACGTCCGCACCGCCCCCGGAGGTGCTCGCCGCCTTCGCGCCGGGCATCGCGCCGCAGCGGCTCTCCGGCGGCAAGGGCGGCACCTGGCAGGTCGGCGACGTGGTGCTCAAGCCGGCCGAGGGCGTCGCGGAAACGATCTGGCGGGCCACCGTGCTGTCCGCTCTGCCGCCGTCCGCGGACTTCCGCGTGGCCCGGCCGGTCCGGTCCGCCGCCGGCGAGTGGGTGGTGGCGGGCTGGGAGGCGACCACGTGGGTGGCCGGCGAGGGCGATCCCCGCCGGGTCGACGGGGTGGTCGACGCGGGCGAGGCGTTCCACCGGGCGATTGCCGCGGTGCCCCGCCCGGCGTTCCTCGATCTTCGGGACGACCCCTGGGCGTACGGTGACAGGCTCGCCTTCGATGAGCCGGTGCCGCCCGGCTCGACCGCGCCTTCCGCCCTGCTCGCGCCGCTTCTCGAGGCTCGCCGGGACATCTCGTCGCCCAGTCAGGTGGTGCACGGCGACCTGTCCGGCAACGTGCTCTTCGCCGAGGACCTGCCGCCCGCCATCATCGACTGGCCGGCCTATTGGCGCCCACCGGCCTGGGCCTCCGCGGTGGCGGTGACCGACGCGATCGTCTGGCACGAGGTCCCGCCGACCGTCCTGGACCGCTGGTCACACGTGCCGGAGTGGGGCCAGATGCTGATCCGGGCGTTGCTCTACCGCATCGCGACGTGGCCGGCCGCCCGCTGGACGACACCGCCGGACGACGCCTACCGCCCGACCGTGGACGCGGTCATCAAGCACGCCACGTCCTGACCCGACAGCCGATAACCCGGCGTGCATCAGCCTTGTACCGTGCGGTCATGGCCAGTTTCTGGCTCGGCGCAGCGGCGGGCGGCAGCGTGGTTGCCGTCGCGACCGTCTGGTTGTGGTGGTGGTTGAACCGCCGGCACACCGACGAGCTGGAGCTGCTGGCGATCCGCATGGAGGCCCTGCAGCGCACGCAGTACGAGAGCGACGTCAAGTGGCGCCGCCGGGCGGCCGAGTGGGACGAGTTCGCCGGCCAGGTGCTGAGCACCTCCGACCAGCAGAAACGGCTGCTCGGCATGCTTCCGGCGCATTCCTCGCTCCGCCGCGACTGAACCCTCGGACGGGGGCTCTTCGCCGCCGATCATCTCCTGGGCCTGCTGTTGCTGATCCCCGGCCGCACCAGGCGAAGCGGCACCGGCGTGGCCGTCGCCACCTTCCTCACGGTCGCCGTGGCGCTGTCCGTCGGCACCCCTCGCCAGCCCGGCCGAGCACCGGAAATTCGGCGGCATGACCCGGCGGTCGGCGCTACGGTGCCCGGGTGCCGTCCTCCTATCCGCCGCTGAACCTGGCCGTCCACACGCCGCGGCTGACCCTCGCCGCCGCCACCGACGACCTGCTGGAACGCCTGGTGCCGCTGGTCCGGGCCGGCGTCGTCACGGAGGGCGAGCCGGCGCCGTTCGACGACCCGATGTCGCTCTACGCGGAAAACCCGGACCGTGAGTGGCAATGGCTGCGCCGCATCTGGGCCGGCCGTTCCCGGGTCACCGGAGGCTCCTGGCGCCTCTATTTCGTGGTCTGCGACAACGACACCCCGGTCGGCATGCAGGACCTGATCGCCCACGACTTCGACACGCTGGGCACCGTCACGTCGTTCTCCTGGCTGGCGCCCGGGGCCCGCGGCAAAGGCCTCGGCAAGGAGGCTCGAGCGGCGATCCTCCACCTGGCCTTCGCCGGCTTCGACGCCCGCGCGGCGGGCAGCGACGCCTTCGTCGACAACCACGCCTCCAATCGCGTCTCCGAGTCCCTCGGCTACACGCGGAACGGCAGCGACTGGGCCACCCGCCTGGGCGAGCCCGCCGAGCTGCAACGCTGGCGGCTGACCCGCGAGGAGTGGGCGACGCGGCAACGCACCGACATCACGCTGTCCGGGGTGCGGGAGTGCAAACCGGTGCTCGGGCTGTGAGATCGGTGCCGGCCGGCGTGGATGAGGTCCAAGTCGTCGTCGCCCACAGCGAGCGCGCCACCCTGCGAGTCGGCGACATGTTTCTGAAGGTCGACGCCACCCAGACGCGCATCGACGTCGAGGTCGAGGCGATCGCCTTGGCGCCGATCCCGACCCCGCGGGTCCTGTGGCGCAAGCCGCACGTCCTCGCGATCGCCGCCGTCCCCGGAACGGCACTGGGCCGTCTGGGCGAGCCGTCACCCGCGTCGCCGGCGGCCTGGACCGCGGCCGGCGCCGCCATCCGCAGACTCCACGACGCACCACTCCCGCCCTGGCCCGGCCGACAACCGGACGACATCCGGAGGGACCTCGACCGCGAGTGCGACTGGCTGGTCGAGAACGACGTCCTCCCCACCGGCCTGATCGCCCGGAACCGCGAGATCGCCCAGGCCGCCCTGCGCCCGTGGACTCCGGTCTTCGTCCACGGCGACCTGCAGATCTCCCACGTCTTCACCGACCACAACGAGGTCACCGGCGTGATCGACTGGTCCGAAGCGGCCCGCGGCGACGCCATGCACGACCTGGCCACCCTGACTCTCGGCCACGAGGAGCACCTGGACGACGTCCTGTCCGGCTACGGCCAAGACACAGACCGAAACGCAATCCAGGCTTGGTGGTCCCTACGAAGCCTCCTAGGAGCCCGCTGGCTCCTAGAACACAACTTCGACCCAGCCACCCCAGGCTGCGAACTCGACATCCTGAAAACAGCAGCCACCCGCCACCCCTAAACGAAGGAAGTAAGGCCGCGCCGTCCCCTGCGCGCAACCACCGCGGGGTTAAGCGAAGGGGTAACCGCGCGCTGCTCCCCTCGCGCAACCACCGCAACGCGGGGTTTCCGGGGGCTCGGCCCCCGGAGCGGAATGACGGAGGCGCCCCCGGCCCGCGCTTTCCGCGGGCACACTCCGCCCGCGCCGTAGGCGCGGCAGGTTTCGAACCTGCGACCCCTCGCTTGTAAGGCGAGTGCTCTCCCACTGAGCTACGCGCCCGCGCGGCTTTCCGCCGCCGGAGCCGCCATCCTATCTGCCGGTCCGGCCGGAAGCCCTGCGAGTATGTCCTACAGCTCGGCCAGCGCCTCGCGCCACGCCTTCTGATCCCGGGTCTCCCCGGGTCCCAGTTCCTCCGCGAAGCGCACGATCCCGTCGCGGTCGATGATGAACGTGCCCCGGTTGGCGAAGCCTCCCGTGGCGTTGAAGACACCGTAGGACGCCGCCACTCCCCCGTGCGGCCAGTAGTCGGCCAGCAGCGGGAAGCCGAAGCCCTGTTCGATGTCCCACACCTTGTGGCTGTACGTCGAGTCGACGCTCACCGCCAGCACCTGGACCTCGTCGTTCTGGAACTCGCCCAGTGACGCGTTGACCTCGGTCAGCTCACCCTTGCAGGTGCCGGTGAACGTGAACGGGTAGAAGACCAGCAGGACCGCCTTGCGACCGTGGAAGTCGGCGAGGCTGACCGGCTGGTTGTTCTGGTCCTTGAGGGTGAAGTCCGGCGCCGCGGCGCCCACCTCCAGTGGCATCTAGCTCTTCTTCTTCGACGTGGCCCGGGGTGACGCCAGGCGGGCGCCGGTCCAGTCCTTGCCGGCGTTCACCGTCGAGGTCTGCTGCAGGCCCGCGGTCGGCGCCGATTCGCTGACCTCGCTCGGCTCGACGTGTCCGTCGCGGCCGGCCTTGGGGGTCAGCAACCACACCACTCCGCCGTCGGCGAGCGGGTTCAGGGCGTCGGTGAGCAGTTCGAACAAGTCACCGTCACCGTCGCGGTACCACAACAACACCGCGTCGACGACCTCGTCGGTGTCCTCGTCGACCAATTCGCCCACGCGTTCGGTCAGGGCGTCACGAAGCTCTTCGTCGACGTCGTCGTCGTAGCCCATCTCCATGACCACCATGTCCGGCTCGAGGCCGAACCGGTCCGCCACGCTGCGTACGCCGTCGGCCTGACCAGCGGTCGCGCTCACTGTCGAATTCCTCCCATACGATTCTCTTGACTTGTGCGTAGTCCACACACTTGCAGGCCCGCGCGCAAGTGGCGCACCGAGTGTGTGGCAATTTACCGCGCCAGCAGGGCTTGGGCACCCAGTGTGATGGCATCTTCCTCGACCAGCACGTGCTGGGCGGCCGGACCGAGCGGCACCGGGCTGTCCGCCGAGGCGATCAGCCGGGCCGATCCGACGAAACCACCATCCACCAGGGCCGCGAGCACGCCTTCACCGACCCCTCCGGTGCGCCGGGTCTCGTCGACGATGAGGACTCGGCCGGTGGCGGCCGCCTCGCGCCGCAGGTCGGCGACCGGCAGCGGGGACAACCAGCGCAGATCGACCACCCGGGAACCGTAGCCTTCGGCGGCGAGCCGGGCCGCGACACGGAGCGACATGCGCAGCCCGTTGCCGTACGTGATGATGGTCAGCGCGTTGGCGTCCCCGACCTGGTAGGTCCGCGCCCGCCCGATCGGCACGTGCTCGTTGCCCCATTCGCCGGGCGGCGCGTATGCCGACAGCCACTCGTTGTCGCCGTTCTCGTACAGGTCACGGGTGTGGTAGAGCGCGATCGGCTCGAGGAACACGCACACGCTGCCGTCCACCGCCGCGGAGGCCACGCACGAGCGCAGCATCGGCGCCGCGTCCGCGGGCCGGGCCGGCACCGCGAGCACCAGCCCGGGCACGTCGCGCAGCACGGCCACCGAGTTGTCGTTGTGGAAGTGCCCACCGAAGCTCTGCTGGTATGCCAGTCCGGCGACCCGCACCACCATCGGGTTGCGGTAGGCCCCCTGCGAGAAGAACTGCAGCGTGGCCGCCTCGCCGCGGATCTGGTCCTCGGCGTTGTGCAGGTATGCCAGGTATTGGATCTCGGGGATCGGCAGCTTGCCGTTGAGCCCGGCGCCCAGCGCGAGCCCCAGGATGCTGGTCTCGTCGAGCAGCGTGTCGAAGACCCGGTCGGCGCCGAACCGCTGCCGCAGGTTCTTGGTGACGCCGTAGACGCCGCCCTTGCGGGCCACGTCCTGGCCGAAGACCAGCGCCTCCGGTGCGGCCAGCAGCATGTCGGTGAGGGTCGCGTTGATGGTCTGCGCGAGGGTGAGCGGGCCACCGGCCTCGGGGAGCTTGCCGCCGAAGGCCGACGCCCGGTCCCGGCCGGGCGACTCGGTGATGTGCCGGGCCGAGCGCAGTGGCCGGCGCGGGGCCAGCGGCGTCACCACGTCGGCGGCGGAGGCCAGCTTGGGCTCGCCGATCACCTCTTCGGCGACCTTGCGCACCTGCCAGCCGACCTCGTCGTAGCGGGCGATCAGCTCGTCCGGCTTGGCCAGCCCGGCCTCGACCAGCAGCCGCGCGGTCAGCACCAGCGGATCGCGGTCCAGGTCGCCGCTGATCTCCTCGGACGTGCGGTAGGCCACTTCGGCGTCCGCGCCGGCGTGGCCCATCAGCCGGACCATGGACAGGTGCAGCACCGCGGGCCGCCGGTGCTCGCGGACCCACGACGCCGCCTCCGCCGCGGCGTCGTAGGTGGCCGCCAGGTCGCAGCCGTCGGCCGCGGTGTAGCGCAGGCCGGGCCGGGCCCGCAGGGTGGTGGCGACCCAGCCGGGTGGCGACGGCACGCTGATGCCGAGCCCGTTGTCCTCGCAGACCAGCAGGAGCGGCACCCGCACGTCGGCGTGGTCGAACCAGCCGGCCGTGTTGAACGCCGCGGTGGCGGTGGCGTGGTTGACCGAGGCGTCGCCGAACGAGGCGACCACGATGCGGTCGTCGGAGGAGGCCAGGAACCGGGCCAGCCCGACCGCCCGCGGCAGGTGCGAGGCGATCGTGGACGTGGTGGGAATCACGTGCAGGTCCGCCCGGCCGAACACCTTGTGCCGGCCGCCGGCGATCGGTTCCAGAGAGGACGCGACCACGCCGCGCAGCACGTCGCGAGCCCCGTCGAGGGAGGGCCCGGAGCGGGTCAGATAGAAGCCCGCCGACCGGTAGTGCAGCAGCGCCGGGTCGGTCGGGCGCAGCGCGGCCGCGACCGCCGCGTTGCCTTCGTGGCCGGAGGATCCGATCGTGTAGAAGCCCTCGTTGAAGCTGCGCAGCCAGCGTGCGGCCAGGTCGAGGTGCCGGCTGGTGAGCTGGGCGTCGAAGAGTTCCTGGGCGCGGGCGCCGGTGAGCTGGGAGCCGTCGCGCACCGGGTCGTCCGGCGGGCGTCGCTCGACGGGTGGCTCCAGGGCGGACACTGCGTCCCGGAAGCGCTCGTCGAGGTTTTGCGGGGTGGTCACGAGACCCAGCATTCACGACCTGAGCGAACGCTGCCAACGCTGTGGACATAGACCGGACAGAGGTGTAGCTTCAATGTTCAGAACGTTTTGAACATTCAGAGATCAAGGGCGAAGATGGAAGACCTCACCGCGGAGCGGAAGTACGCCGAAGAGGCCGGGCTCGTGCTGTCCGGCATGGGCATGCCGCAGGCGTACGGGAAAATCCTGGGTTGGCTGTTGATCTGTCGTCCGGCGGCACAGAGCGGCACGGAGATGGCGACCATGCTCGGCCTGTCCAAGGGCTCGATCAGCGCCGGACTGCGGACGCTGGAGTCGAGCGGCCTGGTGCGCCGGGTGGCGATGCCGGGGCGCCGCGGCACCTTCTTCGAGATGACGCCCGACGCGATCATGCGGGCCGCCGGGTCGGAGAAGTTCAGCCTCTTCCGCGAGCTGATGGATCGCGGCCTCGAGGTGCTCGGCGGCGAGGACGCCCCGGGCTCCGACCGGCTCCGCGAGACCCGCGACTTCTACGCCTACCTGGAGACCGAGGTCCCCAGGCTGATCGATCGCTACCAAGCCGAAAGGAAAGCGCGTCATGACTGAGATCGCGATCCACACCCGCGCTCTGGTGAAGACCTACGGCCGCGGCAGCCGCGGCCTCGCCGGGCTGGACCTCGAGGTCGAAACCGGTGAGGTGTACGGATACCTGGGCCCCAACGGCGCCGGCAAGTCCACCACCATCCGGATCCTGCTCGACCTGATCCGCCCGACCGCGGGTGAGGTGCGGGTGCTCGGCGGCGTCCCCTCGAAGGACGGCGTCGAGCTGCGCAAACGCATCGGTTACCTGGCCGGCGACTTCGTCGTGGACGGCCGGCAGACGGGCCGCCAGCTGCTCTCGTACCTGGGAAATCTGCGTGGCGGCGTGGCGCCGCAGCGGATCACCGAGCTGGCCGCCCGTCTGGATCTCCCTCTTGATCGGCAGATCAGGGGTCTCTCCAAGGGCAACCGGCAGAAGGTCGGCATCGTGCAGGCCTTCATGCACCAGCCGGAGCTGCTGATCCTGGACGAGCCGACCAGCGGACTGGACCCGTTCCTGCAGCAGGAGTTCGTGCATCTGGTGCGGGAGGCCAAGCGGCGCGGCGCGACGGTCTTCATGTCGTCGCACGTGATGAGCGAGGTGCAGCAGACCGCGGACCGGGTGGGCATCATCCGGGACGGCCGGCTGGTCACCGTGGAGAGTGTCCATTCGCTGCGCGAGCACGCCCTGCGCAGCGTCACGCTCACCCTGGACGGACCGGTGGACGCCGCCGAGTTCCGCGCGCTGCCCGGCTTCACCGACGTCACGGTGACCGGCTCGACCGTGCGCGGGCGGCTGGCCGGGCACGCCGACGAGCTGGTCCAGGCGGCCGGCCGGCACACCGTGGTGGACCTGCTCTGCGAGGAGCCCGACCTGGAGGACATCTTCTTCCACTTCTATGAAAGAGAGCCGGAACATGTTGCTGCGTAATGTCTTCGTGAAAGGCCTCTGGGACGCCCGCCGGTCGCTGCCCGGCTGGACCGTGGCGATCGTCGCGGTGGGCGCGATGTACGCCGCCTTCTGGCCGACCATGCGCTCGCCGGAGATGGCGTCGGCGCTGGCCGCATATCCGCAGGACGTGCTGGCGGCGTTCAACTACACCGACACCGCGACCGCCGCGGGCTATCTGAGCGGCTCGGTCTACGGCCTGCTGGCGCCGCTGCTGCTGGCCGTCTTCGCGATCGGCTGGGGCGCCCGCGCGGTGGCCGGCGACGAGGGCGCGGGCACGATGGACCTGGTGCTCGCCCATCCGGTGGGCCGGGCGCGGCTGGCCCTGCAACGCTTCGCCGGGCTGCTGATCGGCCTGGCGGTGATCGCGGTGGTGCTGTTCGGCGCGATGCTCGCCCTGCGCGGCGTGTTCCAGCTGGACGGCATCTCGGCGGGCGGGCTGCTCGCGATGAACGCGCAGCTGGCACTCTTCGGCGCGTGCGTGGGCGCGGTCTCGTTCGCGGCCGGCGCGGCCACCGGCAGCAAGTCCGTGGCGCTCGGCGCGGGAGCCGGCGTGACCACCCTGGCGTTCCTGGCGAACAGCGTCTTCCCGCAGCTCGCAGCCCTGGCCTGGACCCGGGACGTGTCGCTCTTCCACTGGTATCTGGGCGGCGCCCCGCTGCTGAACGGTCCGCAGTGGGGCGGGGTCGCGGCGCTGGCCGGCACGACCGTGGCGCTGGTCGCGATCGGGACGGTCGTCTTCACCCAGCGTGACCTGAAGGCCTGACGAACACCCCGAAACCCTGCGCGAGGTACGCCGCCGGTGCTGCACTGGCGGCGTGCTCCTGCGATCGCTGAGCCGCATGGCGCTGGGTGTGCTCTGGCTCTCGCTGACCGGTTTGTTGTTCCTGGCGCTGGACCTGTACACGTAGGTCATGCGCTCTGAAGTGATCACGGTCCGGACCGGCGACCGCCCGGTGGTGCGCGACATCACCCGCCAGGCCGAGGAGTTCGTCCAGGGCGAGGGGGACGGCCTGCTGCACGTCTTCGTGCCGCACGCCACGGCCGGCCTGGCGGTCATCGAGACCGGCGCCGGATCGGACGACGACCTGCTCACGGCCATCGACGACCTGCTGCCGGCGCAGGACAAGTGGCGGCATCGGCACGGCTCGCGGGGGCACGGACGCGACCACGTGCTGCCCGCCTGGATCCCGCCCTACGCCACCTTGCCGGTGCTCGGCGGCAAGATCGCGTTCGGCACCTGGCAGTCGCTCTGCCTGGTCGATCCGAACGGCGACAATCCCACCCGGCAGGTCCGGTTCAGCTTTCTGCAAGGTTAGTTACCGGCGGGTAAACCGGTCGGCGTGACGCTGCACCCCGCGAGGGGGCAGGATGGATGGCAACTCCGTGCGACGCACACAATGCGGGCGCACGGCCGCGACGGACAAGAGGACTGCCTGTGGCTACGGAACGCAAGCGCCCGGTGATCAGTGACGGCCTGCCGAGCCAGCTTCCGGACATCGACCCCGAGGAGACGAACGAGTGGGTCGAGTCGCTGGACGGTGTCATCGACGAGCGTGGCGCCAAACGCGCGCGCTACGTGATGCTGCGCCTGCTCGAGCGGGCGCGTGAGCGGCAGGTCGGCGTTCCGCCGCTGACCTCGACCGACTACATCAACACCATCCCGCCCGAGCAGGAACCCTGGTTCCCCGGTGACGAGTTCGTGGAGCGGCGGATCCGGGCGTTCATCCGGTGGAACGCGGCCATGCTCGTGCACCGCGCGCAGCGCCCGGAGGTCGGTGTCGGCGGCCACATCTCGACCTACGCGTCCTCCGCCTCGCTCTACGAGGTGGGCATGAACCACTTCTTCCGGGGCAAGGACCACCCCGGCGGCGGCGACCACATCTTCTTCCAGGGCCACGCCTCCCCCGGCATGTACGCCCGGGCCTATCTCGAGGGCCGGCTCAGCGAGGACCAGCTGGACGGCTTCCGGCAGGAGCTCTCGCACCCGGGCGGCGGCCTGCCGTCCTATCCGCACCCGCGCCTGATGCCGAACTTCTGGGAGTTCCCGACGGTCAGCATGGGCCTCGGCCCGCTGAACGCGATCTACCAGGCCCGGTTCAACCGCTACCTGCAGAACCGCGGCATCAAGGACACCAGCGACCAGCACGTCTGGGCGTTCCTGGGCGACGGCGAGATGGACGAGGTCGAGTCGCTCGGCGCGATCGGCCTGGCCGCCCGCGAGGAGCTCGACAACCTCACCTTTGTGATCAACTGCAACCTGCAGCGCCTCGACGGGCCGGTCCGCGGCAACGGCAAGATCATCCAGGAACTGGAGTCGTTCTTCCGGGGCGCCGGCTGGAACGTGATCAAGGTGGTCTGGGGCCGCGAGTGGGACCCGCTGCTCGCCGCGGACACCGACGGCGCGCTGGTCAACCTGATGAACGTGACGCCGGACGGCGACTACCAGACCTACAAGGGCGAGTCCGGCGGCTATGTGCGGGACAACTTCTTCGGCCGTGACCCGCGCACGCTCAAGCTCGTCGAGGGCATGACCGACGACCAGATCTGGCAGCTCAAGCGGGGCGGGCACGACTACAAGAAGCTGTTCGCGGCATACAAGGCGGCGACCGAGCACACCGGCCAGCCGACCGTGATCCTGGCCAAGACCATCAAGGGCTGGACGCTCGGGTCGCACTTCGAGGCGCGCAACGCGACGCACCAGATGAAGAAGCTGACCCTGGACGACCTCAAGCAGTTCCGGGACCGGCTCTACCTGGACATCCCGGACTCGGCGCTGGAGGAGAACCCCTACCTGCCGCCCTATTACCACCCAGGCAAGGACTCCGACGAGATGCAATACCTGCACCAGCGCCGCAAGGAGCTGGGCGGGTTCCTGCCGTCGCGCCGGACCAAGTCGATCCCGCTGGCGATTCCGGCGTCGGAGAAGTTCGGCGACGTCAAGCGCGGCTCGGGCAAGCAGAAGGTGGCCACCACGATGGCCTTCGTCCGCCTGCTCAAGGACATCATGAAGGACAAGGAGTTCGGCGCCCGCTGGGTGCCGATCATCCCGGACGAGGCACGCACGTTCGGCATGGACTCGCTGTTCCCGACCCGCAAGATCTACTCGCCGCACGGCCAGACCTACACCTCGGTGGACCGGGAGCTGTTCCTGTCCTACAAGGAGGCGACGAACGGCCAGATCCTGCACGAGGGCATCAACGAGGCGGGTTCCACGGCGAGCTTCATCGCGGCCGGCACCGCCTATGCCACGCACGGCGAGCCGATGATCCCGCTGTACATCTTCTATTCGATGTTCGGCTTCCAGCGCACCGCGGACGAGCTCTGGGCGGCCGCCGACCAGATGACCCGCGGCTTCCTGCTGGGCGCGACCGCCGGGCGCACCACGCTCAACGGCGAGGGCCTGCAGCACGAGGACGGGCACTCGCTGCTGATCGCGGCGACCAACCCGGCCGTGGTGGCCTACGATCCGGCGTTCGCGTTCGAGATCGCGCACATCGTGGAGAACGGCCTGCACCGCATGTACGGCGAGAAGCAGGAGAACGTCTTCTACTACCTCACCATCTACAACGAGCCGATCCTGCAGCCGGTCGAGCCGTCCGGGGTGGACGTCGAAGGCCTGCTCAAGGGCATCTACCGCTATGCGCCGGCGCCCGAGGCGACCGGCCCGAAGGCGCAGATCCTCGCCTCCGGCACCGGCATGCAGTGGGCGCTGAAGGCTCAGCAGTTGCTCGCGCAGGACTGGGGGGTGGCCGCCGACGTGTGGTCGGTGACCTCCTGGACCGAGCTGCGACGGGACGCGATGGAGGCCGAGGAGCACAACCTGGTGCACCTCGGCGACGCGCCGCGCAAGCCGTACATCCAGCGGAAGCTGGAGGGCAGCGAGGGCCCGGTGGTCGCGGTCAGCGACTGGATGCGGGCGGTGCCCGACCTGATCAGCCGGTGGGTGCCGGGCGACTGGACGTCGCTGGGCACCGACGGCTTCGGGATGAGCGACACCCGGCACGCCCTGCGCCGGCACTTCCACGTCGACGCCGAGTCGATCACCGTCGCCACGCTGCGCCAGCTCGCGCTGCGCGGCCGGGTGCCGTCGCACGTGCCGGCCGAGGCGGCCAAGAAGTATGCGATCGACGACGTGACCGCGGCGCCGGTCGGCGAGACCGGCGGCGACAGCTAGGTCCGGTTCTGCGGGGCCGTCTCCTCCGGGCGGCGGCTCCGCAGATGGGCGTCGAGCCGGTCGAAGTTCTCGTCCCAGAACTGCCGGTAGTGACCCATCCAGTCGGCGGCCGGCCGCAGCGACTCGGCCTCCAGCCGGCACGGCCGCCACTGCGCCTGCCGGCCGCGCGAGATCAGCCCGGCCCGTTCCAGGACCTTGAGGTGCTTGGACACCGCCGGCAGGGACAGTTCGAACGGCTCGGCCAGCTCGTTCACCGTGGCCTCACCGTCCGCGAGGCGGGCCAGGATGGCCCGGCGGGTCGGGTCGGCGAGCGCGCCGAACACCACGCTCAGTTGATCCGTGGCCACCGGGCTCATCGGGCTCAGGCCGGCACGTAGGTCAGCACGGCGACGCCGGTTTTGGTGGTCCAGGACTCGGTCAGTGAGAGGGCGATCGTGGTGCCCTCCGCCCACAGCTTGGCGCCGGCGCCGACCACCACCGGGAAGGACATGATCCGGTACTCGTCGATCAGGTTGTGCCTGGTCAGGTAGTTGACCAGGGTGGCGCTGCCGTTGATCAGGATGTTGTCGTGCTGCTCCTTGAGCTCGCGCACCGCCTCCGCGACGTCGCCCTCGATGAAGGTCGCGTTCCACTCCGGCTCGGTGAGCGTGGTGGTGGCCACCCGCTTGGGCATCGAGTTCATCTTCACGCCGAAGTGGCCGGTGGCCTCCTCCATCTGGGGCCAGGCCTCCTTGAAGCCCTCGTAGGTGCGCCGGCCGAGCAGCATCAGGTCGGCGCCCATCAGGTTCTTCTCCTGCCAGGAGCTCAGCTCGTCGTTGAAATAGGGCCCGCTCCAGGACGGCTCCTCCTGCACGCCGTCGAGCGTCACATATACCACCGAAACGATCTTGCCCACGCCACTCACCCCTGTAGTTGACCGCTTGGTTAATTAGCCAATAGGTAAATTACCTAGACTCCGAGGCAAGGTCAACCGGGGAGGAACCCATGAAGCTCGCCGACGTGCTGCGCCGGCGCGTGGCCCGGCACCACCTCGGCGCCGAGAAGGCCGCGCAACCGGTCGACGCCGCCCGGCGGGTGCTCGGCCTGCACGCCCAGGTGGCGTCCTCGGCCCGGGCGTCCGCGGAGCTCCGCCTCGAAAAGGCTCCCGACCTCGACAAAGAGCTTTTCCAAACCCGCTCTCTGGTACGCACGTGGGCCGCCCGTGGCACCCTCCACCTGCTCCCGGCCGCCGACCTGCCGGTCTGGGTCGCCGCGATGAGCACCCGCACCCGCGAGACCACCGGCTCCTGGCTCAAATATCACGGGGTCACCGCCGAGCAGATGACGGACATCATCGCCGCCGTGCCGGACGTGCTGGGCGGCGAGCCGATGACCCGCGAGGAACTCGCCGACGCGATCATCGCGGCCACCGGGCACACCGACCTGACCGGACCGCTGACCCAGGGTTTCGGGGCGATCCTCAAGCCGCTCGCCTTCCGCGGCCTGCTCTGCTCCGGGCCGCCGCGGGGACGCAACGTCACCTTCGTCGCGCCGCGGGCCTGGCTCGGCGAGTTCACGCCGCCGCCGGCCGACGAGGCGATCGACTCGCTGGCGCTGGCATACCTCGGCGCCTTCGGGCCGGCCCCGGCCGAGGAGTTCGCCCGCTGGTTCGACCTCAAGCCGGCACTGGCCAAGAAGTCCTTCCAGCGGCTCGCCGACCGGCTCACCGAGGTGCCCGGATTCGGCTTCCTGCCCACCGAGCTGGCCGCCGCGCCACCGACGGAGGAGACCGTCCTGCTGCTGCCGGCCTTCGACCCGTACGTGGTGGCCAGCACCCGCCAGCTCGACCAGATCAGCTCCGGCCCGAAGGCCGCGGTGTCCCGTCCGCAGGGCTGGATCTCCCCTACGCTCGTGGTGAACGGGATGATCGAGGGCGTCTGGGAGGATTCCCCCGACGGGCCGAAGGTGTCGCCGTTCCGGTCGATACCGGCAGCGGTCAAACGGGCGCTACCGGAGGACACGATTCTCCTTTAGCCTCCGAGAAACGTTCACGTTCCACTTTTCCCAAGCGGGGGCTCGATGTCGGTCGCGGCGCTGGCCGAACCGGTCGTACCGGTCAGAAGGTCGTGGATCGCACTCTTGTTCGCGGCCAATCTGGGGCTGTGGACGGCCTGCTTCACCCCGATCCAGGTGCTGCTGCCGATCCAGATCGACGAACTCGGGGTGAGCGGCAAAGAGGCCGCCCTGGGCCTGGTCACCGGCCTGGGCGCCCTGGTCAGCATCATCGTCGCGCCACTGTCCGGGCTGCTCTCCGACCGCACCCACCCGCGGCTGTTCGGCCGGGCCTTCGGCCGCCGGCACGTGTGGACCATCGGCGGCGTGCTGACCACCGTGCTCGCGCTGGTCTGGCTCGGCGGCGCGCAGAGCCTGGCGGCGGTGGCGATCGGCTGGTGCCTGGCCCAGCTCGGGCTCAACGCGATGCAGGCCTCGCTGAGCGCCGCGGTGCCGGACCGGGTGCCGGTGCCGCAGCGCGGTTTCGTGTCCGGCTGGGTCGGCATGCCGCAGGCGCTCGGCCTGGTGCTCGGCGCGGTGCTGGTGACCGCGGTGTTCACCACCGTGTCGTCGGGATACATCGCGCTGGCCGTGGTGCTGCTCCTGCTCGGCATCCCGTTCGCGCTGGCCACTCCGGACGACGCGATCCCGCCCCGGGTGGCGGCCAAGGTGAGCTGGCGGATCGGGCTGCGCGAGCACCCCGACTTCGCCTGGGCCTGGGGCACCCGCTTCCTGGTGCTGCTCGGCAACGCGCTGGGCACGCTCTACCTGCTCTATTTCCTGGACGACCGGGTGCAGCTGGCCGACCCGGAGACCGGCCTGCTGATCCTGATCCTGCTCTACACGGTCGGCATGGTGCTCACCGCCGTGGTCGGCGGCCGGCTCTCCGACCGCACCGGCCGCCGCAAGATCTTCGTGGTCTGGTCCGGCGTGGTGATGGCGGTGGCGGCGCTGCTGCTGGCGATCTGGCCGAACTGGCCGATGGCGATGGTCGCGGCGTTCATGCTCGGGCTCGGCTTCGGCGTCTATCTGGCGGTCGACACCGCGCTGATCACCCAGGTCCTGCCGGCCGCCACCGACCGGGCCAAGGACCTGGGTGTCATCAACATCGCTTCCTCCGCGCCGCAGGTGCTGGGGCCGGCCATCTCGGCTCCCCTGGTGACGCACCTGGGTGGTTACCCGACGCTGTTCGCGGCCACCGCGGTGGTGACCCTGCTCGGCGCCGTGCTGGTCACCCGGATCAAGTCCGTGGCCTAGGGGTCTGTCTCGTGCCTACGGCAGCACCCAGCGCTGGTTGGCGCCGGCGAAGCACTGCCAGATCTGCAACCGGGTGCCGTTGGCCGACGAGTTGCCGCTGGCGTCCAGGCACTTGCCGCTGGCCGGGTTGAGCAGCGTCCCGTTGGACTGCGGCTGCCAGCTCTGCGCGCCGGTGCCGTTGCAGTCGTAGATCTGCACCAGCGACCCGTCGGCGGTGCCGGCGGCCGTCACGTCCAGGCACTTGCCGAGCCCGCGGATGGTGTTGTCGGTGCCCACCGTCCAGGTCTGCGCGGCGGTGCCGTTGCAGTCGTAGAGCTGCACGGCCGTGCCGTTGGCGCTGGACGCCGCCGCGATGTCGACGCACTTGCCCGCGATGCCGGTGATCCGGCCGGTCCGCCCGGTCGGAGGCGGCGGCGTGGTCCCGCCCGTCGCCACCTCATAGATCGCGCTGACCAGAGAGTTCGCACCGGTGGCGTCCTGCGACAGTTCCCAGTTCATGATCCCGCCGGCGTTGGCCAGCGCCCATTGCGTCTTGCGGCGGATGGTCGGCAGGCCGTTGTAGCACTCACCGGCCGACGTGCAGTCCCGGTTGGCGTTCGCCGGGTCCTGCTGCACCAGCTGCGCGTAGGTCAGGTAGCCCGGCCGGCTGTAGAACGGCACGCCGAGGACGGTCTTCGCCTTGGGCAGGCCGCGGTTCTTCCAGAAGTTCGCCGAGGCGATCGACCAGTCGTAGTTGGCGTGCGGGCTGCCGCCGTCGTACGCCATGATGTTCAGCCAGTCCACATAGCCGAAGACCGCGGGCTGCACGCCGTTCGCGGTGCCGCCCTCGCTGACCACGGCCGCGGTGAGCAGCTTGCCCTCGTTGTGCAGGGCGGTGCTGAGCTGCTGCATCAGGGCGGTGTAGTTGTTGCCGGACTGGCCCGGGTCGGGGTATTCCCAGTCGATGTCGACGCCGTCCAGGCCGTACTGCCGGACCGTGCTC
This sequence comes from Actinoplanes sp. NPDC051388, assembly GCF_055586225.1. Classification (NCBI taxonomy): domain Bacteria; kingdom Bacillati; phylum Actinomycetota; class Actinomycetes; order Micromonosporales; family Micromonosporaceae; genus Actinoplanes; species Actinoplanes sp. NPDC051388. Next base: position 276,696 of record NZ_JBVJIP010000014.1, on the reverse strand, counting down.
ATCACACTGTTGACGAAGGTCGTCCGGCCGCCGGAACTCGCCGCCAGCGACTCGAAGGCGGAGTCGTTGCCGTCGTTCCAGCCGCCGATCGCCAACGACACCTTGGTGTTGTTCTGGTGGCCGAGGGTGACCAGCTGCTGCAGCTTGGCGGTGTTCTCGATCGGCTGCAGGGTGCCGTTCGCGTTGGGGAGCGCGAACGAGTAGTTGATGTGGGTCAGCTTCGAGTACTGGATGGCGGTGACGCTGCCGGCCCAGGACGGCATGTAGCCGACGCTCTTGAAGCCGTTCGGCAGCACCGCGGCCTGGGAGGTGCCCTGCAGGGTGAATGCGACCGCGGTGCCGGCCACGGCGACGGCGATCGCGGCGGCGATCGTGCGAAGTCTTCGGTTCATGGGGATGGGCCCTTCGTGGGGAGTCCGGGGCCTCGAATGTTAAGAGCCTTTACAGATATCCGTCAATACATGACGTGATAGAAGGTCGGTGACAAACGGTTCGACGCGCGCCGTAGGCTTGCCGAGTGACAGTCCGCGTACGCTTCGCCCCCTCTCCGACCGGCATGTTCCACGTCGGCGGCGCCCGCTCGGCGCTGCAGAACTGGATCTTCGCGAAGCAGCAGAACGGCGTGTTCGTGCTGCGCATCGAGGACACCGACGCGGCCCGCAACCGTCCGGAGTGGACCGAGGGCATCCTCGCCGCGCTGGACTGGATCGGCATCGAGCGCGGCTCCTACGAGGGTCCCTACTTCCAGTCGACGTACGCCGCCGAGCACACCGCCGCCGCCACCCGGCTCTATGCGGAAGGCCGCGCCTACTACTGCGACTGCACCCGGGACGACGTGGTCGAGCGCACCGGCAACAAGCACACCGGCTACGACGGCTTCTGCCGCGACCGGGCGCTCGGGCCGGGCGAGGGACGCGCCCTGCGCTTCCGCACGCCGGACGAGGGCGAGACCGTGGTGACCGACCTGGTCCGCGGTGAGCCGACCTTCGAGAACAAGCTGCTCGAGGACTTCGTGATCGCCCGCAGCGACGGCAGCGCGGTGTTCCTGCTGGCCAACGTGGTCGACGACATGACCATGGGGATCACCCACGTGATCCGGGCCGAGGAGCACCTGCCCAACACGCCCAAGCAGCAGCTGCTGTGGGAGGCGCTCGGGGTCAAGCCGCCGGTCTGGGGACACGTGCCGGTGATCGTGAACGAGAAGCGGCAGAAGCTCTCCAAGCGGCGCGACAAGGTGGCGCTGGAGTCCTACCGCGACGAGGGCTACCTCGCCGCGACCATGCGTAATTACTTGATGCTGCTGGGCTGGGCGCCGTCCGGCGACCGTGAGATCGTGCCGTGGTCGGTGATCGAGGACGAATACCGCCTCACCGAGGTCAGCCACGCGCCGGCGTTCTTCGACGTGAAAAAGCTGCGGGCGTTCAACGGCGACTACATCCGCGCGCTCGACGCCGAGGAGTTCGCGGCGGTCTGCGCGCCCTGGCTGACCGGCACCGACACCATCGCGGCCCCGCCGTGGGATCCGGCGAAGTTCGACTCCGCCGTGTTCACCGCGGTGGCTCCGCTGGCGCAGACCCGCATCGCGGTGCTGTCCGAGATCGTGGAATACGTCGACTTCTTCTTCCTGGACGAGCCGGCCATCGACGAGGCGTCCTGGGCGAAGGCGATGAAGGAGGGCGCGGCCGACATCCTGGACGCCGCCGCGGCCGCCTTCGGCAAGCTCACCGAGTGGTCCGCCGAGCTGCTCAAGGCGACCCTGGAGGAGATCGGGCTCGAGCGTGGCCTCAAGCTCGGCAAGACCCAGGCGCCGGTGCGCGTCGCGGTCACCGGGCGGTCGATCGGGCTGCCGCTCTTCGAGTCGCTCGAGGTGCTCGGCCGGGAGCGCACGCTGGCCCGCATCGCCACCGCAAGAGCACGTATCTGATCGTTATCTTCAGGGCGCAACTTTTTACCGCGCGGTGGCGTCCTTGAGATATGACTATCCGCTGGCCGGGTGACCGGGGTCCACACGGTTTGCGTGCAGTGGGTACCATCTGGCTGCCGATCAACGGCCGATCCGATCTCGGCGGCCGTTCCCAGATAGCTCTAAATCGTCCCATCGTGAGATGCGGCGACCCGAGTTTGCGGGAAGTCTGTGTGGGTCGGCGCGCATCACGGGGCGGGGAGGCCGGGCGATGATTCGAGGGTTGCTGGACCGCGCGCGGATGACCCGACCGGTTTCCGCGGCATGCGCGCTCGCGATTGCCTTCGGTCTGGTCCTGGGCTTGGCGCCGGGCACCGCGCACGCGGCCCCGAAAGCGCCGAAGCCCACCGCGGTCACGATCACCGGCAAGGGTCTGGAAAAGATCACCGTCGACGGCGCGAAGAGCGGCGAGATCTTCCAGTTGCTGCTCAGCGAGGTCAGCTGGATGACCACCGCGACGCCGCAGACCACCCCGCCGAAGGCGAAGAACCTGGGTCCGCAATACGTGATCACGGTGCTGGCCAAGGACAAGGCGCAGCAGACCTTCGAGCTCTACCCGCTGGCGGCCGGCGGCCCCCGCGCGCACCGACCGGCCAAGCAGCCCACCGGCAAGAAGACCGACGGCTGGTTCTACGGCCGGCTCACCATGTCGGAGTCGCTGCGGGTCAGCGGGGTGCCGCTGAAGCCGCGCACCGACCTGGTCAGCGGCGGCATCGGCGGCGGCATCGGTGAGCAGGTGGTCGAAGAGGTCAACCCGATCGACACGGTCAACGACATGCTCGCCCAGATGCGCCAGCTGTTCCTGCTGAACGGCGCCGTCCTGGTCGTCATCCTGTTCGGCCTGGCCGGCATCTCGTTCCTGATCCGCCGCCGCGTCTAACGCTCCAGCGGCACGGGCACCTTCAGGACCGGGCATGCGGGATCAGGCCCGTTGCACCGTTCCGACGGATCAAAGGCAGACATCACGGGTACGGCCACAGCCAGCCCAGCGGTCTCCGCGACGCTCAACGGCGGCCGCCCGGCGTCGGCGCTCCCGGTCCCCCGCTCGCCGGTGGCCATCACCGCGATCACCCGCCCGTCCGACAGCCGCCGGGCGATCGCCTGGTGCACCTGCCAGTTCGGGTCCCGGTCGTCGCTGTAGCGGGCATATTCCACGTTGTCGCCGGCGTGCATGGCCCGCGCGCACGCCCGGGGATCGCCGCCGACCGGAAAGCAGATGCCGTCCGGCGCCGCGTAGGCCGAGATCTCGATCAGTCCGCGCGGGCGCCCCGACGTCCGGTCGACCACGGAATACTGCCGCCAGCCCTCGCCCCGCGCCGGCTCACGCGGGACGGCGCGCAGCCCTTTGGCTCGGACCACCGGCGCGATGGCGGTCAGCAGCGGGTCGACGTTCGGGGTGGGTCCGGCGACGACCGGGGTGACGGGTTGGCGTACGCCCGGGATGACCGCAGCGGTGAGCGCGTAGCCGACGGCGGCGACCAGCAGCGCGGCGAAGGCGCCGGAGGCGACGACCCGCCGCAGGCGACGGCGGCGCAGGATCTCGGCCCGCCGATAGACCTCGTCGATCCCGTCGCCGACCGGCGGTTCACCGACGAGCACGCTCTCCAGCAGCGCCGCAAACCCACCTTCCGCCGCGAGCGACCCGCCATTGCGAGCGGCCTCCCCCGCCCCGGCCGAGGCAGGCTCGGGCGCCGCTGCGACTTCCTGGTCGTCCTCGATCGCGGCCTCGGCGAGCGCGCCCTCCAAGCTCGCGGCTGCCGAGGCGCTGCCCGCGACGGGCTCACGGTCCGGCGCGGCCATGTCTTCCGGGTCCTTCTCAGTCGCCAGGACCGCCGCTTCCGCGAGCGCGCCCTCCACACTCCCGGCCGCCGACGCCCATGCCGTGTCCTCAGCAGGCTCATGGTCCGGTGCCTGCTGGTCGCCATCGCCGGCCGGTACCGCCGCTAACGGCCTACTCGCCTTGGATTTTCCTGCCGAGCTTCCTAGGGCGATTTCGGTGTCCGCCGCGCCCGCCTGGGCGGCCCGGGCGGCCTCGACGGTCAGCTCGTCCTGGTGGGAGCGCACGTCCGGAGCCTTGGGCGTCATGCCGGCACCACCTCGGACTCGGCCAGCATCTTCTGCATCGCGGCCAGCCCCGCCCGCTCGTAGGCCTCGACCCGATCATCGGAGAGATCCAGGATGTCCGCGGTCTCGTCCACCGCGAACCCGTCCCAATGCCGCAGCACCAGCACGGCCCGGCACCGCGGCGCCAGCTTGTGCAGCGCGTCGTGCACCAGAATCGTCCGCATCGGGTCCTCGACCGCCGCATCCGGCGTGGCCACGAAGACGTGCTCCCGCTTGGCCGGCCGGCACTGGAACCCCGCCATCAGCTCGGCGAAGACCCAGGCGTCCGGGTCGTCGACCCCGTTCCGGGCGCTCTCCGCCACGAACCTGGCCAGCGTCGCCTGTGTCAACTCCTCGGCGAGCACCCAGTCTCCGCACATCAGGAACGCGGACCGCCGCAGATCGTGATACCGCCCGGCCACGAACTCATGCAACGCCTGATCGTCGTCGCTCGCCATTGCTCGCCCCCGCGATGCGTACCCCTGAATCGGCCTTAAAGGTCTTTATAGGCCTCCCGCAGCAAGATCAACGGAGAACGGCCGTCACCGCCCCCGAATGGAGACCTCAACCAGCCGCACCAGGTCTTCGAGATCAGCATCAAACTCAGCGCCCGGCCCTCCACCAGCCGCTTCCGCGGCCCCGGTCTCCGCCACACCGCCGGCGGTCGGCAGCTCACCCCCGACGCCCGGCGTGCACTCAACCGACTCCCCGGCCGCCGTTCCTCCACCAGCCCCGGACCCACGCTCCGCCGACCCGACAGGCGCAGCCCGCCGCGGCTCAGCGCCGCCATTGGCCACTTCGTCCGGCGGCCCCGCATCCGCGTCCGCCGCGGTCGTCGGCCGCCCCAAGCCGGCGTCCGTCTCAGAGCCCGACGACCCGTCCCCCGCGCCCTTCGCCGCCTCCGAAAGCCCAGCGCCCAGGCTCACCGCACTCTCCGTCAGCTCGGTGCCTTCACTCGCCGCAACACCCGCCACCCCTGCGCCTGCGCTCGCCGCAGCACCCGCCACCCCTACGCCTTCACTCGCCGCAACACCCGTCAGTCCCTCACCCGCGCTCGCCGCAGCACCCGAAAGCTCTGTGCCCGCGCTCGTCGCGGTCTCCCGCGGCTCGGTTGCGGTGGTGTTCTGAGGCCGGGCACCGGGCGAACCGGGCAGACCACCGGTCACCTCGCCCGTGCTGTAGCCCAGCAGAAACGCACAGATCATCCGAGCCATCCGCGGCACCTCGAGATCCGGCACCCCGGCGTCATGCAACACCCCGCGCAGCGCCGCCACCAGCCACGACGCCGAAGCCCCGGCAGCGGCCCGATTCAGCAACAGCGGGAACGCCCCCGGATGCGCATGCGCAAGCCCTCGCACCGCCCGCCCGAGCGCCCGCAACCGCTGGCGCCAATCCGCCCCGGCCGGATCCCCGCAGGCCGCACCGAGCTCCAGGTGCAGCAGATCGACAAGCCCGTCAAGCAGCGCATCCTTGCCACCCACATAGGGATACAGCGCCATCGACGTCAGCCCGACCCGCTCGGCCACCGCCCGCATCGACATGGCAGCCAATCCGTGCTCATCAACGAGCGCGAGCGCCTGGTCCAGAATTCGCCGCCTCTTGTCATCCACTTACCAACGGTGAGTGCAAGCCCCCGCCAAACCCACCGGACGCGCCGCCACCGCACACCGTCCACCCAACCGGGCGACCCCATTCACCCCTTTCAAATCAAGATCCAGAGGTCGCAGCGGGGTGGGTGACCCAGACCGCAGCTCACGCCGAGGCCGGTACGGCCGCCCGCACGCTACGCTCCGCGGCCGCCCTTCCCTGCAACGTGCGTGAGCGCCCACTCCCCTCGCTCCGCTCGCAAACCCCAGCCCACAGAGTGCTGCTCGCCCACGGCTCTGGGCACGCCCGCCGGCTCTTTGCTCTGCACACATATACGCAACACCCGAACTGCCTGACCGAGCCGGCTCAACGGTCCAGCTCGGAGTGGTTGCTCCGTGAGACCTTCCAGCTCGTCATCACCCAGAGCAATCCATCGACATCGGCGACCGACCCATGCCCGCCGACGGCAAACCCATCATCGGATTCCTCCGACCGCCGAACCTGAACCCGATCCCGGCCTGTCCGTTTCGCCGCCGGGCACCGACAAACCAGGCCCGTGTCCAGCAACCGCGGCACGCCACCAGCAGGCTCAGCTCGGGTCTGTCAACGAACGGCAGCCAGCCCGCAGGCGGCAGGTATATCTCGATCGGCGCGCTGGTATGGCGTCAATGATCATGGCTGTAGACCGCGGTCAAACAGGTTGGTGTGACGGCGGCTCGTTGGCGGTCGGGTTGAGTCGCCTTCGAAGATCATCTCGAAGGCGTTGGGTGCGGATTTCCAGCGGATCGCCCACCGGCGTCGGCCGGCGCCGGTCGGGTCAGCTCATGACTGCCAGGCAGACGCATTAGAGCGCGGCTTGCTCGTGGGGAAGCGGCCGCTGGCCCGCACAGCGCGGCGGATCCGGGCGTTCATTTCCTCGGTCAGCGCGGGCGGACCCGCGCTCCGCGCCACCAAGGCCGCACCCGCGCTCCTCGCCCAGCAAAGCCGCCCCGCACCCCCTCGCCCAACAAAGCCGCACCCGCGCTCCTAGCCCATCAAAGCCGGCGCCGTCTTCTTCGCTTGGCGAGGTCGGAGCCGTAGCCCGCTCCACCGAGGAAGCAGAGCAAAGCCGCGGAGCGAAGGGTTGGGCGCCTCTTCCGAGGAAGCAGAACGGTGCGAGGCGGGCAAAACACCAGTTCAGCGACGGTGTTGCGCATACGTGTGCAAAGCAAAGGGCCCGCGGGGGAGCAGCCGGGCTGCGGCGGACTTCGGTTCTTGCCGAAGCTGCTAAGCCGCATCTCGGAAGCGCGCCAACAGCGGGCGATCATCGCGGCAGCGCTCTGGCAGTGCCGACGCTGTTCCGGTTGAGCGGCCGCAGAGGTCGACCGGGCGGAGCTCACACGGCAGATCTTGTGGGCGTCGCGGTCCTGGGTCAGAGAGCGTGGTGGGGCTTGGTCAGCACCAGCGGCCTGGGGGGCGGCCTCGGCCGGCGGCTCGGCGGCGGGGGCGGACGGCGCCGTGGAGGTGGGCGCCGGCCCAGCCGCTGAGGTGGGTGCGGCAGCCTACGCGGGCGGGGACGAAGTCGTGGGCGTCCTCGTCCGCGGGAGTGGGCTCGGTGCGGGCGGTGGGTGCCGCCTGAGCCGGGGCGACCTGGGTGTCCTCGGTGTCGGTCGGCTCGGCGTCGGCGCACAGCCGGCCGTCGTCGCGTTCGGTCATGTCGCCTCCTCTCCTCGCCGGTTGCCCGGATCCATCGGCGCCTCGGCGGCGTTCTTTACCTGTTGGCGGAGTGATTCCGCATGCTGTCCGACGACACCCTGCCAGGTCACCGACCGAAATCGCGGTAGAGGCGCACCGCTATAACGGTCAAATAAGGCAAAGGTTGCATAACGGAGCTGCCGTTTACTCTCCCGCCGGTTTGTCGCCGCCCATACTTGCGCGCTCACTCCATGGTCACCAACCATCACTCCCCTCAGTGACCGTTGTCGCACGTCGCGTCGTGCGGCAGAACCACTGGACCCGGCCACTGTTGGTCTTGCGCGGCACGCGGCGACGTGACCGCACACCAGCTCAGCGCCGACAATGAGATGCCCGTGCGAGCCATGGCAGACCTTGCAACGTGTGCACTCTTCAAGTCAACGGACAAACGGGCAACATCACCTCGCGTAGCCGTACCAAAGTGGAAAGATCGCAGAGCGCGGGCACGACCTCCCGGACCTGACGCACTCAGCCGGGCCGCGCAGAGCTAAATCGAGCCCGACCAGCGCGCGGCCGGCCCACGGCCGGGCGCCGCAGAACGGCTGGGTGGGGATCGGCGCTGGTCGCGGCGATAGCGGCCGGGCTGGGCGTGGGATGCTGGCGGCGTGGCAGCCGGAGCGGGACCCGAGAGCGCGGCCGAGGTCGGCGGCCGGGCCGACGCCGGGTCCGGCACCAGAGCCGACGCCGGAGCCCGCACCGCGGCCGGCGCCAGAGCCGACGACCACACAGGCACCGCGGCCAACACCAGAGCCGACGGCGGGTCCGGGACCAGAGCCGACGGCGGGTCCGGGACCAGGGCCGACGCCCGGGCCGGCACCGCGGCCGGCGCCAGAGCCGAGGGCAAGACCGGCATCGCGGCCGGCGCCGGAGCCGGCGACCGGACCGGCACCAAGGTCGATGCTGCAGTCGGCAGCAGAGCCGACGACAAGGGCGGCTTCAAGGCCGGCGACAAGGGCGGGAACAAGGCGGATGGGAAGGGCGGGGGTAAGGCTCCGCTCGCGGCCACTCTGCGGCGGATCGAGCGGCATGCCGGGAAGCTGGCCACTTCGGCCGTCGCCAAGATGGATGAGACGTTGCCCTGGTTTCGGGCTCTGCCCGCCGATCAGCGGTCCTGGGTCATGCTCGTGGCGCAGGCCGGGGTGCGGTCGCTGGTCGAGTGGCTGCGGTCGGGGGGCACGATCGCGGCCGACACGCAGGAGCTGTCCGATGAGGTGTTCGCGGCGGCGCCCCGGGCGCTCGCTCGGTCGATCACGTTGACGCAGACCGTACAGCTGATCAAGGTGACCATCGACGTGGCCGAGGCCCAGGTCTCGGCGCTCGCCGCGGCGGGCGAGGAAGAGGCGCTGGAAGCGGCGATCTTGAAGTTTTCGCGGGAGATCGCCTTCTCCGCGGCCCGGGTCTATGCGCGGGCCGCCGAGTCGCGCGGCGCCTGGGACGCGCGGCTGCAAGCACTGCTGGTCGACGCACTCCTGCGCGGGGACACGCCGGACACCGTGGCCAGCCGGGCCGCCGCCCTGGGCTGGACCGACAAACCGCCGGTCGCGGTCGTGGTGGGACGGTCGCCGGGCGGGGACATCACCGCCGTGCTGCATTCGGTCTACCGGGCGGCGCGGCGGGCCCGGGTCGAAGTGATCGGCGGCGTGCACGGCGACCGGCTCGTGGTCGTGGTCGGCGGCGCGGACGACGCCAAGCTCGCCGCGGGGCAGCTCGCGACCAGCTTCGGCGACGGGCCGATCGTCGTCGGGCCGGCGGTGCCCTCGCTGGACCAGGCCACCGAGTCGGCCCGGGCGGCGCTGGCCGGCTTTCGCGCGGCGACCGCCTGGCCGGGGGCGCCCAACCCGGTCGCGGCCGACGATCTACTGCCCGAGCGGGCGCTGGCCGGCGATCCGGACGCGCGGCGGATGCTGCGGCACGACGTCTACGGTGCGTTGTTCCGCACCGGCGGCGGGCTGCTGGAGACGCTGGACGCGTTCTTCACCACCGGCGGTGTGCTGGAGAGCACCGCCCGCGAGCTCTACGTGCACCCGAACACCGTCCGCTACCGCCTCAAGCGGGTGGCCGAATTGACCGGCCTGTCCCCTCTGGACGGGCGGGACGCCTTCGCGCTCCGGCTCTCGTTGACCATCGGGCGGCTCGACCCTGCGACATGAATCACCAATGACGTTGATGGATCGTTCAAGGATTCAACGACTATCAAACTGCCACCAATCGGGGCATAACCTGATAGCTGTTGTAGGAATCTGACAACGCGAGTCGTAGGGTTTCGTGCAGTGCAGCACCCGCGCAACGAACGCCTATCCGGGAGAGTCAGGGACGTGCTCGCCGTACTCTCGCCCGGTCAGGGCTCCCAGAAGCCCGGCTTCCTCGCCCCATGGCTCGAGTTGCCCGGTGCTGAGGCCCGCCTGCGCGAATGGTCGGCGCTGGCCGGAGTGGACCTGATCCACCTGGGCACGACGGCCGGCGCCGACGAGATCAAGGACACCGCGAGCACCCAGCCGCTGCTGGTGGCCGCCGCCCTGCTGGCCGCCGAGCAGCTGCCGATGCAGGACGTCGGCCTGGTCGCCGGGCACAGCGTCGGTGAGCTCGGCGCCGCCGCACTGGCCGGCGTGCTTCCGGCCGAGGCGGCGATCACGCTGGCCGGAGTGCGCGGCCGCGAGATGGCCGCCGCCTGCGCTCTGGAGCCGACCGGGATGAGCGCGGTGCTGGGCGGCGACCCGGACGAGGTGGTCGCCGCGATCGAGAAGCTCGGCCTCTTCCCGGCCAACCGCAACGGCGCCGGTCAGATCGTGGCCGCCGGGGCGATGGACGCGCTGGCGAAGTTCGCCGAGGAGCCGCCGGCCAAGACCCGGGTGATCGCGCTGCCGGTGGCGGGCGCGTTCCACACGCCGTACATGGCTCCGGCCGAGCAGGCGCTGGCCGCGGCCGCCGCTGAGGTGAGCGTCTCCGACCCGGCGCGCACCCTGTTGTCGAACCTGGACGGCACCGCAGTCGATTCCGGCCGGGAGATGCTGCAGCGCCTGGTCCGGCAGGTCACCGCGCCGGTGCGCTGGGACCTCTGCATGGCGGCGCTGCGCGAGCTGGGCGTCACCGCGATCATCGAACTCCCCCCGGCCGGCACCCTGGCGGGCCTGGTCAAGCGCGAGCTCAAGGGCGACGGCGCCCCCGAGATCCGCACCCTGAACACCCCGGACGACCTGCCCGCCGCCCGCGATCTGATCGCCCGGCACGGCACGCAGTGACATTCGAAGGAGACACCCGATGACCGCTGGTTCCCGCATTCTCTCGCTGGGTCATTACCAGCCGTCGCGCGTGGTGACCAATGACGATCTGGCGCAGATCGTCGACACCAACGACGCCTGGATCCGGGACCGGGTCGGCATCGCCGAGCGCCGCCTGGCCGACCAGGAAACGGTCGCCGACATGGCCACGTTCGCCGCGGAGAAGGCGCTGGCCGGCTCGGGTCTGACCGCCGCCGACATCGACATGGTGGCGGTGGCGACCTGCTCGTCGATCGACCGCTGCCCGAACGTGGCCACCCGGGTCGCGGCCCGGCTGGGCATCGCCGCGCCGGCCGCCTTCGACCTGAACACCGCCTGCTCCGGCTTCTCCTATGCGCTGGGCACCGCCGACCACGCGATCCGGGCCGGAGCCGCCCGCAACGCGATCGTGATCGGCGCCGAGAAGCTCTCCGACGTCACCGACTGGACCGACCGCTCGACCGCCGTGCTGTTCGGCGACGGGGCCGGCGCCGCGGTGGTGACCGGGGTGCCGGACGGCGAGGAGCCCGGCGTCGGCCCGGTGCTCTGGGGCTCGGCGCCGGACAAGGGTGACGTGCTGCGGATCGAGGGCTGGCAGCCGTACATCAAGCAGGAGGGGCAGATCGTGTTCCGCTGGGCGACCACCGCGCTCGCCCCGTTCGCGATCGAGGCCTGCGCCAAGGCCGGCATCAAGCCGAGCGACCTGGCCGCGTTCATCCCGCACCAGGCGAACACCCGGATCATCGACGGCATCGTGAAGCGGCTCGGGCTCGGTCCCGACGTCGTCGTCGCGAAGGACCTCGTCGAGTCGGGCAACACCTCCGCGGCGAGTGTGCCGCTGGCCCTGTCCAAGCTGATCGAGCGTGGCGGCGTGCCCTCGGGCGCCCCGGTGCTGCTGTTCGGCTTCGGCGGCGGCCTCACCTACGCCGGACAGGTCATCCGCTGTCCGTGAGCGATCCCCACCAATGGAAGGAAAGACTGACGATGGCAACTCGTACTGAGATCACCTCGGGCCTCGCCGAGATCCTGGAGGAGGTCGCCGGGGTGAACCCGGACGACGTCGCCGAGGAGAAGTCCTTCACCGACGACCTGGACGTCGACTCGCTGTCCATGGTCGAGGTCGTGGTGGCCGCCGAGGAGAAGTTCGGCGTCAAGATCCCCGACAACGAGGTGCAGAACCTGAAGACCGTCGGCGACGCCGTTTCGTACATCGAGGCGAACCACTGACATGAGCAGTCAAGACGTCGTCGTCACCGGGCTCGGCGCGACCACCCCGTTGGGCGGGGACGTCGCGTCCACCTGGGACGCCATGCTCGCCGGCCGCTCCGGGGTGAGTGCCCTCACCCAGGAGTGGGCCGCGCAACTGCCGGTCCGCATCGCCGCTCAGCTCGCCGTGGATCCGTCCGAGGTGATCGAGCGGGTCAAGATGCGCCGGCTCGACCGTTCCGAGGCGATCGCCCTGATCGCCGCGCACCAGTCCTGGGCGGACGCCGGCCTCAAGGACTCCGGGCTCGACCCGGAGCGCCTCGCGGTCAGCTTCGGCAGCGGCATAGGAGGCGCGCAGACCCTGCTCAGCCAGGACGACATCCTGGAGGCCTCCGGGCCGCGCCGGGTCAGCCCGCACACCGTGCCGATGCTGATGCCGAACGGTCCGGCCGCGTGGGTCGGCCTCGAGCTGGGCGCCCAGGCGGGCGTGCACTCGATGGCCAGCGCCTGCGCCACCGGCGCCGAGGCGTTGTCGCTGGGTCTGGACATCATCCGGTCCGGCCGCGCCGACGTGGTGGTGGCCGGCGGCACCGAGGCGGTCATCCACCCACTGCCGATCGCCGGCTTCGCCTCGATGCGGGCGATGTCCACCCGCAACGACGAGCCGGAGAAGGCGTCCCGCCCCTGGGACAAGGCCCGCGACGGGTTCGTGCTGGGCGAGGGGGCGGGGTCTCTGGTGCTCGAGCGCGCCGACCACGCCGCGGCCCGCGGCGCCACCGTGTACGCCCGGTTCGCCGGCGCCGGCATCACGTCCGACGGGTACGACATCGTGCAACCGCATCCCCAGGGACGGGGCAGCATCCGCGCGATGACCAGGGCGCTGCAGGACGCCGGGCTGCAGAAGTCCGACATCGTGCACATCAACGCGCACGCCACCTCCACCCCGGTCGGCGACATGGCGGAGATCCACGGCATCCGGGCCGCGATCGGCGACCACCCGGTGCTGACCGCCACCAAGAGCATGTCCGGTCACCTGCTGGGCGCGGCCGGCGCGCTGGAGTCGATCGCCACCATCCTGGCGATCCGCGACAGCGTCGTCCCGCCCACGATCAACCTGGACGACCCGGACGACGAGCTCAGCCTCGACGTGGCCGCGCACAAGGCCCGGCCGCTGGACATCCCCGCCGCGATCAACAACTCGTTCGGCTTCGGCGGACACAACGTGGCCCTGGTCTTTACGAGGGCTTAAGCACAAACCGTCCTAGGCAGCCCGGGAAGCGCCACCGGCGACTTCCCGGGCGCCTTGGCTTTTCCGGCCAGCACCTGGGCCAGCGCGGCGAGCGAGTTCGGGCTGGACGAATAGGTGGCGATCAGCGTCGGCGACTTGCTGATCGCCAGCAGGTCCGGCTTGTCCATGGACACCGTGACAGCGGCCGCCGGGTCGAGGTCGGCCTGCTTGTCGCCATAACCGACGAGGTGCACGACGGTGCCCCCGGTCTCCTGGACCGGCACGCCCGCGGCCTGCAGTTCCTTGATCAGCGTGGCGCGCGCGACCTCCCGGCCGCCGGATGCGGTCACGGTGATCGGGCCGGCCGCAAAAGCACAGCGGCCACGCAGCACGGTGATCGCCGCGGCGGCCGCCTCGCGCACCGCGGTCGGATCCGCGGCCGGCGCGGCCTTCGGCAGTGCGGACTTGAGCGCGCGGATCCGGGTGACCGCCTCCACCAGCCGGTCCCGCGGCAGCGTGCCGTCCTTGAGCGCGGCCAGGATGCCGTCCCGCGCGCCGGTCAGGTCCGGCGGCATCAGCAGCAGGTCGTTGCCGGCCAGCAGCGCCCGGACCGCGGCCTCGCCGGCCGGCCACTTCATCGCCGGCGCCATGTTCATCGCGTCGGTGACCGCCACCCCGGTGAACTTCAGCTCGCCGCGCAGCAGGTCGGTCATGACCTTCTTGGAGAAGGTGGCGGGCACGCCCTGGTCGATGCCCTGCACGTCGAGGTGGCCGGACATCACCAGCCCGGCGCCGGCCTCGATGCCCGCCGCGAACGGCGGCCGGTCCTGCCGATCCCACTCGGCCTTGGTCAGCGCCACGACCGGCAGCTCGGTGTGGCTGTCCGCGGTGGTGTGGCCGTGCCCCGGGAAGTGCTTGAGCGCGGACGCGACACCGCTCCTGCGCAGTCCGCGGACCGCGGCGGCGACCTGGGCGGCGTTCGCGGCCGGGTCGGCGCCGAACGAACGGGAGCCGATCACCGCGCTGCCGCCCGGGCCGAGGGTGTCCGCCACCGGGGCGAAGTCCACGTTGACGCCCATCGCGGCCAGTTCGCCGCCGGCCACGCCCCAGGCCCGCTCGGTCAGCTCGGGCCGGCCCGCGGCGCCGAGGCCCATCGCGGACGGCAGCAGCGTCACGCCCTCGCGCACCCGGGTGACCACGCCGTACTCCTGGTCGGTGCCGATCAGCAGCGGGCCGGTGGCGGCCGCCTGCAGACCGTCGGTCAGCTCCTTGACCTGCGCGGGGTTCTCCACGTTGGTCGCCGGGTTGGTGGCGCCGGTGGGATCCTCGGCGGCGAAGCTGACCAGGATCACCCCGCCGAGGTGGAACTTGGCGACCATCTCGGCCGGAGTGTCCACGCCGGCCAGCTTCTGATTGGCGGCGGCCGAGGCGGCGTCGACCTTGGTGGCGTGGTTGCCGTACGCATAGGGCATGAGCACCTGGCCGGCGAGCTGCTCATCGGTCATCTCCACCGGCGCGGACTCCCTGGGGGCGGCGGACTGCGGGGACGCCGTTGGCGCATCGTTGCCACAGCCCGCGAGCAGCACGAGTGGCACGGCGACGGCAACGCGAAACCCTCTGCTCATCGGAGCATTGGATCAGCTCGCCCCGCGGTCATCCCACCCGGGTCAGCAGCGTGACCGGGGCGCCGTCGCCCGCGTACCGATATGGCTCCAGCTCGGCGTCCCAGGCCGTACCCAAGGCCTTCTCCAGCGCGTGCGAGAGCGCCTCCGGCGCGCGAGCCGTCGCCATGATCGACCGCAACCGGTCCTCGCCGATCTGGATGTCGCCGGACGCGCCCATCGTGCCGTGGAAGAGCCCGCGGCCCGGCACGTGCATGAAGCGCTCACCGTCGACGCCCTGACTGGGCTCCTCGGTGACCTCGAAACGAACCATGGGCCACTGCCTGAGGGCAGCAGCCAGCTCGGCGCCAGTGCCCGGACGCCCGGACCAGCCGCACTCGGCACGGCGGGCCGACGGATCGACCGGCTGCGCAGTCCAGTGCAGGTTGACCGGCGCTGTCAGGACGCGCGCGATCGCCCACTCGACGTGCTGGCACACGGCGAGTGGGGTCGAGTGGACGTATACGACGCCACACGTTGGCACGGTGACCTCCCGGAGACCGAGGTGCGTCTTCCCCTACGACCTCGATCGCGGTTGATCGTGTCCCATGATGCCGGTTGCCACGGATGGTGCGCCAGAGAAACCGCAATATCGACTATGGAACCGCCGCGGGGGCGTACCAGGACTAACGCCCGGACCTGCTCCGACGGCACGGCGTCGCGGCGGTCGTGTAGGCTAGCTGCGGCCTTTTTTCTGCTTTTGCAAGGAGTACCGCCGTGGCGAGCAACACCTCAAAGACCGCCCGCGCATCAGTCCGCGCCGGACAGAGCACCGGTGGCGCGCTGAGCGTTCTCGGTGAGTACAAGTACGTCATTCCGCTGGCCAAGGGTCGCTTCGCCTATGTGCGAAACCTGACCAACGGGCGCACGAACCACCTCAAGACCGACTCGGATGCCTTCGTCGAGGAGATTCGCGTGCTCGCCGCCGCCGGTCACGGCGCCAAGATCCGGTCGGAGCTCACCGTGCTCGATTCGCAGTTCCCGAGCGACGGCTGGGGCGACACCGAGAAGCGCCTGGTCGACGCCGGCGTCTTCGAGAGCTGAGCCTGCTCGTTGGACAGCCCATCCGGCCTCTGTAGGACCGGATGGGCTTTCTTTCATGTTCTGAAGATCAACCCAAATCTTCGAGTACGCCGGGCGTCCGGTGCCCGTGGCACACACGCCGGCCAGGCGTAACTAACCCTCCGAGCCCCGCCGCCGGGCTGTCCCGGTCGGGTCGGCCGGCTTCCGCTGATCCTGGCTCTACCGCCGCGAGCAGATTGCCGGCTGAACTGACCGAGCGCGGGGTCCCGTCTCAGCGGCGGCACCTCCAGCACGACGACCCGATTCAACGGCCGCTCATCCGGCAGATGACTCACTGAAGCCGGCCGAACCTTCCGTTGCGAACCGAGCGCCGGTCGATCTGCCCTGGGGGCGGGTTACCGAAGCTTTCCCGCGAGCCGCGAGCAAGGGCGCCGGCCGAGCTGATCGCGGGCGTCGAACGGCTACGGCAGGATCGCCACGTCCGCGCGTCCGTCCCGCAGAGCCGGCGCTTGCTCGTCCACCCGCCAAAGCGTCAGGTCTACCGGCAGAGCCGCTGACCCGGCAGAGCCAGCCACCTTCCGCTGAAAGCAGAGCGCCGGCCGATCTGTTTGGCAGGGCAGGCCGAACCTCCCCGGCAGGGCAGGCCGAGCTTGACGCTCGGCTGCCCCGGCGCCGAGGGCGGCGAGCCTGCCCGCTGAACGCGCCCGGGACCCGAGCCGGCGTCAGGGCTGCAGGTCGACCCAGCCTGTGTCGAGGTCATAGACGGCACCGGCGACAGCCACGCGCCCCTCGGCGATGCCTTCGGACACTCCCGGCACCTCGTGCATGCGATGCACGGTGCGGGTGACATGGGCGCGCATCGCTCGATCCGGCGCCTCGGGGGAATCCAAGCCCACCGCCAGCGCGGCCGGGGCGATCTCGTCGACCAGGTAGCCGATGTCGCCCGGCGGGCGGCTGCCCTCGCGCAGCGCCTCCACGGTGGCCGTCACCGCGCCGCACCGGACGTGACCGAGCACCATGATCAGCGGCACTCCGAGCGCACCCACCGCGAAGCCGACCGAGCCCAGCACGGCCCGGTCCACCACGTGCCCGCCGGAGCGCACCACGCAGATCGAGCCGAACGTCTGGTCGAAGATCGCCTCGAGCGGCACCCGGGAGTCGATGCAGCCCAGCACCACCGCGTGCGGCTGCTGCCCGCCCGACGCGGCCGCCGCGGCCGACACCTTGTGCCCGTGCTCGGGGCGGCCACTGACGAATCTGCGGTTGCCGGCGACCAGCTCCGCGAGTGCGTCCGCCGGGCGCATCACCGGGGGTGCGGTGACCCGGTCGGAGGGAACTTGCGAGGTGGCCGTCATAAATCCACATTCTCGCCGAGTGGAGCCGCCGGAACACCCAGTGCGAGGCAAGTCACTTCGATGGCTCGTCGCGGCTGAACGACCGTTCGGCGCTTGATCCGGTCGGCCGGTGGATTTTGGCGCTTACACGAGTGATGCTTATTACCCGTGGGTACAACGGGGCCGTGCGAACCGCGGAGGTGCCCATGACCGAACGCTCGGAAGCGATCCTTCCGGACGGCGTCCGGCTGCACGTCGAGACGTCCGGTCCGGCCGAGGCGCCGGTCACCGTGGTGCTGCTGCACGGGTGGTGCCACGACACCAGCATCTGGAAGCACCAGGTCGAGGCACTCGGGGACGTCCGCGTGGTGTCCTACGACGCGCGCGGGCACGGCCGCTCCGACTCGTTCCGGCTCAAGTCGGCCACCCTCGGCCAACTCGGCGCCGACCTGGCCGAGGTGCTCCGCACGCACGTGCCGACCGGCCCCATCGTGCTGGTCGGCCATTCGATGGGCGGCATGACGATCATGGAGTACGCCGCCACGCACCCGGACGAGTTCGCCGACCGGGTGGCCGGTCTGGTCTTCGTCTCGACCACCGCCGAGGGGCACACGCACACCCGCTACGGCCTGCCCACCCAGCTCGCGACGCTGATGCGCTGCGGCGAGACGATCGGCGCCGGCGTGCTGGCCCGGCTCGGCGCATGGCGTCCGCACCAGGCTCTGCTGCCGGTGCTGCGGCCCAGCGTGCGGTGGCTGCTCTTCGGCGACGCGTGCGACGACGCGGCGCTGACCCTGACGATGCGGGCGGTCGGCCGGGCGTCGCTGCGCTCGATCGGCGGCTTCCGCCCCTCGATCGGCGCCCAGCAGCGCCTGGAGACCCTGGCAGTGCTGGGCGACGTGCCGAGCGCGGTGCTGGTCGGCGACCGCGACCGCCTGACTCCCCCGCCGTGCGCCGAGTCGATTGCCGCCGCACTGCCCGGCTCCGAGCTGAAGATCTTCCCAGGCGTGGGGCACATGCCGATGCTGGAGCGCCCGGCCGAGATCATCGAGGCGCTGCGCGACGTGATCGCCCGGGCGTCGGGGACCACGACGATCGAGCGCGGCCGCAAGCGCCGCCAGGAGCGCACCCAGCCCCGCTTGGACGAGGCCGCCTGACGCTTCCTCTCGGGAAGCAGAGCGGCTCTGCTGCCTAAAAGGAAGCGGCCACAACCGAAACCCACGCATCGGAGACCCCATCCGGAGGAAGCAAAGAAGCTCTGCTTCCTGAGAGGGTGCGGCCAGAATCCCGGTTCGCTGACCCCGAAGCCGCTTCCCCAGAGGAAGCAGAGCGGCTCTGCTCCCCACGAGGAAGCGGCGACAACCGAAGCCCGCCCACCCCACGCCCGCTTCCCCAGAGGAAGCAGAGCGGCTCTGCTCCCCACGAGGAAGCGGCGACACCCGAAGCCCGGCCACCCCACATCCGCTTCCCCAGAGGAAGCAGAGCGGCTCTGCTCCCCACGAGGAAGCGGTGACACCCGAAGCCCGGCCACCCCACATCCGCTTCCCCAGAGGAAGCAGAGCGGCTCTGCTCCCCGAGAGGAAGCAGAGCGGCTCTGCCCCCCGAGAGGAAGCAGCCACGAGCGCAGACCTGATGGCCTCAGAGGAAGCAAAGCAAAGGGGCCGCAGAGCTGCGGAGGCCCCGCGGGGCGGGGCGGCCACGGCCGCCCGGCCTCAGCGGGACATCCGCTCGGCTCGGCCGGTGTCCTCTGCCGGATGGTTCTGTTCGGCCCTGTCCGCGCGCCGCGCCCGGATCCCAGGGTCGGCGGCGGAGGCCGGATCGCCGGATGCCGGGTCGCCCGCGGCTGGAGAAGGACCGCCGGGTGCCGGGTCGCCCGCGGCTGGAGAGGGATCGCCGGGCGGTGGGGTCGGGTCGGGGCTGGAGGCGACGGCGCGGCGGCGGGTGATCGCGTCTGCGGCCAGGACGGTCAGCAGGATCAGGGTCCAGGCGAGGGTCTTGAAGGACTGGCGGTGGGCGGCCTCGCCGCCGTCGGCGAAGTCGACTCCGTACCAGTAGATCCAGCGGGCCCACGGGAGCATCGCGACCCAGAACCACAGCGAGCGGGCGATCGACCCGGGCAGCACGATGCTCGCCAGCATCGCGGGGACGACCACCATCGCGTAGTGGTCGAAGGACGGCGACATCACCAGGAAGGTGCCCACCATCAGGGCCGCCGAGGACTCCACGATGCGCAGGCGTTCGTCGTCGTTGCGGCGCCAGCGCAGCACCGCCACCGTGATGGCCAGGGCCAGGACGGCGACTCGTACCAGGGTGATCAGGAAGCTGTTGTCGACGCCGGCTCGCGGCAGGATCGCCGGGAGTGCCGCGTCGTAGAGGCGGGCGAAGTCGTCCTGACCGCCCAGCAGGAACGGCACGGTCTTGGTGAAGAACAGGCCCGGCTCGGGCAGCAGCGGCAGCACCACCGCGCAGACCAGCACCGGCAGGCCGGCGGCCAGGGCGAAGCCGCGCCAGCGGCGGGCCAGCAGGAAGATCAGCCCGATCGGCATCAGCATCGGCTTGATCGCGATGGACAGGCCGATCACCGCGCCCGCCCAGCCCCACTTCCCGCGGCTCATCAGCAGGAACGCGACGCCGGTCAGGCAGGCGACGATCGCGGTCCAGGTGCCCAGCGCGGCCAGGTGGGTGCCGGGGATGAAGGCCGGGAACGCGAAGACGCCGGCCACGCCCAGCCAGGAGAACAGCGAGACGTCGAACATCCGCAGGGCCGCCCACCAGCCGATGAGCAGCAGCACCCCGCAGACCCACGGCGAGGCGACGCGGATCGCGGCGTCACTGAGCGGCACCTGCACCAGCGCGAACGGGATGCTCGACGGCGGGTAGAGGAAGCGCTCGCTCACATAGGGTGACACGCCGTCCTGCAGGTTTCGCACGGCCTGCACCACGAGCAGGTTGTCCATGCTGCTGCCGGCGCTCAGCGCAGTGCGCCAGAGTGCCTGCGCCGCGAGCAGGACCGCGACGATCGGAACCGGCCACGGAGCTCGGCGCGTTACGACAGAAGTGAACAACACTTGGCGCACTGTAGAACATGGATGTGACGGTATGGCCAAGGGGACACCGCAGGATGAACGTCACAGTATGGGCGCGGAGCGTGCCGCGATCGACGCGGGCAGCCGTGCAGGAGTAGGTTCGAGTGCCCCCTTTTTACGGGGTGCGACCTGCGAAGGCACGAGGAGCGGAACAGAGTTGAGCGACGCCACCGTCCTGCAGCAGGAGATCGCCGTCGAGCAGGAGCACGTCAACCGGGTCTATGCCCGGCTGGCCGAACTGCGCCGCGACGCCTCCCGCGCGGAGAAGGAGGGCTACCAACTGGCCGGCGTCGGCACCTACGGCGCGCTGGTCGAGCGGGACGCCATGGTCTTTCACGCCGCCCGGCGCCGGCACGCCCTGGACACCGAATACGAGGGCCTGGTCTTCGGCCGCCTGGACCTGGACACCGAGGCCGTGCACTACGTCGGCCGGATGGGCATCCGGGACGAGAACTCGCTGCCCCTGGTGGTGGACTGGCGGGCCCCGGCCGCCGCCGCGTTCTATCGCGCCACCCCGGCCGACCCGATGGGGGTGGTGCGCCGCCGGATGATCCAGTCCCGACGCGAGCGGGTGGTCGGCATCGAGGACGACCTGCTCGACCCGGAGGCGGCGCCGGAGGACATGCGGGTGGTCGGCGACGGCGCCCTGCTGGCCAGCCTGTCCAAGGCCACCGGCACCGGCATGCGCGACATCGTGGCGACCATCCAGCGCGAGCAGGACGAGGCGATCCGCTCTCCCGCCTCCGGCGTGACGATCGTGACCGGCGGCCCGGGCACCGGCAAGACCGCGGTGGCGCTGCACCGAGCGGCCTACCTGCTGTATTCGGACCGCAACCGGTTCGCCGGCGGCGGCATCCTGGTGATCGGGCCGTCCGGCGTGTTCGTGGAGTACATCGCGACGGTGCTGCCCTCGCTCGGCGAGGACACCGCCACCCTGCGGTCGCTGGGCACCCTGGTGCCGGGCTACGCCGCGGATCGGGTGGACTCCACCGAGGTGGCCGCGATCAAGGGGTCGCTGCGGATGCGGCGGGTGCTCGAGCGCGCTTCGCACGACGCGGTTCCGGGTGGGCCGACCGAGTTGCGGCTGCTCTATCGGGGGGCGTTGCTGCGGCTCAACCAGCAGGAGCTGGAGAAGATCCGGCGCCGGGCGCTGCCGCGCGGGGCCCGGCGCAACGAGGTGCGCGGGCACGGCTTCGACGGGATCTTCGACGCGCTCTGGTCGCAGGCCCGGTCGCTGAAGATCGGCGGGCTGCCGGAGAAGGCCGACTTCGAGGCGGAGCTGGCCGATCGCGGCGACTTCCGGGACTTCCTGCGGGCATGGTGGCCGCGGCTCAGCCCGATCCGGGTGCTGCGCTGGCTGGCCGAGGGGCCGCGGCTGCGGGCGTACGCGAATGGGGTTTTGACCCGGGAGGAGATCGCCCTGCTGCAGGGCACCTTCCGGGAGAGCCCGACCATCGCGGAC
This sequence comes from Actinoplanes sp. NPDC051388, assembly GCF_055586225.1. NCBI lineage: Bacteria > Bacillati > Actinomycetota > Actinomycetes > Micromonosporales > Micromonosporaceae > Actinoplanes > Actinoplanes sp. NPDC051388. The sequence continues at coordinate 255,052 of NZ_JBVJIP010000014.1, read as the reverse complement.
ATCGCTCTGCTGGACGAGCTGGACGAGCTGATGGGCCGGCCGCGGCTGCCGCAGAAGAAGCAGCGCAACCCCTATCACGTGCGGGACGGCGTGCAGGAGGTCACCACGCAGGCGGACCGGATGGCGGCGCAGCGGGCGCAGCGGGTGCAGCGCGAGGAGGACTACCGGGATTACGCGCACGTCGTGGTCGACGAGGCGCAGGACGTCTCGCCGATGCAGTGGCGGATGGTCGGCCGCCGCGGGCAGTACGCGTCCTGGACCATCGTCGGCGACCCGGCCCAGACCGCGTGGTCGGGTGACCCGGAGGAGATCGACCGGGCCCGCGACAAGGCCCTCGGTTCGCGCCGCCGCAACACGTACGCGCTGACCACGAACTACCGCAACTCCGCCGAGATCTTCGCGGTCGCGGCTTCGGTGATCCGCCGGATCATGCCGGATCTGCCGCTGCCCACCGCGGTCCGCAGCACCGGCGTGGAGCCGGTCGACCTGGTGGTGGACGCGGCTTCGCTGCCCGAGGCGGTGCGCGAGACGGCGGAGAAGCAACTCGCCGACGTCGACGGCACGATCGGCGTGATCACGCCGGTGCCGCGCCGCGACGAGATCGCCGGCTGGCTGACCGGGCTGCCGGAGCGGGTGCGGGTGGTCAACGCGCTCGAGGCCAAGGGCATGGAGTACGACGCGGTCGTGCTGGTCGCCCCGGGAGAGATCGCCGTGGACGCGGCCGGCACCCGGACGCTCTACGTCGCTCTCTCCCGGGCCACTCAGCGCCTCACCACGGTGGGCGCCACGCCCTGGCGGACTACGGAATCCTGACCGACACCACGCTGTACGGCGTCTCCGGCGTCGGCGGCGTGGTGAACCGGGCGTTCGGCAGGTAGAGCCGGTGCCCGTACTCGGCGATGGTGGTCGGCACGTCGAATCCCTCGCCGGTGGTGCGCGAGACGACCGTGCCCCGGGTGCCGGAGGAGTTCAGTTCGACCTTGGCGATCACGTTGAGCCGGTTCTGCACCACGTAGAGCGTGCGGCCGCGCAGCCACAGCCCGTCGCCGTTGGGCACGGACTCGCCGCCCAGGTCGATCTCGGTGGTCACGCCGCGATAGGTGGTGTGGAACAGCTTGCCGGTGTTGGACTGCACGATGATCAGCGCCCGGCCGTCCGGGGTGGCCGAGATGCCGTTGGCGTTGATCCCGGTCGTGTACTGGATCGCGCCGCTCAGCGGGACGGGCCGGGCCGCGGCCGGCAGCTTGCCGTGCCGGCCCAGCTCGACCTGGAACAGCGTCGGGTTGGTCGAGTCGGTCAGCCAGGCCGAGCCGCCGGTGAGGATGACGTCGTTGATGAACGACGGTGTGGTGTCCGGCTGCAGCTCGTAGGACTCGAGGACGCGGCCGCTGCGGGCGTCGATCACCCGGGAGTCACCGCCGGCGCCACCGGCCACGAAGAGCCGGCCGCGGCCGTCGAGCTTCATGCCGAGCGACTGGGTGCCCGGGCCCTGCGAGATCACTTCGCCCCGGCCGGTCACCAGGCTGGCCCGGTAGATGTCGCCGTCGACCCGGGAGCCGAAGAACGCGTACGGGCTCTTGCCGATGGCGATGCCTTCGGGCTGGAAGCCGGCGGGCAGGTCGAAAGTCGTTCTGAGGTGGTTCCGATGCGACGATGCCGAGGCCGGCGCCGCGCCCGCGACGACCGCGAGAGCGGCCATGGCGACGATCGCGAGAATGCGTCTGGACACGAAGATGCTTCCTTCCAAACGGGTTCGATGGTCCTCTCCCCATACCCCGGTAACGACAATCGCGTTCAACTTGCACACATAGCGATGTGAACATATATTGGCGAAGGCTTGCCGCCGCGTCGGAGGGTTGACTCATGGGAGCCGGACACGACCACGCAGGCGCGGCGCGCCACGCCGGTGAGCGTCATCGCTCCCGGCTCTGGCTCGCGCTCGGCCTGCTGGCGGCGTTCATGGTGGTCGAGGCGGCCGCCGCGCTGGCCACCGGCTCGCTGGCCCTGCTCTCCGACGCCGGGCACATGTTCACCGACGTGCTGGGCATCGGCATGGCCCTGGCCGCGATCACCGCGGCCGGCCGGTCGTCGGCGGACTCGCAGCGCACGTTCGGGCTCTATCGCCTCGAGGTGCTTGCCGCTCTGGCCAACGCCGTGCTGCTCACCGGCGTCGCGGGATATGTGCTGATCGAGGCGGCGCACCGGTTCACCGACCCGCCCGCGGTGCCCGCCGGCTCGATGCTGATCGTCGCGGTCGGTGGCCTGCTGATCAACATCGTGGCGTTCCTGCTGCTGCGCTCGGGCGCCCGGGAGAGCATCAACGTGCGCGGGGCCTATCTCGAGGTGGTCGGTGACCTGCTGGGCTCGGCCGGGGTGATCGTCGCGGCCGTGGTGATCGCGCTGACCGGGTGGGCCTATGCGGACCCGATCGTCGCCGTCGTGGTGGCGCTGATGATCCTGCCGCGCACCTTCGCGCTGGGCCGGTCGGCGGTGCGCATCCTGGTGCAGGCCGCCCCCGAGCACCTCGACGTCACCGTGGTGCGCGACCGCCTGGCCGCCGTGCCGGGCGTGTGCGACGTGCACGACCTGCACGTCTGGACGCTGACCTCGGGCATGGATGTGGCCTCCGCGCATCTGAGCCTGGAACCGGCGGCCGAGCTCGGCGCGGTGCTGACCACCGCCCGCGAGGCGCTGCACCACGACTTCGCCATCGATCACGCCACCCTGCAGGTCGAACCGGTGGGCGCGGGTGGCGGGCGCTGTGGGCCGGCCGGATGGTGAATGGGTGTGGCGCTCATCACGTATCGAGGCGATGATGATGGCATGACGGTCACCCACCAGCCTCGCGTGGCCTGGGATGCGGCTCGCGCCTTCGTCCGGGTCGCTCAGACGCCCTATTACGACGCGTTCGCGGACCACGTGATCCGGCGCCTCGGCCCCGACTTCTTCCTGCCGCTCGAGGCCACCCGCCAGAACATGCTGGAAAACCTGGCCCGGACCGGCGGCGACCGCTCCGTCGTCGACCTCGAGATGGGCAAGTGGCGGATCAAGATGGACGAGCTGCTGCGCGAGCACCCGGACCAGCTCGGCACGGTCATGGAGCTGACCTCGATGGTCCCGAGGTTCTGAGAACACCCTTCGGTACAGACGGGCATCAGTGAGACTTGCGGCATGAGCCGTGTGCTGGTGTTCGCCCCCGCGCCGCAGCTCACGGTGACCATCGAAGGGCCACGTGACCGGCCCGATCTGCATGTCCACGCGGGCGGCCAGGGCATCTGGCAGACCCGCATGATCACCGCGCTGGGCGTCGAGGTCACCCTGGTGGCCGCCGTCGGCGGCGAGGTCGGCGCGGTGCTCGAGCCGCTGCTGAGCGCCGAGCGGATCACCGCGCGCACCGTCGCGCGGGACGCCGGCGGCAGCGGATGGTACGTGCACGACCGCCGCACCGGCGAGCGCGACGAGGTGGCCCACCAGCCCGGCCCTCCCCTGTCCCGGCACGAGCTGGACGAGCTCTGCACGATGGCGCTCGCCGAGGGCCTGCGCGCCGGGCTGGCGGTGCTGAGCGGCCCGGCCCACCCGTCCGTGATCGCGCCCGAGGTGTACCGCCGGCTCGCCGGTGACCTGGGCGCGAACGGCTGCCGGGTGATCGCCGACCTGTCCGGCGAGCACCTGGCCGCGGTGCTCGTGGCCGGACTGCACCTGGTCAAGGTCAGCCATGAGGAACTGCTCGCCGACGGCCGGGCCGAGGACGACTCGACCGAATCGCTGGTGGCCGCGCTGCGCCGGCTGCACGCGGACGGCGCCGAGAACGCCCTGGTGTCCCGGGCCGACCGCGGCGCGCTGGCCTTCCTGGACGGGCGGGTCTTCCGGGTCGGCATGCCGCGACTGACCCCGGCCGAGACCCGCGGCGCCGGTGACTCGATGACCGCCGGGGTGGCCGCGACCCTGGCACAGGGCGGCGACCTGCACGAGGCGGTGCGCACCGGCGCCGCGGCGGGCGCGCTGAACGTCACCCGGCACGGACTGGGCACCGGTCACCGGGACGCCGTCCAGGTGCTGACCGGCCACGTCGAACTGACCCCGATCGAAGAGGCGGGCGACGCATGAGCGAGCGCATCCTGATCACCAACGACGACGGGATCGAGGCGCCCGGCCTGCGCTGGCTGGCCCGTGCGGTGCAGCGTGCCGGGTACGACGTGGTGGTCGCCGCGCCGCTGACCGAGGCGAGCGGCAGCAGCGCGTCGATGACCGCGATCGAGCAGGACGGCAAGATCGTGGTGGAGCCCCAGCAGCTCGGCGGGGCGCGCAACGTGCCGGCCTACGGGGTGGCCGCGACGCCCGCGTTCATCGTGCTGCTGGCGCTGCGGGAGGCGTTCGGCGCGCCGCCGTCACTGGTGCTCTCCGGCATCAACCGGGGCGCCAACGCGGGCGCCGCGGTGGTGCACTCCGGCACGGTCGGGGCCACGCTCACCGCCTCGCACGCCGGGCTGCGCGGGCTGGCCGTGTCGCTCGACGTGCTCACCCCCGCGGCGGCCACGGCGGCCAGCGGCGGCGCGGCGATCGCGGACCTGGACCAGATGGACGACGAGCAGCGGCACTGGGCCAGTGCGGCCGGCCTGGCGGTGAAGCTGCTGCCCACGCTGACCCACACGCCGGCCGGGACGGTCCTCAACCTGAACGTGCCGGACCTGCACGTGGACGGCATCCGCGGGCTGCGCCGGGCCACGCTGGCCAGGTTCGGCCAGGTGCAGGTCAGCATCGCCGAACGGGAGGACGGCTTTGTGCGCACGGCGGTGCAGGCCGCGGACGAGACGCTCGAGCCGGGCACCGACCTGGCCGCGCTCTCCGAGGGATATGCGTCGGTGACGCCGATCCGGGCGCCCGGCGAGGCCCGCGACGTGCGGCTCAACCTGGAGTCGATCAGGGTGCAGACGCCCGCGATCTGAGCACCGCGGCGATCTGGGCCACCGCGGCGCCGGCCGCGTCGAAGATGGCCAGCTTGCGCACGAAGTTGTGGTTCACGCCCAGGTAGCGGGTGGCGATCACGGGCACGTCGGCGGCCTGCAGCCGGGCCGCGTAGCGCTCGCCCTCGTCGCGCAGCACGTCGAACTCGGCGGTGATCACCACGGCGGGTGGCATGCCGGTGACGTCCATCCGCAGCGGATCCACGGCCGCGTCGAGGCCGGCCGGCGCGAACGCGTCCCAGAAGAAGCGCATCTCGTCGCGGTGCAGGCCGTAGTCGTCCAGGTCCGGATAGGTCATCGCCGGGTCCAGGGCCGGGCAGATCAGCACCTGGGCGGCAATCGGGCGGGTCGCGCGCCGGGCCGCGACGGCCGCCAGGTAGCCGCCCGCCGAGTCGCCGCCGAGCGCCACCGGGCCGGGTGGCAGCCAGGCCAGCGCGCGCTCCACATCGTCCAGCGCCGCCGGGTGCGGGTGCTCCGGCGCGAGCCGGTAGTCCACCGACAGCACCGACCAGCCGGAGTCGTGCACGAGCTGCCGGGACAGCCCGTCGTGCGTGGCGAGGTCGCCCATCACCCAGCCGCCGCCGTGCGCGAGGACCAGCACCGGCGCATCGTCGCGGTCGCGGTAGAACCGGGCCGGCACGCCGCCGGCGTCGACGTCGGTGACGCTGCGCACGGGCGGGCCGGCGCCCACCTCCGCGACGGCAGCGTCGGTCATGCTGCGGCGCACCGCGGGAAGGTTTTCCGTGGTCAGCGGGGCTCGAACTTGAGCACGAAGGGCGGAACGAGCCTGGGGGTGGAGGCGCGAGAGGTCCACGCGGAGCAGACTATCCGCCATGAGCGATCTGCTGCCCGCGCTGCCGGAGGACTGGGACCGTTGCCTCTGCGTGGCCGCACACCCGGACGACATCGAGTACGGAGCCGCCTCCGCCGTGGCGCGCTGGACCGCGCAAGGTAAGACCGTGACATATCTGCTGGCGACCAGCGGCGAGGCCGGGATCGACGGCATGCACCCGGACGAGGCGAAGCCGCTGCGCCAGGAGGAGGAGCGGGCCGGGGCCCGCGAGGTGGGGGTCGAGGTGGTCGACTTCCTCGAGCATCGCGACGGGGTCGTGGAGTACGGGAACGAGCTGCGCCGGGACATCGCCCGGTCGATCCGCAAGCACCGCCCCGAGATCATCGTCTGCGGCGACTTCGAGGTGCGGATGATGGGCGGCATGGTCAACCAGGCCGATCACCGGGTCGTCGGCCTGGCCACCCTGGACGCGGCGCGCGACGCGGGCAACCGGTGGATCTTCCCGGAGCTGCTCGACGAGGGCCTGGAGCCGTGGGGCGGCGTGCGGTTCGTCGCGTTCGGCGGCAGCGGCCGCTCCACCCACGGCGTGGACATCTCCGGCGAGCCGTTGCAGCGGGGCATCGCCTCGCTCAACGCGCACGCCGAATACACCAAGGGCCTGGGCGCCGGCGGCCCGGAGCCGCGCGCGATGCTGACCTGGTTCGCCCGCAGCTCAGGCCCGGCGATGGGGGTCGAGGAGGCCGCTCTCTTCGAGGTCTATCAGCTGGCCTTCACCGGCCCGCCGCCCTGGGCCTGAGGGCCTATCCGAAGGCGGCGTGCGGCGGTGTGTCGAGCACCGCCCACAGGCTCAGCGCCACGTCGGCGCTCGCCGGGCGCGCGTCCGCGGTCTTGGCCATGCAGTTGCGGACCAGATCCCGGATGCGCGACGGCAGACCGGGGATGGCCAGCACCGGGGTGGGCGCGAGGTGGGAGGTGCGGCCGGCCGCCAGGATGGTGGCGGCGGCCGCGGCCGGATAGGGCGAGCGCCCGGTCAGCATCTCGTAGAGCAGGACGCCGAGCGTGTAGATGTCGTCGGCCGGGCGGGCGAACGCCGTCTTCGGATGATGCGGCCGCTGGGCGCCCGCCCAGGGCGCGGAGCCCGACGCGGCGGTGGCCAGGCCGAAGTCGATGATCTTGGCGCCCTCGGCGGTGACCATGATGTTGCGCGCGCTCAGGTCGCGGTGCACCACGCCGCGGCGGTGCGCCACGGCCAGCACGTCGGCGGCGGTCGCCGCGATCCGCACCGCCTCACGCCACGGCAGGGCCCCGCCGGCCAGCAGTTTCGTCAGCGGCACGCCGGCCAGCAGCTCGAGCACCACATAGGGCACCACCGTGCCGTCCGGCAGCGGCGCCTCGCCGTATTCGAACACCTTGGGCACGCTCGGGTGCCGCAGACGATCCGTGATCAACGCCTCGCGCCGCACGTCGTCGCGGGCGCCCGGGTCGTCCGCCAGCGCCGGTGCCAGGATCTTCACCGCCAGCTTGCGGCCGCGCCGGGCGTCCACCGCCGAATAGACCGTGGAGACACCACCCTGACCGATGGCACCGATCAGCACATAACGCCGGAAGATGGCGGTGCCCATCGGAAGTCTTGCCACAAACGGCGACTATTCCGCATCGACGAGCGTGCCAACAAGCCCCTTCAGGAGGGCTTAATGTGAGGGGTACTCGCGGTCAGGTGCCGGACACAGCGGGCTGCCCCGCGGCGTCGTAACCCCCCGGCACCGGGTCGGGGTTGCCGAAGAGGCCGAGCAGTCCGGTCACCCAGAGTTGCCGGTGTGCGAAGCGGCTGGGCTTCGTGACGACGACCTTGACACCGGAGACCCCGGCCAGCTGATGAGCGCTCACGAGACCGCTGATGCCCACGGAGTCGATGAACGTGACGCCACGCATGTTGAGCTCGATGCGACGCGGCCGGCCCTGTGCGAGCGCCTCCACCACCGCGTCCTTGATCATGTACGCGTTCTCAACGTCGATCTCCCCGGTGGGAGCCACCTCGACCGTGTCGGCCGATGTCGACGTCGTTATCGACAGCGTCACGCCTCTTACCTCCACCCACCCGGGATGCCCCGAGCGTCTGCCTTGCAGAGCCGTGTCGCGACTCTGCGAAGGGTCCGGTGAAACTGCCTGCAAGGCTATGCACCGAACCTGATAACCACCTGTGTGATCACCTTGAATCGACCCCACCCTACCCAGCCGGGTCCAGCGGTTTTCCCCCTCGTGACGCTCCACACAAGACCGGCCCGCGCACTGTTGGCCGTACGTTTGCCGCGGGGACCGGTTGGTTACTAGAAGACTTAACCCGGCGAAACGGAAGGCGGGAGCACGATGTTCTCGAAAAAGAACAAGGCGGAGCGTACGGCCGCTGAGGCGTGGGAATATCTGTCGTCCGCGGTGACCACGGCCGGCGACAGCGCACGGGAGGCCGGCGCGCACGCGGTCGACGTGACCAGCGCCACCGCGAGCAGGCTGGCGGGTCAGGCCGGCAAGAAGTCGTCGAAGCTCGCCGACCAGGCGAGCAAGAAGTCCTCGAAGTTCGCCGCCAAGGCGTCCAAGAAGTCGTCGAAGCTGGCGGGCAAGGCGTCGAAGAAGTCGTCCGCGGCCAAGGACGAGGCGTGGACCCGTGCGGTGCTGGCCGCCGACGCGCTGTCCGGCAAGCGTCCCGGGGTGCCGTGGGGTCTGGTGATCGGCGTCGGCCTGCTGGGCGCGGCGATCGGCTGGGCCGCGGCGACCTCCGCGCGGGCCGCGCTCGAACGTCAGCAGGAGCAGGAAGAGCTCGAGCTGGCGGAGACCGCGGTCGTGGTCACCCCGACGTACGACAAGTAAGACAAAGCAGGACCGGTGGAACCGCCGGGCGGCGCCCCTCACTGCCCGGCGGTTCTGCGCTTGCCCGATGATCGACGCTGTGTTCTTCGCCACCCCCGCCGAGCTGCGCGAATGGTTCGAAAGCACCCATGAGTCCGCGCCCGGACTCGTCCTCGACCGGCGGCCAACGCCCGGCTCACCGAGCAGGGGCCGATGCGGCCCGCCGGGGATCGAGGTGTTCGAGCAGCGCAAGCCGGACCCGGTCGCGGTCCGCTCCGGTGAGCAGCCGGACGGCACGGACCTCGACGAGATCCAGATCGCCCAGCTCAGGGCCGATCCGGGGCCTGCCACCGGTCGTCGGCGCGGACCGCTTCCTCTCGCAAAGCAGCAGCTCAGCGGGTGGTCAGCGGCAAGCGGGAGGACACCCGCGCCCGCCGCCTGGCGCAACCGGTCGCCGACCGCGCCGAGGGCCGCCGGGCGCCACCGCTGGTCCGGCGGTGAGGGCCGACTCTCGGTAGCATGGTGCGTTGTTCCGTCCCCACCCGCGTCACCCCACGAACGCCCCCTCACAGATAAGGTCCGCTGGTGCTCGATGTCGGTCATCTCCTCGACAACCGTTACCGGTTGGACGAGCGCATCGCCACGGGCGGGATGGGCGACGTCTGGAAAGGGACGGACGTGGTGCTCGGCCGCGTGGTGGCCGTCAAGGTGCTGCGCCAGGCGATGATGTCCGATCCCGAGTTCGCCGCGCGGTTCTACGGCGAGGCCCGGATGATGGCGGCCTTCCGGCACCCGGGCGTGGTCGAGGTGTTCGACTACGCGAGCTCCGACGACACCGGCGACCCGGACCAGTGCGCCTACCTGGTGATGGCGTTCGTCGAGGGCGAGCCGCTGTCCACCCGGCTCAAGGACGCCGGCAAGCTCGAGGTCGCCGAGACCATGTCGATCGTGGCCCAGGCCGCCGACGCGCTGCACGCCGCGCACCTCAACGGCACCGTGCACCGCGACGTGAAGCCGGGCAACCTGATGGTCAAGCCCACCGGCGCGGTCATCCTGGTCGACTTCGGCGTGGCCCGGTCCAACGCGGTGACCAGCGTGACCGGCATCAACTCGATCGTCGGCACCGCGCTCTACATGGCTCCCGAGCAGGTCGCCAAGGGCAACGTCACACCCGCCACGGACATCTACGCGCTGGGCGCGGTGGCCTACCACTGCATCGCCGGGCGGCCGCCGTTCGACGGCGACAACGCCCTGCAGGTCGCGCTGATGCACCTGGAGGACGAACCCGAGCCGCTGCCGGCGGACGTGCCGATCGCGGTCCGCGAGCTGATCAGCCGGGCGATGGCCAAGCACCCGGACGACCGCTTCAGCAGCGCCGCCGAGTTTGCCGAGGCGGCCCTCAATGCCACGGGTCCGCTGAGCTACCGATCCGTCACCGGCACGGCGCTGACCGCGCCATTGACTCCGGCGCCACCGACCCGGCAGGTGCCGGTGCCGCGCGATCTGCCGCTCGCCACGCCCGGGCCGGGCCGGGACAAGCGCACTCCCGGGCAGCTCGCCGTGCTGGTCGCGGTGATCGTGCTCGGGCTGGCCGCGGCCGGTCTGGGGCTGGCCATCGCGCTGCGGCCCAGCGACAACGACGGCCAGGTGGTCGAGCCGAGCAACAGCAGCACCGCCGAGCCGTCGCAGAGCGCCGAGCCCGAGGTTCCGCTCGCGCCGCTGCCGACGTCCACCCCGACCCGGCGACCCAACGGGGAGCAGCCGGCGCCGCCGCGCACCACGCCGCCGCGCTCGACGACGCCCAGTTCGCAGGCGCCGACCTCGAGCACGCCGACGACGCCGACCGACGACCCGACGCCACCCACCGACGACCCGACCCCGCCGACCGACGACCCCACCCCGCCGACGGACGACCCGACGCCCCCGGCCGAGGGCGGTCAGAACAACGGCGGCCTGGGCGGCATCTTCGACGGCGCCGACACCTGAGCCGTGTTCGGCATCGGGGACTTCGCGAACCTCGGCCGGGTGTCCGTGCGCATGCTGCGGCACTACGACGCGATCGGGCTGCTGCGACCGGCCCGGGTCGACGAGTTCAGCGGCTACCGCTACTACACCGCGGTCCAGCTGTCCGTGCTCAACCGGATCGTCGCGCTGAAGGATCTGGGCTTCACGCTCGAGCAGGTGCAGACCATGATCGACGAGAAGGTCGATCCGGGTGAGCTGCGCGGCATGCTGCGGATGCGCCGCGCCCAGCTCACCGAGCAGCTGGCCGCGGACACCGCCCGGATGGCCGGGGTCGACGCCCGGCTCCGGATGATCGAGACCGAGGGCCACATGGAGACCGGCGACGTGCTGCTCAAGAGCGTGCCGGCACAGCGCGTGGCGCAGCTCTCGGCGCCCTGCGCCAGTTATCAGGCGGCCGACATCTCGCCCGCGCTCAGCCCGCTCTACGCGCCGCTGCTCGAGCGGATGGAGGCGGCCGGGCTGCGGATGACCGGCGCGCCGATCGCGCACTACCGGGGGGCGCCGGCCGGTCCGGGCGACGAGTCGATCACCGTGCACGCGGCCTTCCCGTTCGCCGGCGAGCCGCCCGCCGACCCGCCGTTCGAGGTGGTCGACCTGCCGGCCCTGCCGCACGCCGCGACGATGCTGCACCGCGGGCACATGAACGAGGCGTTCCGCACCGTGCAGACGATCGCGGCCTGGATCGACGAGAACGGCTACCGCGCGGTCGGCGCGGGTTACGCGCGCGAGATCTACCTCGACTGCCCGCCCGGCGAGTTCGATCTATGGGTCACCGAGATGCAGGTGGAAGTGCGTTCGCCGGACTGAGCAACTTCTCGCGGGAGATTCTCAAGTGTGACGCTCCGTCACCGAAAGGGACTCTCGAGCCGGTAACCGGCCGGTAACTCGAGGAGAGACGCATGATGCTCAACCGGACACGGGTGGCGACGGTGCTTGGCGTGCTGCTCGGCGCCTCTCTGACCTCGACGATGGTCGTGCGGACCACCCAGGCGGTGTTCGCCGGATACGACTCGACCGGCAACACCTGGGCCACCGGTGGCGCGGAGATCACCAGCGACGGCACCGGCACGGCGGTGTTCAACAGCGCGGGCGACGGGCTGCTGGTGAACGGGCAGACGATGACCAAGTGCATCGTGGTGACGTACAAGGGTGTGACGGCGCCGGCCGCGGTGCGGCTCTATGCAAGCGCGATCAGCGGCACCCTGCCGACGTATCTCGACCTGACCGTGGAGACCAGCACCAACACCTCCTCGACCAACGGCGACTGCACCGGCTTCAGCTCCCCCACCAGCGTCTGGACCGGCACGCTGGCCAACTTCGCCTCGGCAAAGAACTCGTTCGCCAACGGCGCGGGCACCTGGGGACCTACCGTCAAGGACGAGAAGCTGACGTACCGGTTCACCGTCTCCGTGCAGAACGTGCCGCAGGCCCAGAACCAGACCGCGTCGGCCACGTTCACCTGGGAGGCCCAGACCGTTTGATCCCGGCTCGATCATGCGGACCGCAGAGCCGGCCCGCTGATCGCGGGCTCGGCGTGCTGGTGTTCGCCGCCGCCGCCACGCTTGCCTATGCCGCGTGCATGGCGGCGTCCCGGCCTCCACAGACTCGGCCTCCAAAGACCCGGCGTCCAGAGACCCGGCCTCGGAGAACCCCTGTCGCCGGGGGTCCGCACGAGCAGGTCGCCGGCACGCCTCCCCGGCCGGTGGACGGGAGTCCGTCGCGGGAGGCGGGGGCCGGGGCCGGCGTACCCTCCGGAGGAGCCGGACCACCGCGCTTGCGGTGGGTGATCGCCGAGGGTGTGCGACTCCTGCTGGTGATGTCCTTGATGGTGGTGCTCACGCTTGGTGCGTGGGTGGTCGTGCCGCTGCTGTGGGGGTGGGACGCCTACACGGTGACGTCCGGCTCGATGACTCCCCTGGTGCGCCCCGGTGACGTGGTGGTCGCCTCGGGGATCGCGCGCGGGCACACCATCCGGGTGGGCACCGTCGTGGTGATCGCGGCGCCGCGAGCGGGCGAACAACCGGTCACCCATCGTGTTGTCGAGCAGTTGCCGGACGGTCGCTATCGCACGAAGGGCGACGCCAACCGGCAGGCCGACACCCGGCTGATCGGCGGCGACCAGGTGATCGGGGCGGCCCGCATCGTGGTGCCGCTCGCCGGGCTGGTCCAGCTGCACTTCGGGCGGGCGGCGCCGATCGCCGGGCTGGTGATCATGGTGCTCAGCCTGCTGCTGCCGCTGCGCCGGCGGATCCCCGCCAAACCGGCGCTGTCGGCGGCCGTGGCCTGCGTGCTGGTCAGCAGCGCTGGGGCGGCCGGCACCTCGTGGGTGAGCTCGCGGGCGGCCTGGACCGGCACCACCACCGCGACGCAGAGCTGGGGCACGTCGCTGACCTACTACAACGCGGTGCTCGCCACCGGGCCGGTCTCCTACTGGCGGATGGGCGGCACCACCACCTCGATCCCGGACGCGATGGGCGGGGCGTCGCTGGCCGTCACCGGAACGGCCGCCTCGCTGCGGAGCGGCGGGCTGCGCGGCGACACCGACCAGTCCACGCACTTCACGCACACGTCGTCCACCACCTCGACGGTGGCGACGGTGAGCAACGCGGCGCACCGGTTCAGCACGCCGTTCACGGTCGGCGCGTGGACCAACGGCCTGGGCGGCTCCTTCTACCGCCTGGTGTTCAAGGGCAGCGCCGGCACCGGCGACATCAACTACCTGCTCGCCTGGGGCAGCACCGGCAACTACATGCGGTTCCTGGTGGACACCGCGGTCGGGACGCGGCTGACCGCGGGGTCGGCGACCAAGTCCGTCTGGCCCAAGGACGGCGCGTGGCGGTTCGTGGTGGGGGTGTGGGACGGCGGCTACGCGCGGCTCTACATCAACGGGGTCGAGGTGGACACCGTGAACGTGGGCACGGTCGGCGGCTCGAACAATCCGCTGACCGTGTCCGAGGGCAGCGCCAGCGGCATGGAGGGCGACGTCGACGAGGTCGCGGTCTGGGGCAAAGCACTCAGCGCGGCCGACATCCTCAACCTCTACAAGATCGGCAAGAAGTAGCGCTCAGGTCCCACCGCGCGCCGCCGATGTTGAGGCCACTCAGGTACGACGTTGCTCCCGACCAGCAACCGGAGAGGCCCCCCGAATGACCACTCAACTCCCCTACCAGCAGCAGCAACCGCCCCCACCGGCATACTCCACCGCGCCGCCGTGGGCGACTCCGCAGGCCCCCGCCACCGTTCCGGACGAGGCCCCGGCCTGGCCCTACGGCGAACGGTCGACCCCGCACGGCGGCCTGCTGGTGCCGTTCCCGGAGGAGATGCAGAACGCCGCCCGCCCGCAGCCGCCGGCCTGGTGGCCGGTGGTGATCTGGACGTTCTTCTTCGGCATCCTGGCGCTCATCTCGGTGGTGAAGCGTGCCAACATGGCCCAGCGCGGCCGCAACAGCGCGGCGCCCTACTGGATCGCGTGGGGCGTGACGATGGTGCTGGCCACGGTGCTGGGCAGCATGGTCGTGTCCGTCGGCGTCCCGGCCTACCTGAATTTCCGCGAGGGCGCGCTCACCAAGCAGTTGCAGGGGAACATCGTCGAGGACGGCAACCTGATGAACACCATGCAGGTCAAGGCGACCTCGGCGAAGTGCGAGCCGGTGGGGCCGCGGGACGTCGCCGGTGAGCGGGCGTACGACTGTGTGCTGCAGCTGGACGATGGGCGTACCGGGACGCTGGCGGTGATCGCGGACGGCGACGGCAAGTGGTCGGCCGTGATCCCCACGAAGAAGAAGTAACCGACAGGCTCGCGGCGCACCCCTCCGGCGGGGAGGGGGTGCGCCGCGTTTTGTCGTCTAAGCCGGGAAAACCGGTTCGCCGGCCCGGACCAGCCGCCAGTTCGGCACGAAGAAGTCGGCCGGGTTGATCTCTCCCTGGGCCTGGGCCCAGTCGATCAGCAGCTGCCGGATCTCCTGCTGGGCGTTGTAGACCTGGGTCTTCACGATGCCCGGGAAGTTGCCGCCGCCCGACCTGCGGTAGTTGTTGACCGCGACGACGAATCGGGCATCTGCCTGGATCTCGATCATGATGCGGTCACCGACCGGCCTGCTGATGTCGATGTCGTAATCGATGCCCGAGATCACGTCGTAGTTGTAGTCCGGCACGGCCGGGTCGCTGATCGTGGCCGGGTCCACCGGCGCGCCCGGGGCGAGCGTGCGGAAGTACTTCGCCGAATACTCCAGATAGGCCTTCACCTCGGCGCCGGTGAGCACCACCGCTTCCAGGGTGTTGTCGTAGATGTAGAGGCCGGCCACGTCCTTGATCTTCACGTCGCCCTGCGGGAAGACCGCGGTGCGGCTGAACGGCGCGGCGATGGAGAGCACCGGCAGGTCCGCATATTCCGTGCCGGCCAGGGCGGCGGTCACCGTGTCGGTCTGCACCCGGTTGATGTAGTCCAGGATCGGCGTGTCCTTGTAACGCGACTCGGCGGCGGACAGCTCCACGGTGGATCGGGCGACGACCTGGTTCACGTAGGCGACCGTCGTGGCGTGCTGGCGGCGCACCGCGCGGAGCACGTCCGGGTCCTCGGTGACCGTGTTGGTGTTCAGGGTGGCCGACTTCTTGGCCGCGACCACCCACTTGCCGCGCTCGCGGGCCAGCGTGAAGTCCATCCGGGTGAGCCGCTGACCCCAGCGGGACGGCTCGGAGAGCAACACCTGATCGCCGGTCTCGGCGTTGGTGACGAAGCGCTGCGCCACCTCGGCGTGCGCGTGGCCGAACAGGATCGCGTCGATGCCCGGCACCTGCTCGGCGATCAGCGCGCTGGGGTTCTCGTTGGGCAGCTCCGGGCCATAGCTGGAGGTGCCGCTGTCCCCGCCGTGCGCCGAGATGATCACCAGGTCGG
Source organism: Actinoplanes sp. NPDC051388 (assembly GCF_055586225.1). Taxonomy (NCBI): domain Bacteria; kingdom Bacillati; phylum Actinomycetota; class Actinomycetes; order Micromonosporales; family Micromonosporaceae; genus Actinoplanes; species Actinoplanes sp. NPDC051388. The sequence continues at coordinate 239,532 of NZ_JBVJIP010000014.1, read as the reverse complement.
CGCCGTTGCGCCGCATGATCGGCACGAACTTCGCCGCGGTCGCGACCAGATCCTCGAAGCGCAGCAGCCCCTCGACGTTGGCCCGATCCCAGATCGCGGTGCCCGGGTTGGTCAACCCGAGAATGCCGACTCGCAGGGTTTTGCCGCCCACGGTCAGCTTCTTGATCACGTACGGCCGGAAGGCCGGCCGTCCGGTGGCCACGTTCACGGCGTTCGCGGCGAGCGCCGGGAAGCCGAGCTGGCGGATCCAGAGGTTGAGCAGCGGCAGGCCGTAGTTGAACTCGTGGTTGCCCAGGGTCACCGCGTCGTAGTGCAGCACGTTCATGGCCTTGGCCATCGGGTGCTTCTCGCCGGTCTCGGTGATCGGCTCCTGCTTCGCGTAATAGGTGGCCAGCGGGGTGCCCTGAATCGTGTCGCCGGCGTCGAGCACCAGCGTGGTGATGCCCTTCTCCTCGCGGATCTGGTTGATCAGGGCGGCCAGCTTGGCCACCCCGACGTCGTTGTGGGCGCTGTCATCGTATTCGGCGTCCTTGTAGTAGTCCCAGTTGTAGACGTTGCCGTGGGTGTCGGAGGTGCCGAGCACGGTGAGCTGATAGGTCTTCGACCCGGCCGCGGCGGCGGGGCCCTCGAAGGCGAGCGGCGCGGCGGCGCCGGCTGCCGAAGCAGCCAGCACGGTGCGCCGGGACAGTCCGGAGGTCATCGCCGCACCATATCTTTCGATGCATCGATGAGCGAGGTCAGACGGCATCCGCGTGCTCGGCACGGGCGGGATGACCCGGTCGAATAGGATTCGGCGCATGTCTGCGCAGCCGGAGCTTCCGCTGCGCCCGATGACGCTCGGCGAGCTGCTGGACGCGGCGATGGCGCTGCTGCGACGCCGGGCGTTGCCGCTGCTCGCCGCGTCCGCGGTGCTCGCCTCGGCGGAGCAGGTCGCGCTCGCGCCGCTGCGGGCCTGGGGCAACATGACCCCGCCCTGGTACGGCCCGACCGAGGCCGAGCTCTTCGAGTGGTGGACCACCGTGGCCGTCGGGTTCGGGTTCGAGCTGACCATCCTGACCCTGCTCGGCGCCTATGCGGGGGCCGCCGCCGGGCCCGCGCTGCTCGGGCGCGCCGTGCGGCATCGCGCGCTGTGGCGGCAGACCCGTCCGCTGCCGGCCGTCGGGCTCGCGCTGCTCCTCGGGCTGGTCGGCGCCGCCGCCGCGGTGCTCGCCGTGCTGCCCTGGGTGGCGGTGTTCGGGTTCTTCGCGATGACCGGCGCGGCGCTGACCAACGACCGGGCGCGCAATCCGCTCGGGCGGTCCGCGGCGCTCGCCGGGCGCGGTCTCGCGCGTGGCTTCTGGGTCCTGGTGGTGGCATATCTGACCTGGTGCGCGGTGCGGTTCGCGCTGGGCGCCGGCTGGACCCAGCTGGTCGCGCAGATCACCGGCGCCGAGCCGGACGGGCAGTCCTGGCTGGTGCCGATCGCGCGGGCGCTGGCCAACACGGTGGCCTACGCGGCGCTGGCCTGCCTCACCGCGGTGCTGCTGCTGGACGTGCGGGTGCGCACCGAGGGCCTGGACATCCTGATCAGCCGCACCCGCAGCCGGGGCGGCGACCCCGATGCGATGTTGGCACATCGGCCATGACCCGGGCCTGGGACGAGTTCATGGCCGGCGTCTTCGACGTCGTGCCGCCCGGCGTGCTGCTGCTCATCCTGCTCGGCGCCGCGGCGCTGGTCGGCGGCCTCTGGTACTGGTGGCCGGCCTGGGTGCCGCGCCGGTGGCCGCGGCTGCCGCGGTTCAAGCGGCGGCGCAAGGACAAGAAGGACAAGGCGCCGAAGACCGACGCGGTGATCACCGCGGCCGAGCCGGAGGAGGCCGCGCCGGTGCCGGTCGGCGACCTCTCGCTGGCCGACCGGCTGGCCGCCGAGGGGCGCTACGCCGAGGCGATCCGCCAGCGGCTCCGGGTCACGCTGGGTGAGCTGGTCGCCGCGCGGCTGGTGCCGCCGCAGCCGGGCTGGACCGCCGCCGAGCTGGCCGGCATCGCGGGTGGGCAGCGGCCGACGGTGGCCGCGCCGCTGGGCGGTGCCACCGAGCTCTTCTCCGAGATCTGGTACGGCGACCGCCCCGCCGAGCAGACCCACGACCAGCACATGCGCGTGTTGACCGACCAGGTGCGGGCGGCGCTGTGAAGAAGTGGATCAAGGCTGTCCTGCCGATGGGTGTCGTGCTGACCGCGGTGAGCGCCACGCTGGTCGTGCACTCGATCGAGAAGCCCGACCCGTCGCGACCGTCCTTCCTCTCCCCTGCCAGCACCGCGCAGGACGGCGCCGCCGACCTGGCCGAGCAGCTGTCCAGTGCCGGGATCGCGGTGGACCGGCGCACCCGCACCCCGGAGGCGATCGCCGCGGCCACCTCCGCGCCCGGCTCGACGATCTTCGTGCCGGCGCCCGAGATGATCCATCCGGAATACCTGCGCGACCTGCGCAGCATCCCGCCTTCGGTGCGGATCGTGCTGGTCACGCCGACGATCGGGGTGCTCACCCGGCTGGGCGCGGTGGTGCCGATGGCCGGGCCGCGCTGGACCGCGGCGGCCCCCGACCCGGGCTGCGGCGAGGAGTTCGCCACCCGGCCGGCGGCGGTCGGGCGGTGGCAGTACCACGGCGACGACGGCATGACGTTCAGCTGCTACGCCGGGTCGGTGGTCGAGCTCGACCGCGCCGGCGGGCCGCCGTTCACGCTGGTCGGCGCCTCCGACCCGTTCCGCAACGACCGGCTCGGCGAGTGGGGCAACGCCACCTTCGCGACCCGCCTGCTCTCCCGGGGGCAGCGGGTGGTCTGGCTGGATCTGCACGAGCGGGAGCAGCCACCGGCGGTCGACCCGGCGCTGGAGGGCGAGCCGGAGCCGGGCAGCGAGCCGGAGCCCGACCCGGACGCGGACCGCGACTACCCGGACAGCGGCGACGGCCCGGCCGAGCCCCGGGAGGACGGTCCCGGACAGCAGGAGCCGCAGAGCGGTGGCCGGCCGGACGACGGCAACGCGCTCGCCGAGGCGTTCCCGGCGGCCTTCTGGGCCACCCTGCTGCTGCTCGCGCTGGCGCTGCTCGCGCTGGCCCTGGCGTCCGCGCGCCGGCTGGGGGCGCCGGTCCCGGAACCGCTGCCGGCCCGGGTGCGCGCGGCGGAGACCGTACACGGGCTCGGTGGTCTCTATCGGCGGGCGCGGGCGCGCGACGCCTCGCTGGCCACCGTGCAGGCCGCGGCCGTGCGCAGGCTGGCCGTGCACTTCGGGCTGCCGCCCGAGAGCGATGTGGACGTGGTGTCGGAACACGTGGCCGAGCATCTGGGCGAGCCGACGCACGAGGTGCGCGCGCTGCTCGGCGGCGGGGTCGAGGACACCGACGAGGACCTGGCCGAGAAGGCCGCGGCCGTGCAGCGGCTGGTACGCCATGTGATCGGCGAACAGAACGAGGGGAATCAGTTGTGACGTCTTCCGTGGACGCGCTGGGCCGGCTGCGGGCCGAGGTCGGCAAGGCGGTGGTGGGCCAGGACGCCGTGGTCGGCGGGGTGGTCATCGCGCTGCTCTGCGGCGGGCACGTGCTGCTCGAAGGTGTGCCGGGGGTAGCCAAGACGCTGCTCGTGCGCACCCTGGCGACCGCGCTCGACCTGGACACCAAGCGGGTGCAGTTCACCCCCGACCTGATGCCCGGCGACGTGACCGGCTCGCTGGTCTACGACGCCCGGACCGCGGCCTTCAACTTCCGGCCCGGGCCGATCTTCACCAACCTGCTGCTCGCCGACGAGATCAACCGGACGCCGCCGAAGACGCAGGCGGCGCTGCTCGAGGCGATGGAGGAGCGCACGGTCAGCGTGGACGGCGTGCCGCGGCGGCTGCCCGAGCCGTTCATCGTGGCGGCCACCCAGAACCCGATCGAGTACGAGGGCACCTATCCGCTGCCCGAGGCGCAGCTGGACCGGTTCCTGCTGAAGCTGTCCGTGCCGCTGCCCGAGCGCCACGACGAGCTGAACGTGCTGCGCGCCCACCACCACGGCTTCGACCCGCGGGATCTGAAGGCGGCCGGGGTGAGCCCGGTGGCGACCGCCGAGGATCTGGCCGAGGGCCGGGCCGCGGTGCGCCGGGTTGGCCTGACCGATCCGGTGCTGGAATACATCGTGGACCTGGTGCGTGCCACCCGGGTGGCGCCGTCGCTCGAGCTGGGCGCGTCGCCGCGCGGCGCCACCGCGCTGCTGGCGGTGTCCAAGGCGCGGGCCTGGCTGAGCGGCCGCGACTACGTGACGCCCGATGACGTGAAGGCGTTCGCGCTGCCCACGCTGCGGCACCGGGTGCGGCTGCGCGCCGAGGCGGAGCTGGACGGCATCACGGTGGACTCGGTGCTGCGCCAGGTGCTCTCCGCCGTGCCGTCGCCGCGCTGATGGTCACCCGGCGCTTCGCGCTGCTGCTGGCGGTGGGCGCGGTGCTGCCCGCGGTGCTGCCGTGGCCGTGGCTCGCGGCGATCGTGGTGCTGCTCGGACTGGCCGCGATCACGGTCGGCGACCTGGTCGTCGCCGGGCCGCTGACCGGGGTGGCGCTGCGCCGCGAGGGTGACACCACGGTGTGGCTGGGCGGCACGGCGACGGTCACGCTGGGCGTCGCGAACACCTCGCCGCGACTGCTGCGGCTGTCCCTTCGGGACACCTGGGTGCCGTCCGCCGGTTCGGCCCACGAGGAGCACCGGCTGACGTTGGATCCGGGTACGGAGGACACGATCGCGACCGTCCTCACCCCCACCCGGCACGGCGATCGCCCGTCGGTGCGCGTGACGCTGCGGTCGTACGGTCCGCTGCGCCTCGCGTATCGCCAGCGCCGGGCGGCCTGGAACGACGAGCACACGCCGCCCTGGGTGTTGCGTGTCCTGCCACCCTTCCCGTCCCGCCGCCTGCTCCCGGAAAAGCTGGCCAAGCTGCGGGTGTTCGACGGCGCCGTGGTCACCCGCGGGCGCGGCCAGGGCACCGAGTTCGACAACCTGCGCGAATACGTGATCGGCGACGACGTCCGCTCGATCGACTGGCGGGCCAGCGCCCGTGCCCAGGACGTGGTGGTGCGCACCTGGCGGCCGGAACGCGACCGCCGGGTGCTCTGCCTGCTGGACACCGGGCGCACCTCGGCGGCCCGGATCGGCGACGAGCCCCGGCTGGACGCGGCGATCGACGCCGCGCTGCTGCTGTCCGTGCTGGCCACCCGCGCCGACGACCGGGTCGACCTGCTGGCCGCGGACACCGCGATCCGGGCCAAGGTGGAGGGCGGCGGCCACCGCACCAAGCTGACCCGGCTGATCTCGGCCATGGCGGCGCTCGAGCCGGCCCTGGTGGAGACCGACTTCCAGCTGGCGGTGGCGGAGCTGCTGCGCCGCGACCACAAGCGCGCGCTGGTGGTGATCTTCACGGCGCTGGACGCGGCGCCGATCATCGAGGGCCTGCTGCCGATGCTGCACCGGCTGACCACCCGGCACCGGGTGGTGGTGGCCAGCGTCCGCGACCCCGAGACGGCTCGTCTGGCGGTGCTGCCGGAGGCCGGCGCGACGGCCGACGACGTGCACGTGGCGGCCGCCGCCGAGCTGGCGCTGGCCGAGCGCGACCGGGTGCGCGCGGTGCTCACCCAGCTCGGCGTGATCGTGGTGGACGAGACCCGCGACCTCTTCGCTTCCAAGGTCGCCGACGTCTATCTGATGTTGAAAGCAGCCGGCCGCCTGTAAGCCTTCTCAAGAAACGCGATGATTTCGCGCGGCGGCGCCGGTCCTACCAACATGACGAAGACCGACATCCTCTCTGTTCCGGACGCTGATCTCTACTACGAGCTGCGCGGCGACGGCCCGCTGATCGTGCTGGCCGCGGCGCCGATGGACGCCGGCGCGTTCGCGCCGCTGGCCGATTTGCTGGCCGTCGACCACACCGTGCTGACCACCGACCCGCGCGGCATCAACCGCAGTTCGGTGCGCGACCGTTCGGCGCCGTCGACCCCGCGCCAGCGCGCCGGCGACCTGGCCCGCCTGATCGAGCACACCGGCCGCGGTCCGGCGGCGCTGGTGCTGGGCTCCAGCGGCGGCGCGGTCAGCGTGCTCGCGCTCGCCGAGGAGCACCCGGCGAGCGCCGCGATCTTCGTGCCGCACGAGCCGCCCCTGCTGGAGGTGCTGCCGGACCGCGACGAGCTGTGGGCCGGCACCGAGGACATGCTGGCCACCTTCGAGACCGGCGACCGGCTCGCGACCTTCCGCAAGTTCATGCGGGTCGCGAACCTGGAGCTGCCGGCCGAGGTGGTGCAGATGATGGCGGGCGGCGTGCCGACCCCGCAGGAGGCCGCCGACGAGGCGTTCCAATACCGGAACATGTATCGCGGCACGGTCGGCTTCCGGCCGGACGTCGCGAAGCTGCGGGCCACGCGGGTGCTGGTCGGCCTGGGCGAGGACTCGGCCGGCGAGCTCTGCGACCGTGCCTGCCGGGTGCTGGCGACCATGCTCGGCACCGAGCCGACGATGTTCCCGGGCGGCCACGTCGGCTTCGCCCAGGACCCGGCCGCGTTCGAGGCCCGGCTGCGGAAGGTGCTGGCGGAGGGTTAGCGCTGGGGCAGCTCGGCCGGGGCGATGTCGTCCAGGTCGGCGGTCGACTGGCGGCGGTGGGCCGCGGCGCCGAGGCCCAGGGCGTACGCCAGGAAGGCGAGCCAGACCATCGCGCCCAGCGCGATCCGGACCGCCGCCGGGAGCGGTGACGGCGTCACGTAGGCCTCGACCAGCCCGGCCACCAGCAGCACCAGTACCAGGCCGAGCGCGACCAGCATGCCGCTGCGGGCGCGCTCGGCCAGGGCCTGCCCGCGGGTGCGGTGCGGGCCCGGCGCGATCCACGCCCAGCCGATCCGCAGGCCCACGCCGGCGCCGACGAAGACGCTGGTCAGCTCGAGCAGGCCGTGCGGCGCGATGTAGATCAGGAAGATGTCGCCGGCGCCCGCGCCGACCATCACGCCACCGGTCACGCCGATGCTGAGCAGGTTGGTCGCGAGCAGATAGAAGACCGGCACGATGAGTACGCCGGACGCCAGGCATTGCGCGGTGAGCAGGGCGTTGTTGGTCCACACCTGGGCGGCGAAGTTCTGCGCGCGGAACTCGCTGTAGTAGTTGACGAAGTCGGTGGCGACCAGGCGGTCGATGTCCTGCTGGGACATGAACAGGCCGGCCACGTCCGGGTTCGCCGCGACATATTGGATCATCGCGGTGGCCAGCACGACGCAGGTCACGCCGACCGAGATCCACCACCAGCGGGTGCGATAGAGCTCGCCGGGCAGGGACGTGGTGAAGAACCGGCCGATCGGCGCCCAGGAGAATCTGCGGCTGCCGGTGATCGCGGCGCGGGCCCCGAGCACCAGCCGGGACAGGCCGGCCACCAGCACCGGATCGGGCGAGCGGCTGCGGATCACCGAGAGATGCGTGGCGGCCCGCTGATAGAGCAACACCAGCTCGTCCGCCTCGTCGGGCTTGAGCCGGCGCTTGCGGGTCAGCGCCTCCAGGCGGTTCCACTCCCCGCGGCGCTCGGCGACATATGCGTCGAGGTCCACCGGCGCAGCGTAGCGGGCGTCGTGTTGACTACGTGTGTGGAGAAGGGGTCGGATCGCCTCGTCAACGGTGAAGCCGTCGAGGTTGATGTCCGTTATGCCCGGCTCGGTTCGCGGGCGCTGGCCCTGGTGCTGGACATCGCCGTGCAACTGGTGCTGGGCTTCTTCCTCTTCATCGTGGTGCTCACGCTGCTGCCCCTGGCGCTGGGCGACCTGGTCGACGACGCGCTGCTGCAGACCGTCTCGGTGCTGGTGCTGGTGGCCGTGTTCATCGCCTATCCGACCACGATGGAGACCCTGACCAACGGTCGCAGCCTGGGCAAGCGGGCGCTGGGGCTGCGGGTGGTGCGCGAGGACGGCGGCCCGATCCGGGTGCGCCACGCGCTGACCCGCACGCTGGTCGGCGTCGCCGTGGAGTGGCCGGGCCTGATCATGCCGCTGGTCACCTGGGTGGTCAGCATGCTCACGATGACCCTGCATCCGCGCGGCCGCCGGCTCGGCGACCTGGCCGCGGGCACCTTCGTCATCCACGAGCGGTCGGCCGCCGAGTGGGGCTGGATGCCGGCCATGCCGCCGCCGCTGCGCGGGTGGGCGGCCACCGCCGACCTCAGCTCGGTCGACGACGACCTGGCCCTGGCCGCCCGGCACTTCCTGTCGCGTCAGCGGGACATCCGGCAGCCGCACCACGAGCGGTTCGCGCAGGGGCTGGCCGCCGAGATGATCGAGCGGATCCCGCAGCACCCGCCACTGGGCACGCCGCCGCTGGCCCTGCTCGCCGCGGTGCTGGCCGAGCGGCGGCGGCGCGCGGGCGGCCAGGTGCTGACCACCCGCGCGCTGACCGAGCGGATCTGGCCGGGCTTCGGCCGGATCGACCGGTTCACCCGCTCACAGTCGCTCGGGAGTGCCGATGCCGAGCAGACCCAGCCCCTGCCGTAGCGTCGCCGCGGTCCGCGCGCACAGCGCCAGCCGGCTCTCCCGCACGCCGGGCGGCGCCTTGAGCACCGGGCAGTGCTCGTAGAACGTGGAGAACGCGCCGGCCACCGCGTGCAGATAGCCGGCCAGCCGGTGGAACTCGAGCGACTCCGCGACGCCGGCCAGCAGCGGCTCGAAGGCGAGCAGTTCCAGCGCGAGGGCCCGCTCGCGCGGATCGGTGAGCGTGACCGGGCCGGGCCGCGCCTCGTCCCCGGCCCGCTCGAAGATCGACCGGATCCGGGCGTGCGCGTACTGCAGATAGGGCCCGGTGTTGCCGGTCAGCGCGAGCATCCGGTCCCAGTCGAAGGTGTAGTCGTTGAGCCGGTCGCCGGACAGGTCGAAGTACTTGATCGCGCCGATCCCGACGGTCCGGGCCACGCCGGGCGGGCCGGGCAGCTCGGCGGCCCGGGACTCCGCCTCGTCGAGCAGGTCGGCGAGGCGCACGGTGCCGCCGGCCCGGGTCTTGAACGCCTTGCCGTCGGCGCCCAGGATCGAACCGAAGCCGACGTGTTCGACCTGGACGTCGTCCGGGATCCAGCCGGCCTCCCGGGCGACCGCGAAGACCATCTGGAAGTGTGTGCGCTGCGGTGAGCCGACGACGTAGAGCAGCCGGTCAGCGCCGAGCACCCCGACCCGATGCCGGACGGCGGCCAGGTCGGTGGCCGCGTACCCGAAACCGCCGTCGCTCTTGCGCACGATCAGCGGAAGCTCCTCGCCGGCCCGGCCGGTGAAGCCCGCCGGGAACGCGCACAGCGCGCCGTCGCTGACCCGGAGCAGACCGGCGGCGGTCAGGTCGTCGACGACTCCGGGAAGCAGGTCGTTGTAGAAGCTCTCCCCCACGAAGTCGTCCGCGGTCAACGTGACGCCGAGCCGGTCGTAGACGTCGAGGAAGTAGCTCTCGGACCGGGCGACCAGCCGCCGCCACACCGCGAGGGTCTGCTCGTCGCCGCTCTGCAGGGCGACCACCCGCAGCCGCGCCCGGGTGCGGAAGTCGTCGTCGGAGTCGAACCGGGCCCGGGCGGCCTGATAGAACGCGGTCAGGTCGTCGTCGCCGGCTCCCGTCTCGAGCAGGTGCTCGACCAGCATGCCGAACTGGGTGCCCCAGTCACCGAGGTGGTTCGCCCGCCGCACGTCGTGGCCGAGCGCCTCGAGCAGCCGGGCCGCGGCGTCGCCGATGAACGTCGACCGCAGGTGCCCGATGTGCATCTCCTTGGCCACGTTCGGCGCGGAGTAGTCGATCACCACGGTCTGCGGCTTGGCCGCGCGCGGCAGCTCCGGCGGCCGGGCGACCAGGTCGGCCAGCAGCGCATCGTCGACGGTCAGGTTGAGGAAGCCCGGGCCGGAGACGGCGGCCGTCGCGAGGCCGGACAGGTCGGCCCGGGCGGCGACGTCGGCCGCGATCTCCCGCGGCGGGCGGCCCAGCTCGCGGGCCAGCTGCAGGGCGGCGCCGCTCTGGAAATCGGCGTGCTGGGAACGCCGCACCAGGGGATCGACGGGATGCCCGGCGACCGCGGCGAAGGCGGACGCGAGCCGGTCCTCGAGCTGTGCTTCAAGATGCATGACGACCTCGGAAGGATCGGGCGAGCCGTCACCCCGAGCAGCCCCGGCGGCGGACAACCCGCCGGCGGAAGACATGTGTCAGCGCGGACGGTCGGGAGACTCCCGGCGTCGGTCGCGGCGCACGCTGCTGCTGAGCACGGAGACCACTTTACAAGAGAAGATGAGCGGGTGAAGAAACTCATCAACGCCACCGACGACGTGGTGGCCGATGCCCTGGACGGGCTCGCGCTGGTCAACGCCGGGATCGCGCGGCTCGGCGAGTCGACCACGGCGATCCGCTCGGACGTCGCCGCGGTGCGCGCGGCCGGGCAGGTCGCGCTGGTCTCCGGTGGCGGCGCCGGCCACGAGCCCGCGCACGCCGGCTACGTCGGCGCCGGCCTGCTCACCGCCGCGGTGGCCGGCGCGGTCTTCACCTCGCCGCCGGTGGACGCGGTGCTGGACGGCATCCGGGCGGCCGCGACACCCGGCGGGGTGCTGCTGATCGTCAAGAACTACACCGGCGACCGGCTCAACTTCGGCCTGGCCGCGGAGCTCGCGCGGGCCGAGGGCATCGCGACCGAGATGGTCGTGGTGGCCGACGACGTGGCGCTGAACGCGGCCGACGGCGCCGGGCGGCGTGGGCTGGCGGGCACCGTGCTGGTGCACAAGGTCGCGGGCGCGGCGGCCGCCGAGGGCCTGCCGCTGGCCGAGGTCGCGCGGCGGGCGCGGCGGGTGGCGGACACGGTCGGCACGATGGGTCTCGCGCTCAGCTCGTGCACGGTGCCGGCCGCCGGGCAGCCGGGCTTCCTGCTGGACGGCGACGAGGTCGAGTGGGGGCTGGGCATCCACGGCGAGCCGGGCGTCGAGCGGGCGCTCCTGCAGTCCGCCGGCGACGTGACCGCGCGGCTGGTGGAGTCGATCGTCACGGACCGCGGGATCGCCGCCGGCGCCCGGGTCGCGTTGCTGGTCAACGGATTGGGCGCGACGCCGCCGATGGAACTGTCCATCGTGGCCGGCGCCGCCGCGTCCGCACTGCGCGACCGCGGAATCGAGGTCGCCCGGGTGTGGGCCGGCAACTTCCTCACCGCGCTGGACATGGCCGGGGTCTCGCTGAGCGTGCTGCCGGTGGACGACTCGCTGCTGGCCGCGCTGGACGCGCCGACCTCCGCGCCGGCCTGGCCGGCCTCGATCACCGCGGCGGCGCCGGTTTCCATCCCGGCGCCGGCCGCCGCCGCTGCGGCCGAGGCCGGCACGCTGCCCGCCGACGACCCCCTGCGGCGCGGGCTGGAGACGATCGCGGAGGCCCTCATCTCGGTACGCGACGAGCTGACCGAACTGGACCGCGAGACCGGCGACGGCGATCTGGGCATCAACCTGGCGCGCGGGTCCGCGGCGGTGCTGGCGGAGTGCCCCACCTATCCGGGCGAGCGCGGCCCCGCGGCGGTTCTCGAAGCCCTGTCGGCGACGCTGCGCCGCAGCATTGGCGGCACCTCCGGCCCGCTCTACGCGATCATGCTGCTGCGCGCTGCGGCGGCACTTCCTTCCTGGCCGGCGGCCTTCCGCGCGGGCGTGGACGGCGTCCGGGAGGCGGGCGGCGCGGAGGTCGGCGATTGCACGATGGTGGACGCCCTGGTCCCGGCGGCGGACGCGTTCGAGGCGGCGGTCTCGCGGGGTGAGCCGTGGCGCGATGCGCTGGGCGCGGCGGCCGACGCCGCGGCGGCCGGTGCGGCGTCCACTGCGGACCTGCGGGCGCGACTGGGCCGGGCCAGCTATCTCGGCGACCGGGCGCTGGGACACCCCGACCCGGGCGCGCAGGCGGTGGCGCTGTGGCTGTCCGCCCTGGCCGGGCCGGCGCGGCCGTGACCGGGTTCTCGGCCGGGGACCCCGGCGTGGTGACGCTGCCGTCCGGACTGCTGGTGCGCGGACGCGGGCTGCGAAATCCGATGCCGTCCGGGCACCCGCCGACGTTCGGGGTCTATCTGCTCGGCGCGGCGCCACCGGAGTTCGGCTGGGAGAGCCGATGGGTGTGCTGGCCGGATTTCCGGTTGCCGCGCGATCCGGCGCACCTGCGGAAGGTGTTGGAAGAGGTCCTGGACCGCGCGCGGGACGGCCGCGTGGAGATCGCCTGCGGCGGTGGTCGCGGCCGGACCGGCACCGCGATGGCGTGCCTTGCGGTGCTCGACGGAGTGGCCGCGCCGGCGGCGGTGGCCTGGGCGCGCGAGCACTACGACAAGCGGGCCGTCGAGACGCCGTGGCAGAAGAAGTTCGTCCGCCGGTTCAGCTGACCCGGTGGATGTGGCCCGCCGGTCGCCTGTGCTTCGGTCAGGCCAGCAGCGCGCTCACGTGTTCCTCGACGCGGGCGGCGTGGGCCGCGTCGGTGAACTGGAACTGCAGGCCCACCTGGTCGTCGTCGTTGTTCACGACGCGGGCCTGCACCGGCACCGCGTGCGCGCCGTCGCCCAGGTTCAGGTCGACCAGGGCGCCGACGTTCAGGCTCTCGGCGCGGTCCGGGTCGACCTGGATCCGCATGCCGCCGACGCTCAGGTTGAGCAGGACGCCGGTGACCGGGTCGTGGCCGGGCACCCGCACGATCACCGGCCCGGTCGCCGCGATCCGGTCGGACTGCCGGCGTTCCAGCTGCGCGGCCAGCCCGGACATCTGCTCGACCCGCGCGATCGTCGAGTTCATCTGGTCGGCCAGCCGGGTCACCACGGTGCCCTGGTCGGAGGCGAGCGACCGCAGCGAGGTGGCCGCGTCGCCCACGCTGCCGATGCCGGTCACCATCGCCGAGATGGTGTCGGCCATCTCCGCGGTGGCGCGTTCCAGCTCCTGGATCGTCTCGGCGATCTGCTCGGTGGACTGCGTGGTCGTGGTGGCCAGTTCCTTGACCTCGTCGGCCACCACCGTGAAGCCGAGCCCCAGCTCGCCGGCTCGGGCCGCCTCGATGGTGGCGTTCAGGGCCAGCAGGCGGGTCTGCCCGGCGATGCCCTTGACCAGCGCGGCGGTGCTCGCCACCCGGCGCAGGCTCAGCTCCAGCGTGGAGATCACCTGCTCGGCGTGCCGGGCATGCCCGACCACGGCCGAGGTCGCCTCGTCGGTCGCGGAGATCTCGCTGTCGATGGTGTCGGCCGCCTGCCGCACCTCGCCGACCTGCTCGGTGACCGTGCGCAGCTCGTCGGCGATCACCGAGGTGGACTCATCGATGATCGACTGGGCGCGGTCGCGCAGCCGCAGCTCGGCCTGCCGCTGGTGCAGGAAGCTGACCCGCAGCTGCTCCTCGCGCACCGCCTCGGCCTCGGTGAGCTCGCCGTCCTGCTGCATCATGCGGTCGCGGGCGACGGTCAGCGCCTGGCCGATGTCGCCCAGCTCGTCGCGGCCGGAGGGCAGGGCCCGCTCGGTGAGGTCGCCGTCCGCGATGGCCTGCACGCCGGTCACGGCAAGGGCCACATCATGACGGGTACGCCAGAGCACCCCCGCCGCGAACCAGGCCGCCAGCACGAACCCGCCCAGCGCCAGCGCCAGCACCACGAGCCGGCCCTGGGTGAAGCCGCCGATCCGGGTCTCCAGCAGCCCGCGCATCGCGTCGACCAGTGCCGGAACGGCGTCCCGGATGGCCGTGGCGGTGGTCGTGACGTCGGCCGGGCCGGGAGTCTCCAGCGAGCCGGTGAGCTCGGTGGCGAGTCCGGCCAGGGCGTCCGCGGCCCGGCCCAGGGGCTCGAGCTCGGCGTCCAGCCCGCTCGCCTTCGTGGTCTCGGTCGCGGTCTTCACGTCCGTACGCAGACTCTCCGCCGCACCCGACAGCGTGCCGGCCCGCACCGCCTGCGCGGCCACCGCCTCGCTGGTGTCCGCCCGGGTGGCGGTGGCCGCCTCGGCCGCCGCCAGCAGCGCCTTGGGCAGCTGCACGATCTGCGCGTCCATCACATAGAACGAGTCCAGATCGGGGTCCAGGATCAGGTTCGAGTTGTTGCCGACCTCGGTGACCAGGGCGACCAGCGCGGCCGGGTCGCCGGACACCTCGGTGGTCAGGTTCAGCTCCGGGTTGGCGGCGATCGCCGCACGCACCGCGTCGACGTCGGGCGTGCGGCCGCCCACGGCATCGGCGAGCGCCAGCAGCGCCGGCTCGACCACCTCGGTGCCCTGCTCCTCCATCGTGCTGAACAGGATCTTCGCGTTCACCTCGGCGGTGTACGCCCAGGTCACGACGATCCCCGGCACGCAGAGCACCAGCACCAGCACGCCGAGACGCATGCTGGTGCGCATCCGGTCGGCGGCGTGCAGCACGGGGCGCAGCAACACCGGCGGCGGCGTGGCGGGCATGCCCCGATTCCACCATGTTTGAGATCATTCCGAGCCGGTTCGCCAGAGCCGCCCGTAGTCTGGTGCGATGAGCATCGTCGTGAAGCGGAACTTCGGCGTCGGCGCTCCCGCCGAGGCGGTGCTCGATTATCTGCGCGACTTCGGCAACACCGAGGAGTGGGATCCGGCCACCCGCCGCACCGAGCGCATCGACGACGGCCCGATCCGGGTGGGCAGCTCGTGGCACAACGCGTCGAAGGTGCTGGGTGTGACCACCGAGTTGACCTACACGCTGTGCGAGGCCGATGCCGACCGGCTGGTCTTCATCGGACGCAACGAGGGCGCCACCGCGACCGGCACCATCACGGTGCGGCCGCGGGGCCGGGGCTGTGAGGTCACCTATCACCTCGATCTGGAGATGCACGGCGTCGCCAAGCTGGCCACACCGGTGATGAAGATCGAGTTCGAGAAGCTCGGCAACGAGACCGTGCACAGCCTCGCCGCCGTGCTGGACCGCCGGTTCGCCCAGGCCGCTTAGGCCCGGATCGCGACGACCTCGACATACTTCGACGGGATCTTGGCGGTGCCGTCGGTGGCCACGTTGAACTCGCTCGCGAGCGCGACCAGGTCGTCGTAGAGAGCCTTGCCGCCGTCACCCAGCGCCTCGAACGCCTTGAGCGTCGGGCCGTAGTGCAGCTTGAAGTAGTCCGCCCAGGCGGCCGGTGTCGGGAACCGGAAGACGAAGTTCCGCGGCGTGATCCGCAGGTCCGAGACGCCCTCGCCGAACAGCTCGCGCAGGCGGGCCTCGTCGCCCCAGAGCGGCGGCGGGCGCACCCCGGCGGGCGGCGGCACGTGCCGGCCGATGGTTTTGAACACCTGTCCGATGAAGCCGTCCGGGGTCCAGTTGGCCAGCGCGATCGTGCCGCCGGATCGGCAGACCCGCACCAGCTCACCGGCGGCGGCGTCCTGGTTCGGCGCGAACATCACCCCGAACACCGAGATCACCGCGTCGTACTCGCCGTCGTCGCAGGGCAGCGCCTCGGCGTCGGCCTCGCGGAACTTGATCGTGAGGTGCTCGGCCGCGGCCCGCTCCTTCGCCCGGTCCATCAGCTCGGGCACGTAGTCGATCGCGGTGACCTCGGCCTGGCACCGGGCGGCGGCGAGCGCCGCGTTGCCGGTGCCGGTCGCCACGTCGAGCACGCGGGAGCCGGCGGCGAGGTCCGCGGCCTGCACCAGATCTTCCGCGGTCACGTGGATGAGGGTCGCGACCGCGCCGTAGTCGCCGCTGGCCCATGTCTTCTGCTGCTTGGCCTTGATGCCGTCGAGTGCAAGTGAGGTCGTCATGCCAGGGACGTTAGGTGCGCGGCCGACCCGGCCGCATGGGTGAAGCTCCCCATGTTGGGTCGCGCAGCGCGGCCGCCGCCTGACCCCGGGAGGACACCCCGAGCTTGCCGAGGATCGCCGAGACGTGGTGGTCGACGGTCTTGGTCGAGAGGTGCAGCCGCTCCGCGATGCCGGCGTTGCTGAGTCCCTCGGCGAGCAGCTCGAGGACCTCACGCTGACGGGCGGTGAGGCCGGTGGGGTCGGCCGCCGTCGACGGTCGCGGTCCTCTGGGTACGCGCAGACCACGCTCCCGCAGGTCGAGCCGCAGCCGCCGGGACCGGGCCACCGCCCCGTACCGGTCGAACTCGCGCAGCGCCTCGGCGGCGGCCTCCGCATCGCCCTGGGACAGCGCCTCGGCCCGCGCGTACGGGCAGCCGCGCGCCGCCCACTCCTCGGCCGCACCCCGCCAGTCGCCGTTGATCAGCAGCCGATAGGGCGTGGCCGCGCGGGCCGGCGCCTCGCCCATCCGCCCGCAGCGCCACAGCCAGAACGCCAGCTCACCGACGTACCACGGCTGCTCGCAGCGCTCGGCCACCTCGAGCCCGCGCTTCGCCTCGGCCGCCGCGCGGTCCGGCTCGCCGATCATCCACAGGTGCTCGGCCAGCGCGATCGAGGCCGGTGCGACGAACTGCGACTCGCCGGTGCGGTGGGAGCGCTGTGCGGCGAGCATCAGATCGGCCTCCCCGGCCGGATCGCCGCGCCGGGTGGCGATCAGCCCGCGCACGGTCAGCGCTCCGGTGATGCAGCCGCCGGGCTGGTCCGGGCCGATGATCGCCTGCTCGGCGTCCGCCGCCGCACCGGACCAGTCGCCGCGCAGCAGGCGCAGGCGGGCCCGATAACCGAACATGTGCCGGGTGTAACCGTCCAGGTCACGAGCCACCGTGAAGGGCATCACCCGGTCGAGGGCGTCCGCCGCGGTCTCCAGGTCGCACCAGTCGAGCGCCATGCTCGCCAGATTCACCAGAGACCGGGCGGCCTGGTCGTCGTCGCCCGCCTCGACCGCATAGGCGTGCGCGCCCTCCAGCTCGTCGCGGCCCACCGGGTAGCGCCGATGCATCATCGCGGTGCCGATGTTGACCAGTGCGTGCAGTTCGACCTGGACGGCGCCGACGCGGCGGGCCAGCTCCAGCGCGCGCTCACCCCAGACGATCGCGTCGTCCGGCTCGTCGCCGAGCATGTGCAGGCCGGACAGCTGGCTGTAGGCCGCCGCCAGACCCGGGCCGGGCGGCAGCCCCTCGAGCACCTCGATGGCCCGGACCGCGGCCGGCCGGGCCTCGTCGGGCCGCCCGTTCCACCAGCTCAGCCGGGACACCCAGCGCAGGTCGTCACCGATCCGGGCCAGGTCACCGGTGCCCTCGCGCAGCACCAGCGCCTCCCGGTAGGCCCGCAGCGCCTCCGCCGTCAGCCCGCCCAGGTAGGCGGCCAGCGCGTATTCCTCCAGCAGCTCGGCCCGCTCGGCCGGGGCGAAGTCCACCGCCATCGGCAGCGCGGTCGCGTAGTGCGCCGCGGCCTGCCGGTAGGCGCCCAGCTCGGCGGCGCGCGCGGCGGCGGCCGGCACCCAGCGCAGCACCGCGGCCGCGTCGCCCGCGTGGTAGGCGTGGTGCACCAGCCGGGCCGGGTCGACGCCCGGCCGGCCGGTCAGCGCGGCCAGCACCCGGGCGTGCAGCGCGGCCCGGCGCACCGGGGACAGCGACTCCTCGACCGCCCGGCGCAGCAGCTCGTGCCGGTAGCCCACCCGGTCGCCGGCGTCCGTCAGCACGCCGTTGGCCAGGCATTCGTCCACCTCGGCGGCCCGGTCCGCGAGCAGCGCCGCCTCGACCCGGGTGGCGGCCACCGCGACCAGGCCGGCCACCGCGCGCGCCTCCGGGGACAACGCGGCGAGCCGGGAGAGCACCAGGTCGCGGACGTTCGCCGGCACGCCCGGCGCGGTGGTGGCGAGCACCTCGGTGACCAGCAGCGGGTTGCCGCCGGTGAGCTCGTGCACGGTCGTCGCGGCGCGGCCGGCCCGGCGGGCCAGCTCGGCGACCGCCGCGACGGACAGCGGCGCGAGCGGCATCCGGCGCAGCGCCGGCCGGGGCAGCCCGGCGAGCACGGCGCGCAGCTGGTGGTCGGGGCCGACCTCGTCGTCGCGATAGGTCAGCACCAGCAGCGCCCGGCATTGGGCCAGCCGCCGGCCGAGGAACGCGACCATGTCCAGGGTGGCCTCGTCGGCCCAGTGCAGGTCCTCGATCACCACCACCGGCCGCACCCGCTGGGCCGGCCCGTCGAGCGTCTCCAGCAGAGCGTCGAAGACCTCACCGCGCGGCCGGTCGCCGATCCGCTCGCGCAGCGCGCCCCCGGCCTGCCGGGCGATGTCGTGCAGCGGCCCGAGCGCCCGCGGCGTGAGCAGCGGATCGCAGGCGCCCCAGAGCATCCGGGCGCGGCCGCCGACCCGCTCGGCAAACGCGGTGGCCAGCATCGATTTGCCGGCCCCGGCCTCCCCGGAGACGAGCGCGACCCGCCCGCCGGCGGCACTGGCCGTCAGCAGTTCGTCCAGCTCAGCGAGCGGCGCACCGCGCTCCAGAAGCTCCATCAACCCCGATGCTAGGAGCTTCCCGCCCCCGGAGTCAGTCCCCTTCCGGTCAGAACGCTCCCTGGTCACGACCATCTGCCGCGGCAGTATCCGGACGGGGAGGGCGGTAGTTAGGCCTTGCGGCGCCGTCCGGGACCCGGTCGGCCGGCTCGGCGAGGAGAGGCACGCAGCAGTGATGAAAGTCGACGCCCGGGTGCGGATCAGGTCGGTCGCGCACAAGGACTGGCGGGTGATCGGGCCGGAGCGGCGCGCCGGGGGCCGGCCCCACGCCTACTACCTGGCCATCGGCTTTCCGCCGGCGGCCAAGTCCTGTGCCTATCGGATGCGGGAGACGGCCAACCAGCTCTACGCGCACGGCTGGGACGTCACCGTGGTGACCATCCGGCAGGAGTCCTGGGAACGCGAGTTCGGCCTGGACCACACGCTGTCCGATGCGGTTCACCCGGCCGTGCGGATCGTCGAGTTGCCGCTGGTCCGGCAGGATCTGGAGACCGACATCCGGCAGTTCTCCGAGCGCCGCTCGCGAGACCCGATGCGCTGGATCCGCCAGTCCCGCGCGGCCGATCTCGAGGTCTTCCCGGAGGCGGTGTTCGGCGGGTGGCGGCCGGTGCTCGAGCAGGCGCTGCTCCGGCTGCACGACCGCGACCCGGCCGACCTGCTGGTCACCACCTGCGTTCCGTACGTGAACGTGGCCGCCACGCTGCGGTTGTTCGAGGACGCCGGGGTGCCCTATGCGGTGGACTTCCGGGACGGCTGGTCGATCGACGTGATCGGTGGCGGCGAGGCGTTCCCCAAGGACTCGGAGGCCGGCCGCTGGGAGTCGCGGCTGCTGCGCCACGCCACCCGGTTCTGGTGCGTCAACGAGCCGATCGCCCAGCACTACCGGGCGCGCTATCCGGAGCTCAGCGACCGGATCGAGGTGGTGCGCAACGGCTTCGACGCGGACAGCGTGCCGAGCCAAACCCGCACCCCGGACTCGGCACGAGGGCTGACCTTCGGCTATCTGGGCTCGGTCAACTTCAAGCCGGACTTCCTGGCCGCGATGCTGGACGCCTGGCGGGCGGCGCGGGCGGCGGATCCGCTGGTGGCCCGCTCGCGACTGCACATCCGCGGGCACATCGGCGCCGGCTCGGCCCGCGAGGACACCACGCACGTCGAGTTGCTGCGGGCGGCCGCGGGCGACGGGGTGACGTTCGGCGGCCCGGTGCCCAAGGCGCAGGTCGCCGACACGTACGGCGGTTGGGACGTCCTGGTCCTGATGCTGGTCGGCGGGCGTTTCGTCACCTCGGGGAAGGTCTACGAGGTGCTGGCCAGCGGCCTGCCGGTGCTGTCCGTGCACGACACCGACCACGACGCGTGCACGGTGCTGGACGGCAGTCCGCTCTGGACCGGCGCCGTCGGCCTGGACGTCGACCGGCTCACCGGCTCGATCCGGGCGGCCGCGCGGATGGCCGTCGAGGCCACCCCGGAGCAGCGCGATCGGGCCCGTGCGCTGGGCGCCCGCTATGCCCGAGCGGTGCAGATCGAACCGGCGGTGGCCCGGCTGACCGCAGCGATCCGGAAGGAAACCGCATGATCAACGTTCTGGTGGTGGCCGCCGAGGCGCCGAGCCGTCCGGCCACCCTGGCCGAGTCCGTGCAGCGGCTGGTGGAGGCGGGCGCGACGGTGTCCCTGGTCGGCGGTTTCGCGCCGGACGACGTCGAGGTGCCGATCCCGTACACCCTGCTGGAATGGCTGCCGATGAGTCACCGCCACCGGCCCGGCTCGAAGTCGCAGCGACTGTGGTGGCGGGCCGCCGCCGACCGCGCCTTCCGCAAGGCCGCGGCGCAGGCGGACGTGCTGGTCGCACTGGACGCGGCGGCGGTGCACACGGTGTGGCAGCTGGCCCGCCGGCATCGGGGCGCGGACGCGGTGCTCGGCCTCACTCCCGCGCTGCGCCGGGTCGAGGCCCGCGCGGCCGAGGGGATGCCCCAGCGGGTGCGGCGGCTGCTGGTCCGCGGGCCCTCCCCCGCATTCGTCAAGCAGGCGGTACGCGGGCGACTGCGCTCGTACGGCGGAAAGGCCGTGCGCCGGGCCACCGGCGTCCGGTTGCAGCGCACCTGGCCCGGCCGGGTGGCCTGGCGCACCGCCCTGCGCGGCCTGCCGATGCCGGCCCAGGTCCGGCTCCCGCTGGCCCGCCGGGTGGCCGACAGCCTGAACCGGGCGGGCTACGCCGACCAGGCCGTGAGCACCCTCACCGCCGCCGTCCACCGGGTGCCGCAGCCCCGCCGCCGCGCCAAGTTCCTCAGCTCGGCGGCCTTCACCGAGCTGCTGCACGGCCGGGTCCCGTCCTATCTGAGCGTCGCCGCCGACACCGAGCTGGAGAGCGCGGACGCGGCGCTGGCCGAGGGCCGCCCGGGCGCCGCCGCGCACGCCCTGAACCGGGCCCAGAAGCTGCTCTTCCACCGGTTCCTGCACTACGACTCGCTGACCTCGCCGGCCGCGCCGGACCCGACCGGGTTCTTCGCCGCCTGGCATCGCAGCGCCGCCGTCCGGGTGGTGGCGGCGCCGCGCGGGCGGTCCGCCGCGGCCGTCCCGCCGCCCGCCGACCGGCCGGCGCGGTTGCTGTTCCTCTATCGGATCAACAGCAACTTCCTGGACCCGATCGTGGACCGCTACCGGGATCGCCCGGACGTCGAGGTGCGCTGCGTCGACACGTTCCACCACGCCTATCTGGAGGACGCGTCGGTCGACCCGCAGCGCTACGCCGAGCACGTGCTGGGCGGCGCACCGGGCTATGCCCGGGCCGTGGCCGAGCAGCTGGGACCCGAGCTGGCCTGGGCGGACACCGTCTTCATCGACTGGTTCTCGCCGGCGGCCGCGCTGCTGACGCTGCTGGACCCGGGCACCACCCGGATCGTCGTGCGGCTGCACAGCTTCGAGGTCTTCACTCCGTGGCCGCAGCTGGCCGATCTGAGTCGCATCGACGACCTGGTCTTCGTCTCGGAGCACCTGCGCGACTACGCGCGCAAGATCCTGCCCCGGCTGGACGAGCCGGGCGCGCCCCGGACGCACGTCCTGCCGCACCCGGCGGACCTGCGCGGATGGGCCCGGCCCAAGCCGGCGTCGGCACGCTTCACGCTGGGCCTGATCGGGATCAGCGCGGTCGCCAAGGACCCGCGCTGGGCGATCGAGGTGCTGCGCCGGCTGCGCGACTCCGACGAGCGCTACCGGATGGTGCTGATCGGCGCGGACATGCGCGGCGACACCAGCGTGGCGGCCAAGCGCTACCGCCGCGAATACGCCCGGGAGCTGCAGGAGTTCGAGTCGATCGGCGCCATCGAGCGGATCGGCGAGACGGACGACGTGCCCGGCGCGCTCACCCGGGTCGGCACGATCCTCAGCACGTCGGTGCGGGAGAGCTTCCACTGGGGACTGGTCGAGGGGGCCGCCAGCGGCGCGGTGCCGGTGGTGCGGGACTGGCCGTTCTTCCCGGGCGCGGCGGCGGAGCTGTTCCCGGAGTCCTGGGTGGCCGCCACGCCGGAGGAAGCGGCCGCACGCATCCTGGCGGCCACCTCCTCCGAGGAGATCTGGCGTGAAACCGGCGCCGACGCCACCGCCCTCGTGATGAGCACCTGGGACGGGACGAGCACCGGACCGGCCTACGACCGGGTGCTGGGAATCGGCGCCGGCATCAGCCGCCGGTAGACGTCGTCGAGGCGGGCGGCCTGTGCCTTCCAGGTCCACTGGTCGAGCACGCCGGCCGCCTCGTACGCGGCCCGGTACCGCTCCGGGTCGGCGAGCACGGCACGCACCGCCCGGATGTAGTCGTGCACGTCGTCGGCGTCGTACACCTCGCCGTGCCCGGTGCGGCCGACCATCTCGGCCATCGCCTTCACGTTGCTGACCACCAGCGGGAGGCGCGCCTGCGCGTACTCGAAGAACTTGTTGCTCAGCGCGATCTCGTGGTTGGGCAGGTGCCGCAGCGGGCTGACCGCGCAGTCGGCGGTGCTCAGATAGGACACCACGCGGTCGTGCGGCACATAGGGCAGCAGGTGCACCCGGTCGGCGACGCCCAGCTTCTCGGCGAGCTCCGCGATCGGGTCGGCGTTCGTCCGGTTCCCGCTCGGGTGCAACGAGACCAGCGCCAGGTGCATGCCCGGCAGGGACGGCATCGCCTCCACGATCAGGTCGACGCCGCGTACGCTGCTGATCCCGCCGCAGTAGGCGATCAGCGGCGTGTCCGGGCCGATGCCGCAGTCCGCGCGCAGCTGGTGATCGGTCTCCGGTGGCAGTCCGTTCGCGGTCGGCGCGTTCAGCACCACGGTCGGCAGCTCGGCCAGCTTGTGGTCGGCCTTGAGCATGTCGGCCAGCATCGGCGACACCGTGACCACCGCGTCGGCGTACCGCGAGTACTCCCGCTCGTGCGCCGCCTGGGCGAGCAGCCAGCGCGGGTTCCCCGGACGCTCCGGCATGCCGGGCAGGAACTCGTGCGCGTCCCAGACCAGCCGCACCGAGCGGCCGTTCGCCGCGGCGCGCAGCTTGGCCCGCGCCCCGACGCCGATCATCCGGTAGTCGTTGGCGTGGATGATGTCCGGGTTGAGCTGGTCCACGACGCGGCCCAGGGCCAGCTCGAAGTCCCACAGCGCCGGGTCGAGGTGCCGCCAGCTGCGGGCGCCGCGGGTGACCATCCAGTAGCGGATGCCCAGCTTCGTGAAGAAGTTGTCGCCGTCGCTGCGCGCCTCCTGCAGCTTGCTGAGCTGCTTGCGGCGGTAGCGCACCCAGGTCTTCGCGACCCGCAGCGCCAGCTGGCTCGGCACCAGCGCGGCCCGGCCGGCGGCCAGCCGCCAGCGTGGCGCGCCGGCCAGCCGGGCCGCGGCCAGGGCGCCGAATCGGGCCACCAGCTCGGCCTTGCGAGCGCGCAGCAGCTGCAGGTGGTAGGCCACCGGCTGCCACGGCGGATAGGCCAGCGGCCGCCGCAACGAGCGGCGGTAGCGCAGCTTGTGCACCCGCAACGGGGCCGGCACCGGGTGCAGCCGCACCTCGGCGTCGCCGATCTGCCAGGAGTCCCGCGTGCTCCCGGCGGTCTTCAGTCCGACCAGCGTGACGTCCCAGCCCGCCTCGGCGGCCGACCGGGCGGACTTCTGCACCCGGGAGTCGCCCTCGACGCCGTTGTCGACGAGCATCACCAGCCGGCCACGACTGCGTCTGGGCCCGTCGTCAGGCTGGCGGACGTCCCCGGCTATCAGGGTTTGGGTCACGTTGTCTCCATTTCGCGAAAGGCCACCTTCTCGGCCTCAGTCCTCAACTGGCGACAGGGCGCGAGGTTGCGTGGCCGCGACCGGGCTCGGCGTGCGCGCTTTCGGCGCCGACGTGGCGACCCGCAGCTGGGCGGCGTAGAGCGCGTCGAGCACGGCCGTCTGCCGTTCCCAGGTCCAGTTGTCGAGCAGGCCGGGCCGCTCGTAGCCGGCCCGGTAGCGCGCCGGATCGGCGAGCACGGCCCGCACCGCGCGCACGTATCCGTCCTGGTCACCGGCGGGGAAGACCTCGCCCACATGCGCCTCGCGGACGGTCGCGGCCATCGTGCGCACGTCGCTGACCACCATCGGGAGGCGCGCCTGCGCGTATTCGAAGAACTTGTTGCTCAGCGCGATCTCGTGGTTGGGCAGGTGCAGCAGCGGGCTCACCGCGAGGTCCGCCGCCGCCAGATAGGGCACCACCTCGTCGTGCGCCACATAGGGCAACACGTGCACCCGGTCGGCCACGCCCAACTCGGCCGCGCGCGCGAGATGCTCGTCCGCGGCGACGCGGCGCCCGCTCGGCGGGACACAGACCAACGCCACGTGTACGCCGGGCAGCGCGGTCAACGCCTCGACCAGCAGGACGGTGTTGCGGGCGACGGAAAGCCCGCCGCAGTAGGCGATCAGCGGGGTGTCCGCGCCGATGCCACAGTCGGCCCGCAGGTCCCGGTCCGGCTCGGCGATGTCGGTCGTGGGGCAGTTCAGCACCACGGCGGGCAGCTCCCGCAGGCCGTGGCCGTCGCGCAGCAGCTCGGCCAGGGCCGGCGAGACGGTCACCACGGCGTCCGCGTGCCGGGCGTGCTCGCGTTCATAGGCGACCTGGGCCGGCAGCCAGCCCGGCCGGCCCGGGAAGGGGGCCAGGCCGGGCACGTACTCGTGCGCGTCCCAGACCAGCTTGATCAGGCGGCCGCGGGCGGCGGCACGGACTTTGGCGCGGGCGGCGACGCCGAGCATCCGGTAGTCGTGCGCGTGGATCAGGTCGGGCTTCAGCTCGTCGACCACCCGGCCGACGGCCAGCTCGAAGTCCCACAGGCTGGGGTCGAGGCCGCGCCACGCGCGGGTGCCACGAAGCGCGCGGCGGAGACCGATCCCGGCCCGGGTCAGCGGCGCGGCCGGGTTCTCGCGGGCCTTCGTCAGGCGCTTCAGTTCGCCGCTGCGTACCCGTACCCATCGGCTTGTGATC
Organism: Actinoplanes sp. NPDC051388; assembly: GCF_055586225.1. Lineage (NCBI taxonomy): Bacteria > Bacillati > Actinomycetota > Actinomycetes > Micromonosporales > Micromonosporaceae > Actinoplanes > Actinoplanes sp. NPDC051388. Next base: position 214,733 of record NZ_JBVJIP010000014.1, on the reverse strand, counting down.
TTGACGGCGGCCCGGGCCGGCAGCAGCCGCAGCCGGCCCGCGTGCTCGGACCACCGGCTGCCGCCGGCGCGCCGCGTGGCGGACAACTCGGCGAACCGGAAGCCGATGTCGGTGGCGCGCGCGGCGACGGCCTGGCGACGGTTGGCGGCCAGCGCGGCGCCGGAGTAGGCCAGCGGGCGGCGCGGCGACCAGCGCAGCTTCGAGTGATGGGTGAAGAGCGGGCGTTTCATCCGGACCAGCCGCACCTCGGCGTCCCCGAGCCGCCAGGCGACCCGCCGGGCGCTCGGCGCGGTCACCCCGACCAGCGTCACCGACCAGCCCGCGGCGGCCGCCGACCGGGCCGCCTTCTGCACCCGGGAGTCGCCGTCGACACCGTTGTCCACCAGCATGACGACGCGGCCACGACCGGGCGGGCGCGGACCGCTGTCGCCGAGTGGCTCGTGCATGGTCACGGTCATCAGTCACTCCCGAGGGATCCACCTGCGGTTCCGCAGGCATGCTCACTCCAACGGGTGCGACGGATCTCAGGAAACGGAGTTATTCACCGCATCGAGGTCACGGCTCGATCGTTTTCTTGCCGTGCATGTCGCCCTGGCCTGGTTCGCCGCCCGACCGTTGTCGCCCGCGGCCCGCGGAGTGTTCCGCGCGCGCTTCGAGGCCTCGATCCGTGATCTCGTGCCGGACTCCTATCAGCGCTATGAGATCGGCGGCGACGACTGGGGCGTGACGATGGTGCACCCCGGGCCGAATCCGGCCACCCGGTGGGCGGCGGTGGCGTCCGACGAGCAGGTCACCGCGATCTCGCTGGGCATTCCGATCGGCGTGCCGCGCGGCGACACCCCGGTCGCGATGGCTCGGCGCCTGCTGGCCGGCGAGAGCGTGCATCGCGAGCTGGTGCCGCCGTTCAGCCTGCTGGCCGTCGACCGGGCGAGCACCTTTGCCGTGCAGCAGGACTGGCTCGGGATGAGCCGTCTCTTCACCGGTGGGTCGGACGGCGTCACGGTCCTGTGCACGCGGCCGAGCATGCTCGCCACCGTGCTGCACGGCGCCGCCGAACCCGATCTGGACGGCTGGGCCTCGTACGCGGTGTGCGGGCACTTCGCCGGCGAGATGTCCCCGATCCGCGGCGTCCGGCTGCTGGCGCCGGGCGAGCGGATGACCGGACGCCGGGCCCGCGACGGCGGCTGGCAGATCTCGTCCACCAGCGGTTTCACGGTCGACGACGTGGTGCTGGCCGGCCTCGGCGCGCAGGGCCGCCCGCTGGCGGAGTCGCTGGCGCTGGCGGCGGACGAGTTCACCACGGTCGCCACGCACATCCACGACCAGTACGACGATCTCGTGCTGGGCCTGTCCGGCGGCAAGGACTCCCGGCTGATCGCGGCGTCCCTGCTGGCGGCCGGCGTGGTGCCGCGTTTCTCCACGAACGACGACATCCCGGCGGAGGGTGCGACCGCCCGCGAGCTGGTCCGGATCCTGCGGGCGAAGCGCGGGCTCGACGTCGAGCACACCGTGGTGCCCATCGCGGAGCCGGAGAACGTGCTGGCGATCGGCCTGCGCGACCGGGTGGTGCGGCTGCAGCACCGCTACGACTTCCAGTTCCCGTGGAGCTATGCGATCCGGCCGGCCCCGCCGATGCTGCTGCCCGCGACCGTGGCCCGGGCGAGCATCACCGGCGCGGGCGGCGAGCTGGGCACCGGCTACTGGTATGGCCCGCTGGACGCCGCGATCGAGGATCCCGAGCGGGTCGCGACGGCGGCGCTGATGCCGAGCGTCACCGGTCTCGCCGAGGCCGCGGTGGCGCAGGAGCGGGCACGGGTCGGCGCGGTGCTGCGGCATGCCCGGGAGATCGGGGTGCACGGCCCCCACCTGATCGACTACCTGTATCTGGTCGAGCGGGTGCGCCGGTGGTACAGCGCGGCGTACTCGCTCAGCATGATCACGCCGTTCCTGCGACCCGCGCTGGTGTCGCTGATGTTCGCGCTCACCCCCGAGCAGAAGCGCGCCAAGGTGCTGCACGCGGGCCTCACCCAGCGCCTGGTGCCGGAGTGGGCCGAGGTTCCGTATGTGACCGGCGGCATCAGCACGTCGACCGCACCGAAGGTCTGGCACGGCGACGGCGCCGAGGTGATCGCCGACCTGATCGACACCGCACGCGGGCCGATCGCCCGGCTGGCCGACGCCGGGGTGGCCACGCGGATGCTGCTCGAGCCCGACGGGGCGGCCCGCCGGGACCTGCAGCGCTTCGCCTATCTGGCGCTGGCCTCCCACCGCCTCGAGCCGGACACCGTGCGGCCCTCGACCTCGGTCACCTATCGGCGCGTGCTCGCCTCCAGAAAGCCGCGCCCAGTTCCCCGGCCGCGGCTCGCCCGGTTGCAGTGGATCAAGCGGACGCCGGCCGGGCGTGCCGTCTGGGGTGCGGTGCGGTCCCGGATCCGGCCTTAAACCGGGTCCGGGCGGAAGAACGGCCAGCCCTGGCGGTCCCACTCGACCTCGCGGATCTGCATCCGGATCACGCCGTTCGCGGCGCCGTCGTAGTAGTGGTGGACCATGTACCAGCGGCCGTGCTCGAAGATCACGTCCGGCGCGCCGGTGCCGATCTGGTTGCCCCGGCTCTGCAGCAGGATCGTCCCGCCGCCGTCCAGCAGCGGCGTGCCGTTCCGGTCGACGAACGGCCCCTTCGGTGAGGTGGCCCGGCCGACGATCGTCTTGTACGTGCTGTTCACGCCCTGGCAGCAGAAGTCCCACGAGGCCAGCAGGTACCAGTAGCGGCCCTGCTTGAACAGCTGCGGGTTCTCGATCGGGTTCGGCGGGTTCTCCGGGTGCCGGGCCAGCGACAGCACCGGGCCGACCGGCCGGGTCATGTCCGCCAGCCGCTGCATCTTGAGCCCGTCCCAGAACGATCCGAAGGCGATCCACCAGCCCTTGCCGTCGGAGAAGACCATCGGGTCGATCGCGTTGTAGTTCACGCTCTCATCCGAGGTGAGGATCGGGCCGAGGTCCTGCCAGCTGGACAGCACGCCTGGGGTGCGGGTGCGGGCGGCGCCGATCGCGGACCGGTTCGAGCCGAACGACGACGCGGCGTAGTAGAGATAGAACCAGCTGCCGCGCCGGACGACGTGCGGCGCCCAGAGGTGATTCACGCCGTACGCCCGGGTCCACTCCGGCAGCGCGATGGCGCCGAGCGACTCCCACGGGCCGGCCAGCGTGCCGCGGGACCGGCGGGCGAAGACGCCACCGGGGTCGGCCGGGTTCAGGATGCCGGTGGAGAACACGTAGTAGGTGCCACGGTCCTCGAAGAGCGTCGGGTCGTGCACCGGGTCGTCGATCACGCCCGGCACGAAGTCACCGATGTCCCCGGTCATCTGCAGCATGCCGCGCGGCGGACGATGGCCGTGCGCGTCGGCCGGAGCCGCGAATCCGAGGACCAGGGCAAAGGTCAGCAGCGCTGCCGCGACTTTCCGCATCGCCCGAGAGTGGACCATGAGGCCGGGCCGGGCATACCTCTGAACGGGGTCTGCGCCCATGTCGCGAAAACACGCCGAATCCGCCGGCCCATTCATCCGCGTCATTGCCTCGCCCGGCCTCCTGACCTGGCTGTTCGTCCCCGGACAACGCACACCGCCGTGCAACAACAGGCCGCCTGCCGCTGGGCACCGGTGTCGGCAGACAGTCGGCCGGGCGTAACTCTCCGCACCGGCGTCCGCCCGCCGATAGGAGAGCTGTGAAGCGCCATGCCGCAGCCGTGCCCGCGACCGCCTTGATCGCGGCGCTGCCGACGTTCGTGGCGCCCGGGTCGGTCGTGGCGGATGTGACGTACACGTGTGCCTTCGGGTTGTTCGTGGTCCTGTCGTGGCTGGGGGTGCGCCGGCGCACCGGCCGGGCCCGCCTCGCGCACGCCCTGATGGCCGCCGCGCTGACGTCCTGGCTGGCCGGCGACCTCCTCTACGCGCTGCTGATCTGGCAGTTCGACGAACCCGGCGACGTCTCGGCCGCCGACTTCCTCTGGGTGGCCGGCTATCCGCTGCTCGCGGCCGGTCTGATCCAGATGGTCCGGCTGCGGGCGCCCGGCCGGCTGCGCGAGGCCGCCCTGGACGGCCTGGCCATGGCGGTCGTGGTGGCGACGCTGTTCTGGCAGTTCATGGTGGTGCCCGCGTTCGGCGAAGGCGGCCTGTCCGCGCCGGTCATGTTCGGCGTTTTCTACCCCTTCGGCGACGTGCTGCTGTTCGCCGCCGGCGCGCTGCTGGTGCTCTCCCCCGGCGGTCGCCGCGGCCCGGTGCGCCACCTGGTGATCGCGCTGGCCATCACCTTCGTCGGCGACGTCGCCATCTCGCTGGTCCCGCTGTGGTTCCCGAACTTCGACGTGGCTCGCCTGGACGGCCTGCTGCTGCTGGCCAACAGCCTTTTCGCGGCGGCGCTCTGGCACCCCGCGGCGGGCCTGCTCACCGACGCGAGCGACGGCGACTCCAGCCGCCTGCACCCGGCCCGGGTGATCTTCCTGGGCATCTCACTGCTCGCCCTGCCGGCCCTGACCGACCTGCGAATCAGCGACGTGGTGCTGGGTCGCCCGGAAATCATGACGGCGATGGTGCTGCTCACCGTCATCGTGCTGATCCGCTTCATGCTGGTGGTCCGCGACCAGGAGCGCAGCCACGCCGCGCTGGCCCACCGAGCCACCCACGATCAGCTGACCGGGCTGGTCAACCGCCAGGAACTGCACGTGCGGCTGGCGGCGGCGCTGCGGGAGGGCGGCGACGGTCCCGTGGTCCACTTCCTGGACCTCAACGCCTTCAAACCCATCAACGACCGGTACGGCCACGCGGCCGGCGACTTCGTGCTGGTGGAGACCGCCCGGCGCCTGCTCGCGACGGTCCGCGCGGGCGACACCGTCGCTCGGCTCGGTGGCGACGAGTTCGTGGTGGTCACGGCGTCGGTCACGGACGCGGCGGCGATAACGACGCGGTTGCGCCAGGCGGTAACCGAACCGATCCGGCATGAGGGGCGCGAGCTGTCGGTCGAGGTGAGCATCGGCGTGGCCGTGGCGGCGGGGCTGGTCCAGCCGACGTCGGACGCCCTGCTGGCGGCGGCGGACGCCGGAATGTATCGGGAGAAGGCCGTGGATCGCGCCCGCTTGGCCGGTGCCGCGCCGCCATCGACCCCCGAGCACTCCTTCATCCATTGACCTTCGCACGCGTGCCGGTGCCCCTTTTCGTCCTTGACATCGATGTAAATCGAAGCGGATGCTGCTGAGAGCGCTCTCCATCGACCTCCCCCAAGGTCGCCGGGCGCGCCCGTCAGGGCACTCCCCCGAGCCCTGCACGCGGCCATCCCCAGGGCTCTTCAAGGACGTGATCATGAAGCGTTCCCGGCTCGTCCCCACCCTGCTCGTGCTCGCTCTGACCGGCGCGCTCTCCCTCGTCTCCTCGGCCGGCACGGCCGACGCCGCGCAGACCACGCTCCGCGCGGCCGACCCCAGCGTCATCCGGATCGGCGGCACCTACATCTCGGTGCAGTCGGCCGGCGGCGGCATCCACGTCCGGCAGGCCTCCTCGCCGGCCGGGCTGGCCTCGGCGCCGTCGCGTCAGGTCTGGTCCGACACCCGCAACCGCGGCGAGGTGTGGGCGCCCGAGCTCACCACCGAGGGCGGCCGCTACTACATCCACTTCTCCGCCGGGCGCGGCAACCTGCACCGGATGTTCGTGATCAGCTCGGCGGTGGCCGACTCCGGATACGGCGCCGAGGTCCAGGTCGCGCTGCCGGACGACAAGTGGGCGATCGACGGCGCGATGTTCACGTTCAACGGGCAGCGGTGGTTCGTCTGGTCCGGCTGGGCCGGCGACACGAACGTCGAGCAGAACCTCTACATCGCCCGGATGTCGAGCCCGAGCCAGGCCACCGGCGGGCGCTACGTCATCTCGCAGCCGCGGGAGCCGTGGGAGCGGGTGGTCGGCAACCCGTTCATCAACGAGGGACCCGAGCCGATCCGCGACCCCAACGGGCAGCTGCACATCACGTACTCGGCCAACGGCAGCTGGAGTGAGCAGTACTGCATCGCCGACCTGCGGCTGCGGGCCGGCGGCGACCCGACCTACGTCTGGGACTGGTACAAGTCGAACGGCTGCCTCTTCGGTTCGAACCCGGCGACCATGATGGCCGGGTGGAGTCCGACCACCACCGTCAACGGGCCGGGTCACCACACGTTCGTGCTGCTCAACGGCGACATCGCGACCAGCCCGCCGGCCGGGCCGCGGTTCCCGCTGATGTTCCACGCCGTTCCCAAGGGCACGCCGTACTCGTGGGCGAACCGCTGGTGGTACACGGGAACGTTCAGCTGGCAGGGCAACACGACCTACCGCCGCGCGAACGTGCCCGGACCGAACACGGACACCGGCTGGAGCATCCGGTTCTTCGAGTGAGTCAGATCCCGTCGTCGACCACCCGCCGAGGCCTCCGCGGAGGTGTCCCGGGCCGGCCCGGCACGGTGGTCAGCCGCGAGGATCTACGCGGTCGATGAAGGCCTCGAAGACCCGGCGCAGGTGCGGGCTCCGCACCTGATGCAGGTAGTCCCGGTAGCGTTCCGCGAACTCGAACCGGTCGTCCGCGCCGAGATCACGGAAGATCTGCGCCAGGTCCTCGTGCTGCTCGGCGACGGCCTCGGCGGTCACCGTCTCGTCCTCGAAGTCGTCGAAGAACGCGAACCAGAGCACCAGCGCCCTCATCAACGCCCGGTCGATCGCGTCCACCGGGCTCACGCCTCCTCGTCCTCGGGATCGTCGATCAGGTCGAACCCGATCAGCAGGTCCTCGATGATCTCCTGATCGCGCTCGTCCGACTCCGCCGCCAGCGCGGTGAAACCGTCGACGTAGTCCTGTTTGCGCTCGTCGCTCAGCTCGTCGACGCGGGCCGCCATGATCTCCTGCTCGCGGACGATGCCGTGCAGGTCCAACTCTCGGCCGGCCCGCTCGTCGAGGAACTCGAGCTGGTGGAACAGCGCCTCCAACAGGGATTCGTCCATGCCCGGTCAGGCCCCGGCGAAGTGCGGATCGGTGAGATCGATGGTCAGCGAGCGGTCGAGGTTGGTGGTGAAGGTGGCCACCGCGCCGTGCACCTCGGCGCGCACGAACGGATTCGACCGGGTCAGCACCACCGCCCAGACCACCGCGCCGTCGCCGTCCTCACGGGCGAAGAAACCGTCCCCGCCGAGCGGCCCCGCACCGCAGCAGACCGACCCACCGCCGGCCAGCGACACTCGCGCGGCAGGGTCGATCTCGACGACCGCGTCGGGGTCGGCGTCCCAGTCGTCCTGATCGAACGGTTGCGCCACCTCGAACCGGCTCAGGGCCGGCCCGTCGATCACCACCTGGTGACTCGGGCCGGCCCCGCGGCGGAAGAGCCCGTCGACGCTGGGCGCGGTGTGCGCCCGCAACAGCTCTTCGATCACAGTCATGACGTGCTCATGGTCATTCGATGTCCGGCCTTTCGAAGAGACCCTTCCACGGTACGCGGCACCCGTTGGCGTCCTGGTTCCGCTTGGACCTCATGCGCTGCTCGAAGCTCTGGTCCCAGGACTTGCCGGTCGACTTGGCCGGGTTCGGCGAGTTCGGATCGACCCGCTCCACCTTCACCCGGTAGTTCGGGTTCTCCGAGCGGACCTGACGTGCCGCGTCGAGCCGCCGGTTGTCATAGCTGACCAGCTGACCCCCGCGGTTGATGACGGTGAGCGGGCTGCGATTCCAGTCCCACAGGCCGGCCCGCATCAGCTCGGCGTAGTTGTTCGCCGAGATCGTCCGCTGCGAGAAGTTGATGTCCTCCGGATCGACCCAGTCGTCGCCGCCGTCGTCCGGGCCCGGCGCGCAATCGTCGTCATCCCCGCCGGTCGGTGGCTTGTTGGGCTTGGTGCCCATCGGGTCGGTCAGGCCGGTCGGCTGGTTCAGCACGTACGTGTACGGGTTCGTGTCCCCTGACGCCAGACCCAGCGGATCCCGGCTGAGGAACCGGCCCTGCCCCGGCGAGTAGTAACGCGACCGGTAGTAGTAAAGCCCGTCGCCCTCGTCCTCGCGCCCGGTGAAGCGGCTCGGGTTGCCGAGGTCGTCACCATCGGCCGCGGTGGTGCCGAACGGGCCGTAGGTGTACTCCGAGTCCACCGTGGACGCACCGGCGCCGGCCACCGTGCTGCCCAGCGCGTCCCGCAGCAGCGACTGCGATCCGCCGCTGGTGGTCCGCGAGTACACCTCGTCGAGGTCACCGCTGAGCATGGTGGCGGTGACGCCGCCGCCGACCTTCTCCTGCACGGGGTTCAGCCCGTCGTAGAGGTAACCGGTGGTGGCGCCCGCGGCGGTCCGCGCCGCGCGCCGGCCGAGACCGTCGTACGCATAGCTGAACGTGCCGCTGTCCGTCGTGCGGCTCGCCAGCTCGCCCCGCGCGTTCCAGGTGTAGGTCGCGGTGCCGTCGCCGGTCACGTTGCCGTCGTCGTCGTAGGTGCTGCCGGCCCGCTGATCGGCGGCGTCATAGCCGACCGACCCGAACGCCTCCGGCAGGGCCACCCGGGCATAGGAGCCGTCCAGGTGCGTGACCCGGCCGAGGGCGTCCAGCGTGTATGCCAGCTCGCCGATCGTCGACCCGCCCCGCTTGTAGGTGAGGCCGGTCAACCGGTTCGCGTCGTCGTATCCGTAGGTCTGGGAGACCCCGGCCGGCAGGGTCAGGCTCTGGCGCCGCCCGGCCGCGTCGTAGCCGATCGTCGCGACGTCCGACCCGCGCGTGGTCGAGGTGAGCTGGTTGGTGTCGTTGTATTCGTAGACCGTGTCCGGCTGCCCGGGCACCGCCATCGTGCGCCGCCGGTCGGCCGCGTCGTACGTGTACGACACCGTGCCGTTCGCGTCGGCGATGCTCACCGGCCGGTCGAACGCGTCCGGCGTCATCGTGATGGTCCCGGATCCCGAGTCGACGATGGTCCGGTTCCGGTTGCCCGCGTCGTACGTGTAGCCGATCTGGCTCTCCTGCGTGGCGCCGGAGACCCCGAACCGCACCAGCTTGACCCGGCCCAGCTCGTCGTAGTCGTAGACGGTCTGCTTGCCGCGCGCGCTGGTCGCCGTGCGGACCTTGCCGCCGGCGTCGTAGGTGAACGCGGTCTCCCGGTTCAGCGGATCGGTCACCAGCTCGAGCCGGTCGCTCGCGTCGTAGTCGTAGACCGTCGTGTGGTCGCGCGGATCGGTGACCTCGTGCAGGTTGCCGTTCGCGTCGTACTCGTACTCCGTCGTGCGGCCGATCGCGTCGGTGAGCCTGGTGAGCCGGCTCGCCGCGTCGTAGCCGGCGGTGATCACGTTGCCGCCGGCGTCGGTGGTGACGAGCTGCCGGCCGGCCGCGTCGGCGAAGGCGCGAGTCACGTTGCCGAGCGGGTCGGTGACCGTCGCGACGTCGCCGAGCCGCAGCCCGTAGTTCGTCTGCTTGGTGTTGACGTCGGTGACCCGGGTGACCTGACCCGACTCATTGGTGTCGTAGGTGATGGTGCGCTGCATCGCGTCGGTGACGGTGTGCAGGGCGCCGTCCGGCCGGTAGGCCAGCCTGGTCTCGTGCTGCAACGGATCGACGATGCGGCTGAGCTGACCGAACGGCCCGTCGTATTCCGTCGTGGTGGTGCGGGCGTCCGGTGTGCCGGCCAGCTCGGTGGTGGTCCGGATGTTGCCGTTCGCGTCGTAGCCGTATTCGGTGCGCCGGTTCAGCGCGTCGACGGTCGCGGTCGGCAGGTTGGTGGTCGGGTCGCGGGTGATGGTGGTGGTCTGGGCCAGCCCGGTGCCGTGCGCCTCGGTCTCGCTGGTGACCGCCCCGGCGGTGTTGAAGGTGACCCGCCGGATCCGGCCGTTCGGATCGGTGAGCTCGGTCGCGGTCACCTTGTTGGCCGCGTCGGTGGCGTAGGCGAACCGGTACGTCGCCCCGCCCGGCATGGTCTGCAGCCGCACCCGGCCGTTCGCGTCGTACTCGTTGGTGAGGAACGTGGTGCCGCGGGCGTCCTCGATGGTCTTGAGCCGCCCACCCTCGTAGGTGTACGTCGTTACGCCCTGGTTGACGTCGGTGACCGTGTGCAGGCGGCCGTCTCCGTAGTAGGTGTAGGAGACCGCTCGCCCGAGCACGTCCTCGGCCCGGGTGATCCGGTTGCCCGTGTCGTAGCTGTACTTGATCCACTTGCCGTTCGGCGAGGTGACCTGGGTGATCGGGCCGCGGGCCCGGGTGATGCCGTCGGTCCACGGCTCCGACGGCGCGCGGCTGATCGTCACCGTGTTGCCGAACTTGTCGCGGATCGCCTGCAGCGGCGCCTCGTCACCGAACACGTAGGTGGTGCCGTCGCGGGTCTTCAGATCCCAGCCGTCGCCGTTCCACGCCAGCGTGGCTCCGCCGAAGACGGACGGCGACGGGTCGGCGGCGAAGACCGAGTTGATGTAGCCGTTCGGCGGCTCGCCGCCCGGGCTGACGCGATGGAAGCGGACCCGGCTGCCACCGGGCAGGATCAGCCAGCAGTCGTAGAACCGGTTCTCCGAATAGAGGTCCAGGCCGTAGTTCGAGTACGAGCCGATGCCGAAGGCCCGCTTGCCGGTGTCGCTCTGCTGGTAGGTCCGGGTGACCTCGAGCGGGATCACGTCGTCCACGACGAGGTCGGTGTGCTGGTCCAGCAGCAGGCCGGTGCCCAGGTCGACCGGGTCGCCGCCGCGGCCGCCGCCCGCCGTCTGCGGCTCCTCCTCCGGCGGCGGGTCCTCGCCCGGCGTGATCAGCATCGCGCCGGTGAACTGGTAGACCTCCGTGCCCTTGTTCGGCTCGACCCGCTTGCCGTCCGGGGTGACCGTGCCCTTGCCGTAGATGAACCAGCCCTTGCCGGCCGGGTCGTAGTGCCAGAAGTCCATCGACGTGCCGGCCGGGGCGTGGGTGAAGTTCGGGTAGATCACCCGGGCGCCGGTCGGGAACACATAGGAACTGCCCGGCTGCACGGTGAAGTAGCTGGGCACCTGCGAGCGCGGCAGCGGGAACGGCGCCCGGTCGATCGGGATCGCGGTGATGCCGAGCTCGGTGACGACCTTGCCGTTGACGTCACGGACGACGGCGCCGTCCGGCAGCTTCACCTCGAGGCCGGGGATCACCGGGGTGCTGATGGTGACCCCGCCCTTGGCCGGCGAGCCGAACTTCACCGTGTTCTTCGTGTCGAGCTGGGTGAGCCAGACCGTGTAGGGCAACACCGTGGTCTGCTTGTCGGCCAGGTCGACGCCGATGTCGTGCAGGCCGAAGGCGCGGCCCGGCGACGAGGCGGTGACGCCGTCGACGCGCAGCACCCGGTGCCCGGCCCGCAGGCCCTTGAGCAGGAACTGCCCGTTGGCGTCGGTGCGCATGCTGGTGCCGTCGACGGTGACCGTGACGCCGGCCAGCGGCTTGTCGTCGATGGTGCGCACCCGGCCGGAGAGTGCGGTGACCCCGGCCTCGGCGCGCAACGGGTTGGCGAGCTGCTGTGGCGCGCCCCGGCCGGTGGACCAGTCGTGCCCGGCCAGGTTGGCCTTGCTCGGCTGCCAGGCGGCGCCCGCCTGCGCCGACGTGGTGGCCGGCGGGACCTGCTCGGCCGGGTAGCGCTTCGCGTTTGGCGCCTGCGGGTGCGCCGGGCGGGTCTTGCCCGGCAGAGCCGGGTTGGCGGCCAGCTGTGGCACCACGGTGGACGGATGCGCGTCCGTCACCCGCGCCTCGCCGGCCGCGGCGGCCCGGGTGCGCAGCGTGGCGGTCGCGTTGCCGGTCGCCGAGTTCGGGCTGATCAGGATCTCGTAGGTGCCCGTGGTGGGCAGCGTCGGGATGTTCACCGTGGCCGCGCCGGCGAGCCAGGCCAGCTCGGCGCCGTTCGGCCGCCGCACCCACACCGACGGGAAGTAGGGGTTGGTCACCGAGGTGAAGGCCAGCGCCAGGTTCTGCCCGGCCGTGCCGGAGTACGTGTACCAGGTGCTCTGCCCGATGCGGGTCACGGTCTGGGTCTTCGCGGCGTTCAGCGCCCAGGAGCCGCCGCTGATCTGCGCCGACGCGGTGACCGTCACCGACCCGGTGCCGGCGCCGGTGGCCATCACCGAGAGGCGGTAGGTGCCCGCGGTCAGCTGGTAGGTGTCCAGCGCGGTGACCTTCGGGATCGTCTCGCTGATCGCCACCGCGCCGGTCGGGCCGACCAGCCGCACATAGATCGTCGAGGCGGCGAAGGTCCAGTTGGTGAAGCCGAAGGACAGCCGCTGACCGGCGGTCACCGTCATCGTGGTGTCGACATAGCGACCCGCGGTGGAGGCGGTGAGCACCTTGGCCGCGCCGCCGATCGTCGTCGCGCCGGCGTCGATCGACTGCACCAGCGCGAAGGTCAGCGAGCCACCGATCGCCGCCCGGGGCTGCACCTCCATCGAGTAGGTGCCCGCGACGGTGAATGGCTCCATCGCCAGCCAGACGTCGTTCCACCATCCGGAGTAGACGACACTGCCGTCCGGCCGCTTGATGTCGACCCAGACCACGTATTCGTATCCGTAGTTGCTGATCGCGGCGCTCAGCCGCTGACCGACGGCGCCGGTGAAGGTCATCCTGGTCGGCTGGCCGAGCCGCGGCGAGGTGATCGTCTTGCTGGTGCCGACGGTCAGTGCGCCGCCCGCGATCGTCGACGACGCGGTCACCAGCACCGAGCCGGTGTTGGCGCCGGGCCGCAGCACCACGCGGTAGGTGCCCGCGGTCACCGTGGGCACCGTGATGGCGTCCAGGCTGTAGACATAGGAGTCGGTCACCACGACGCCGGCCGGGTTGACCACGCTCATCGTGATGCGGCTGCTAGCGGGCAGCGTCCAGCCGCTGAACGCCAGGGTGAACTCGCTGCTCGCGGTGCCCGCGACGGTCAGCGCCACGGCCCGCCCGGCGGGCATCGACACGGTCGTGCCGGCGCCGGTCAGGCTCAGTGCTCCCCCGCTCTGCGGCTGCCAGAGCCCCAGCGTGTAGGTGCCGGTGCTCGAGTTTGTGCTGATCGTCAGCGTGTAGGTGCCGGTCGCCGGCAGCACCGGCAGATCGGTCCAGCTGCTCTGCACGCCCGTCGTGACCAGCGTGCTGCCGTCCGGCGCGGTGAGCTCGATGCGCGGGTAATAGGGCATCGGGTAGTCGGTGAACTCGAGACCCAGGCTCTGCCCGGCGGTCCCCGCGAAGGTCAGCCTCGTGTCCTGCCCGGGCCGGGTCACGCTCACCGACCGCGGCGTGCCGATCGCCACCGTGCCGGCCGCGCTCGGGGTCGAGGCGGTGACCGCCAGCGAGCCGGTCGCCAGGTTTTGGCTGCGGAACAGGATCGTGTATTTCCCGGCGACGCTGGTGGTGAAGTCGACGTCGAAGTCGGGCAGGTCGAGTTCGTAGCGCCAGTAGCCGTAACTGCCCGCGCGGGGGAACACCACCGGCACGCCGTGGGGGTCGCGGACCTCGACCGTCAGCGCGGCGGAGGAGATGGCGACGCTGGACACGCCCAGCCCGATGCGCTGGTTGGCGCCGGCGTCGATGGTCATCTCGGCCTGCTGGCCGGCCCGGGCGAAGTTGATCGTGGAGGCCGCGCCGTCCAGGGCGAGCGAGCCGAGCGCGTTGGTGGACAGCGTCGCGGTGAGCGAGCCGGTCGCGGTGGCCGAGGTGGGCTTGAGCACCACCTGATAGGTGCCGGTGGTCGGCAGCGGCGTGATCGACCAGCCGCCCAGGGAGTCGGACTGCAGCCAGGGCGTGTCGAACTCGTCGCGCCCGATCGAGCCGCCATAGGGCGTGAAGCCGTAGATCGCCACGTCGCCGACCGTGGAACCGGTGAGGCCGAGGCTCAGCCGCTGGCCCTTGGTGCCGTTGAACCGCAGCACGGCGACCTTGCCCGCGGTGGCGAAGTTGACTGTGGTGGCGGTGCCGTCGATCGTGAGCGGCCCGGTGAAGCCGATGTCGCCGGCGCCGAACGGGGTGGTGACGGCGACGAAGTCGCTCGCGCTGGTGGCCAGTCCGCCCGGGGTGGCGACGCTGATCTTGCCGGAGACCGCGGCGCCGGGCACCACCACGGTCAGCGCGGTGGCGGTGGCGGCGGTGACCCGGGCGCGGGTGCGGCCGAAGGAGACGTTGTTCTCCGCCGGGGTGGGCGCGAAGCCGGTGCCGCCGATCGTCACGACGGTGCCCGCGGCGCCGGTGCCCGGGCTGAACGCCGAGATTGCCGGCGCGGGCGTCGCCGCGGTGACGGTGAACGGCTGCGTGCTGGTGGCCGTCTCGGCGCCGGTGGTCACGGTGATCGCGCCGCTGGTCACGCCGGACGGCACGGTGGCGACGATCTTGGCGGCACTGGCCGCCGTGACGGTCGCGGTGGTGCCGTTGAACTTGACGGTGTTGCCACCGGTGGACGCCGCGAAGCCGGTGCCGCTGATCGTCACGCTCGCGCCGATCGGGGCCCGGCTGGGCGCGATCGCCGAGACGGTCAGCGCTCCCGCGGCGGTGCGGTCGACCGAGGTCGGGTTGCCGGCGTCGTCATAGGAATAGCGCGCGCCCGCGCCGTCGGCCGAGGTGCTGACGCCGCGGAGCTGGCCCGCGCCGTCATAGCCGTAGTCCGCCGGAACGGCGGCCGCCGCACTGGGCTGCGGGCCCTCCTTCGCGGCCCGCGCGAGCGGGCCGGACGGGGCGGCGGATGCCGCCGTCGCGGAACAGGTGATCTGCCCGGTGAGCAGCAACCCGACCGACAAGAGTGTGACCAGACGACGACCGATCATGACGACCTCCCCGACCATCAGCGCCGCGGTCACCTTATGGGCGGAGACCGATGGATTTCGATATCCACGTCTCACATCGGGACAGGGGCGGGACAGAAGGGAGAGTCGACAATAGACTCGGGACGATGCATCACTCACGGGGAGAACAGAGATGATCACTGATCCGCTGCCAGAGATTTCCGATGATCTAGCAGGGCGATTGCGTTCGCTGCGCGCCCGGTCCGGCAAGACGCTGCGCGAGCTGCAGGGCGTCACGTTCGCCAGCGATTCCGCCCTGTCGCGTTATCTGTCCGGCCGCGCGGTGCCGCCGTGGAACGTGGTGGCGGCGCTCTGCGCGCAGGCCGGCGTCGACTCCGGCGAGGTGCGGCCGGCCTGGCTGCGAGCGCGGGCCGCGCGGCGCACCCGGCGCAGTCCGGGTCGTCCGCTGCTCGAGCTCAGCGCCGTCGAGGACCACCTGAGCCGCATCTCGACCGAGGTGGCGGCCGCGATCAGCGCGGCCCGGGCGCGCGGTGACCAGGTGCCCGAGCATCTGCTGGCGGTGGCCCGGTCGGGCGCCGACGCGACCGACCGGCTGCGCGCGGCACGCCGCCTGATCAGCTAGTCGTCAGCGCACGCAGACTGTCGATCGACGGCGGCACGAAGTAGTAGCCGCCGCCGAACGGCAGCACGTAACGCTGCAGCGCCTCGCCGGTCAGTCGGTGCTGGACGGTCGCGAAACCGGCCTGCACGTCCCGCTGGAAACAGATGAAGATCAACCCCTGATCAACCCCTTCCCGGTACGAGAAACTGCGCCGCAGAATGCGATGGCGCTCGCCCTCCGGGGTGCGCGGGTTGGCCCGCCGGATGTGCGAGTCCAGCGGGGTGATCCGCCCGTCGGGGTCGTCGGCATAGGTGAACTCGGTGTCCTCGGCGCCGCCGGCGAGCGGGGTGCCGTCGTCGCGGCGCCGGCCGAGCACCGCCTCCTGATGCGGCACCGGGTCGCGGTCCCACAGCTCGGTGGCGAAGCGGATCAGGCGCACCACCTGATAGGTGCCGCCGGCCGCCCACGACGGCTCGCCGTCGCCGGCCCAGACCAGCCGATCCATCAGGCCGGCGTCGCGCGGGTCGGGGTTGCCGGCGCCCTCGCGGAAGCCGAAGAGGTTGCGGGTGGTGGGCAGGCCCGCGGTGGTGGTGGCGTTTTCCGCTCGGTAGCCCGCTCGCGCCCAGCGGGTCGTGAGGCCGGGCGCGGCGGCGGCCACCACGTCCTGCGCGGTGGCGGCGGCGAGCTCGGGCTTGTCGGCGCAGACCTGCAGGAGCAGGTCACCGTGACTGTGCGCGGGGTCGAGCACGTCGCTCGGGAAGGACGGCATCTCGGTGAGGTGCTCGGGGCGCGCGGCGGAAAGGCCGAAGCGATCGTCGAAGAGCGAACCACCGACCGCGACCGTGACGGTCGCCGAGCCGGACACGTGCACCCGGGCGATCCGGTCGGCCAGCCGGTCGAGCTGGGGGCCCAGCTGGGACCCGGACACGGTGAGCGCGAACAGGTGCACGAATCCCGGCGGCGGCGTGACCACGCCCGGCTGATGAGTTGACGCTGTCGTCGTCGGCGGAGGCGACGGTGTCTCGTCGGGCGTCGAGCAGCCCGCGAGGCCCGCGCCCACGGCAGTCGCCGCCAGGATGGTCCGTCGCCGCATCCCGCGATGATAGGGCCCGGTCGATGTCGCGCGGTGCCCCGGCCGGGAAAGCGGGACGACCCCGGGACGGGCACGCCGGCCTGCGGGAACGGCTAGTCGAACTCGGCGAGCACGTCGCGCAACATCTCGGTCAGCTTGCGCAGCAGCTGTTCCGCCGCGGCATCGGACGCGTCGTCCAATCCCCAGTTCGCGTCGATCTCGATCAGGTAGCGGAAGGTCCCGGGGGTTTGCGGCTCGGCCAGCACGGTGTCGAGCGCCGCCAGATCGAGACGGAGCCCCCAGGTGGTGGTCAAAGCTACGTTCCGGATGTCCTGGCGGATCTCGTCGAAGCCGTCCATGTCGGCGACATGGCTGCTCAGGAACTTCTGGACGGCCTCAATGGGCGGCATGGCGACGCGCTCGGCCATGCGCGCGCGGAACATCTCGCGAAGCTCCGACTGATCCACAACGCCTTATTCAAACTCGGCCAGGACACCACGGATCAGGTCGGCCAACTCCCGCAGGAACTGAGCCGCCCCGGCATCCGACGGATCGGCCAGCACCCAGTTGCCGTCCCAGCCCACCAGACGCGCCAGTGTGTCCGGCGGCTGCGGCTCGGCCAGCAGAGACTCGATGGCGGCCACGTTTCGATGCAGGGATCGCGTGGAGACCTGAGCCGTCTGCCTCAATGAGGCACGAAGCTCCTCGAAGTCCTCGGCGTCGGCGACAGAGACGCCGACGAAGAGTCTGACGGTCTCCAGCGGAGGCCTCGCGTCCACTGCCGCAATGTGCGCGCGGAGAGGTTCGGGAAGGCTCGACATGTCCACGGCGCCTACAATATCCCGGACGGAAAGGCGGTCACCACAAACGGCTGTGGCGGATCCGAGCCCGGCACAGTCCGGATGAGGATCTTCACAAGGCCGGTTACGGTGTATCGCGCGTCGCGAGGTCCGGCGCCATACATGCCGGTGTTGTAATAGCCCTCGCCGATGCGATGTCCGGCATTGAAAGCGTCCTCGTGTCTGCCGTCAACCGCCAGGTTGCTGCGAATCGTCTCCCAGTTCTGGCGCACGTAGTCGTTGATCGTGCGATTCATGGTCGAGTGGTCGGTCCACCGGTAGGACCAGTTCTCCTCACGGGCCCACGGCGGATCGCCATAGATTCGGCCTTCGATCGTTCTGCCGCTCGGATCTCGCTGAAGTGGCACATCAGGCCCGTGGCGCTCCCCGGTGTGCGCGCCGTCTCCGGCGTGCGCGCCGTCGTTGGCCGCGATGTCGAACTCAAAGGGCTCGTCGCCGAGTTGGTCATACCGGCGCATCAGCTCGGCGACTGCGGCGTCCTGCGGACTCGGGGTCGCCGCCGGCTGGGTGCTGCCATCGCCGGAGTGCCCTGCGCCGGAACTCGGCCGACCGGCCTGCGCGGCCGCGGCCGTCGACTCGTGGGCCTGGGCGATGTTGCCCGCGCGGCCCGGGGTCGAGCCGCCGTCCGGCCGACGCCGGCCCGGAGGCGGACCGCCGCCTCCATCGTCGCCGCCGCCTGGTGTCCTCGGGCGCCCGGTCATCCTCGATCCCGTTTTGCAGGTCGCGTGGGCACCGCAGACTACCAACCGCGGTCATCGATGGACCGCGGTTGGTAGTCGGAACACGGACGCGTCAGTCGCGGGGACCGAAGCGGATCGGGTCGGCCCAGTCCACATTGCCCTTTGGGGTCGAGGTGCTCAGCACCATCGCTCCGGAGGGGTCCTTGGCCAGCAGGGCGTCGTTTTCGCCGGGGGCGAACTGGATCGCGACCAGCTCCGTGCGGCCGGCCCAGACCGCGCCGGCGCCCGGGTCGACCGCCGGGTTGAACTGCTCGCCGCCGGCGTTGCTGCCATAGAGCCGCAGCTTGCCGGTGGCGTTGTCGACGGTGAGCAGGTCGTCCCACTCGTCCTGGTCGAACCGGCCCAGCGTGACCTGCGAGCAGCACTGCCAGCCGGCGCCGAAGCCGACCCCGGCGGCGAAGTTGCCGCCCGCCGCGGTGCCCTTGTAGAGAAGCAGCCGGTTGTCGTTGTTCGCGACGGTCAGCAGGTCGTCGTAGCCGTCCCGGTCGACCCGGCCGATCGCCACGTCGCGCAGCTGGGTCCAGCCGCCGCCGATCTGCACGCGGGTGCCGAACGGGCCACCCGCGGCGGTGCCCGGGTAGAGCCACTGCTGCGCGGCGCTGCCCGTGTCGATCGTGATCAGGTCGTCGTATGCATCGCGGTTGGCGCGGGCGATGACCAGCTCGCGCTGACCGTTCCAGCCGCCGTTGCCGATCTGCACGCGCGGCCCGAAGGTGCGCGCGGCCGTGCCGGGGTGCATCCAGAGCACGCCGGCGCTGTCCGCCCCGAGCAGGTCCGGGTACGCGTCCCGGTTCAGCTCACCGATGGCGATCTTGCTCAGCTCATAGGGCTGCGGGGCCCATACCTTGCCGACCGGCGCGAAGCGGGCGCCCCAGCCGCCGTCGCCGGTGCGCGGGTGCACCCATGACTGGCCGGTGGTGGCGTCGATCGCGAGCAGGCCGTCCATCCCGGTGCCGTCGACCCGGGCGCGGGTGATGAACGAGCTGGTCGTCCAGCCGGTGCCGGCGCCGGAGTCGACCCCGGCGGCGAACTGGGTGCCGGCCGCGGTGCCCGCATAGATCCGCAGGCGGCCGTTGCCCCGGTCGACGGTGACCAGGTCGTCGTAGTCGTCCTGGTTGAACTTGCCGATGGTGAGCTGCTGGCAGCACTGCCAGCCGGAGCCATATTCGACGCCGGCGTCGAAGCGGATGCCGCCCGCGTTGCCCTTGTAGAGGAACAGCTTGCTGTCCGTGTCGCGGACCACGAGCAGGTCGTCCCACGCGTCGCGGTTGACCTTGCCGATCGTCACGTCGCGGAACGGGGTCCAGCCGGAGCCGTATTCGGAGCGGACGCCGAACGCGCCGCCCGCGGCAGTGCCCGGGTAGAGCCACAGCTTGCCGGTGGCCGACTCGATGGTGATCAGGTCGTCGTACTCGTCGCGGTTGACCTTGCCGATCGCCCAGTCGCGGTAACCGGCCCAGTTGCTGCCGATCCGCACCCGGTCGCCCCACCGGCCGGGCGTGTCCGTGCCCGGGTAGAGCCACTGGATGCCGGCCGCGTCGGCGGCGATCAGGTCCTGCTTGCCGTCCCGGTTGAACTCGCCGGTGACCGGCTCACGCAGGCTGCTCGGCTGCACCGCGATGGTGGAGTCGACCCAGCTCGCCAGGTCGTCGGTGCGGGTGGCGACGCCGCCCTCGGCGCCCTCCGGCCGGCCCAGGCAGCCCTTCTGCTCGGAGGTGCCGCCGATGCCGACCAGCTCCGCGCCGGCCGGCGTCTCGCGGAACGCCGGAGCACCCGCGTCGCCCTTGCAGAGGGTGCCGCCCGTCACCGCGAACGACGTCTCCGCCGCGGACTCCACTGTGAACGTGGCGGCGTGCATGCGGTCGGGCACCCACTCGGTGGCGGTGCGGCCGTACCCGGCGATCCGGAGCGACTCCCCCACCACCGGGGCCGGGCCGCCCAGCCGGACCGGCGTGATGTTCTTGACCGGCGCGGAGAGCTCGGCCAGCGCGATGTCGCGCTCCGGGTGCGGGACCACCGACTGCACCAGCAGGCGATGCCCGGTGACCTTGGTCAGGTCGGCGCGGCCGAGCAGCACCGTGGTGGGCACGGCCGGCGCGCCCGCGGTGACCGGCCCGGAGCCGGTGGCGAAACAGTCCTTGTGGGTGATCACCCAGCGGGCGCCGACCAGGGCGCCGGTGCACGACTGCCCGTCGCCGAAGCTGACCTTGGCGACGAACGGGAGCGCGCCGTCCGCGACCGGCTCGCCGCCGGCCACCGCCGATGCCGCGCTGCTGCTGAGAAAACCGGCTGCCAGGCCGGCGACGACTATCGCACTTGCCCATGCATGGGCGTGTATACGCACCAGAAAACCCCCGTGATCAGATGGACGCCCGCCGATCCTATGCGAGGCGACTTCGCGTCCGCTGCCCCGTCCGGCGGCGGATGGTCGGGCCAGCACCACCACGCGAGGGGGATCCACCGCTCCTGCACCGAGGGCGCAAGAAGAGTGGGCTGATGGGGTGACCACACGAGAGCGCATTCAGGACGTCGACGTGCTTCGCGGGTTCGCCCTGCTCGGCATCCTGGTCGTCAACATCACGTTCGCGGCGTCCGGCTATCCGATCCACGTGGCGGAGGATCCGGCCTATTCCGCCGCGCTCGACCACGCCGTGCGATGGCTCGGCTCGGCCCTCTTCGACATGAAGTTCTACCTGCTCTTCTCGTTCCTGTTCGGATACAGCTGCACCCTCCAGATGCGCGCGGCCGAGCGGGCCGGCGCCGCCTTCAAGCCACGCATGCTGCGCCGCCTGGCCGGCCTGTTCGGGCTCGGCGCGGTGAACATGATCTTCCTGATCACCGGCGACATCCTGACCGTCTACGCGCTGCTCGGCCTGGTCCTGCTGGCCATGCGCGGGGTCCGCGACCGCACCGCCCTGATCGTCGCCGCGGCGATGTACGCCTACCTGCTGCTGACCCTGATCCCGGCCATCCTGTTCGTCGACACCTCGGCGTTCCTGGACCCGGCCGCCGCGCTGGCAGGCGGCCGCGAGACCACCGAGAACCTGGCGTCCGGCTTCGGTCCGGTGATCGGCGAGCACCTCGCGGCGCTCCCGCTCTACGGCCTCTCCCAGCTGACCATGCAGGGCCCGACCTGCCTGGCGATGTTCCTGCTCGGCCTGGTCGCCGGGCGGCGCGAGCTGCTGGCCGGCCTGACCGGCGACGAGCCCGCGCTGCGCCGGATCCAGCTGGCCGGCTTCCCGGTCGGACTGGCCGGCGGCGCCTACTACGCCTCGGCCGGTGGCAACGGCGTCACCTCGGCGGTGCTGGTCAGCGCACTGACCGCGCCGTTCCTGGCGGCCGCGTACGCCGCGACGCTGCTGCGCGCGGCACACCGCACCCGAGCGGTCGGCGACGCCCTGGCCCCGGCCGGCCGGATGGCGCTGTCGAACTATCTCGGCCAGTCGATCGCCACGCTGCTGATCTTCACGGGCGTCGGGTTCGGCCTGGTCGGCCGGGTGTCGCCGCTCGCCATGCTGCTGATCGCCGTGGCGATCTTCGCCGGGCAGGCGGTGCTGAGCCGCTGGTGGCTGGCCCGCCACCGGCACGGCCCCGCGGAGTGGGCGCTGCGCTGGATCACCAACGCCCAGCGGCCGGCTAGCGCGGTTCCTTCGTGACAGCGCTCGCCGTGACCGTGCCCTCGGCGTCGGCGGCGCCCTGCACGCTGACCGTGTCCCCGGCGGCGAGGTCCGAGAGCTTGGCGGGGGCGGCCGCGCTGACCTTGGTGTCGCCTCCGGTCCGGACGGTCACCACGGTGCCGTCCGCGGTCTCCACGTAGATCGTGGTCCCGTCCACGAGCTTGACCTTGCCGGTGGTGGGACCCGCGGCCGGGGCCGCGGAGGGCTGCCGGAAATCCTCGCGCGGACCGGCCGAAGGACGAGTGGCGGCGACCGGTGTGGGCGAGACCTGCAGACCACCGAGAAAGCCGCCGAGGGCCAGCGCGATCCCGACGAGCACGAGAGTGCCGCGGTTCCACCAGCGACGTGGGGCGGCCCTCGCGAGTTCGGTGGCGAAATCGTCGTTCATCGTGGTCCTCACTCGTAGCGCAACGCGTCGATCGGGCGCAGCCGGGCGGCTCGGCCGGCCGGCAACCCGCCGAAGAACAGTCCGATGGCGATCGAGACGCCCAGCGCCAGCCCGATCGAGCTGGGCACGATGATCGGCCGCACACCGACGATCTCGAAGCTGCTGCCGATCAGCGCGGCCGCCACCCCCAGGGCCCCACCGATGACGCTGAGCAGCACCGCCTCGATCAGGAACTGGGTCAGGATCACCCGCCGCGGCGCGCCCAGGGCCTTGCGGATGCCGATCTCGCGGGTCCGCTCGGTGACCGTGACCAGCATGATGTTCGTGATCCCGATGCCGCCGACGAGCAGGCTGATCGCGGCCACCGCGCCGAGCAGAGTGGTGAACGTGTCCGCGGTCTCGGACTGGGTGGCGAGCAGTTGAGAGGCGTTCTGAATGCGATAGGGCGTGCTGCCGTCCGTACCCGGATCGAGGTGTTGATCGAGGACTGTCGCCACCTCGGACTGGACGTCGGTGACGCGGCCGGGGCTGCGGGATTCCACCAGGATCGAGTTCAGGGCGCCGTAACCGGTGAGGGTCTGGCGCACCGCGGAGAGTGGGGCGATCGCGGTGTCGTTGCTGTCCTGGAAGCCGGTGGAGGGCTTCTCGGCCAGCACGCCGATCACGGTGAAGAGGGTGCCGCCGACGGTGACCTGCCGGTCGATCGGGTCGACGCCGGGAAACAGCTCCTCGGCGACGGTCCGCCCGATCACCACGACCCGGCGGGCCTGCGCCTCGTCGTCGGCGGTGAACGCGGCGCCCGTGCCGACCGGCGTGTTCGAGGCGCCGAACCAGCTCGGCGTGGTGCCGACGAAGCTGCTCACCTCGTGGTCCGAGCCTTCGAAGGTGAGCGTCGCCGTCGCGCTGACCACCGGCGAGACCGACGCGACGTCCGGCGCGAGCACCGGATCGACCAGCGCGGCGGCGATCGGGACGGTGAGCGCGGTGCCGGTGGATCCGCCACGGCCGGTGCTCAGCACGGTGACGGTGTTGGTGCCCAGGGCCTCGATGCGGTCGCTGACCGCCTTGGCCGAGCCGTTGCCGACCGCGACGAGCAGGATCACCGCGGCGACCCCGATCAGGATGCCGAGCATGGTCAGCGACGAGCGCAACTTGTTGGCGGCCAGCCCGCGCAGGGCGAAGCGCACGACCTCGGCGAAGCTCATGTGTCCGACACGATCCGGCCGTCCATCAACCGGATCAATCGTCCGGTGCGGGCGCCCACCTCGGTTTCGTGGGTGATCACCACGATGGTCCGGCCCGCCGCGCTGAGCTGGTCGAAGACCGTCAGCATGTCGTCGGTCGAGCGGCTGTCCAGGTTTCCGGTGGGCTCGTCGGCCAGCAGCAGGGCCGGCTCGGTGACCAGCGCGCGGGCCACCGCCACGCGTTGCTGCTGCCCACCGGAGAGCTGGTTGGGCTCGTGCCGGGCGCGATCGGCCAGGCCGACCACCTCGAGCGCGGCCATCGCGCGCTCCCGACGGACCCGGGCCTTGACCCCCGCGTAGGCCAGCGGCAGCTCCACATTGGCCAGTGCGGTGGTGCGCGGGATCAGGTTGAAGGCCTGGAAGATGAAGCCGATCAGCCTGTTCCGGGCGAGCGCGAGCTGGCGGTCGGCCAGTCCGCTGACGTCGACGCCACCGAGCAGATAGCTGCCCGTGGTCGGCACGTCGAGCGCGCCGAGGATGTTCATCAGGGTGGACTTGCCGGAACCCGACGATCCCATGATCGCCACGTAGTCGCCGCGCTGCACGGTCAGCGAGACGCCGCGCAGCGCGTGCACGGTCGCCTCGCCGTCGCCGTAGACCTTGGTGACGTCGCGGACATCGAGCACCGGCGCGCTCACCGAGGGCCTCGCTCCTGGCCGCCGCCCGGTGGTCCGGCGCCGCCGGTCAGCCCGCCGAAACCGCCGCCGGGTGGGCCCGTGCCGGTCGTCGACGTGCTCGTCGTCTTGACGACGACCTGCTCCCCTGCGGTGAGCCCTTCCGTGATCTGGGTGGTCTGGTCGCCCTCCAAACCGATTTCCACGGTACGGGTCTCCTGCGCGCCGTTGCTCAACACGGTGACCGTGTGCCGATTGCCCACAGTGGTCAGTGCCGCCGAACTGACGAACACGGCGTCCTCGACCGTGCCGGTGGTGACCGCGACGGAGACGGTCTGGCCCGGCTTGGCGCCGGCCGGCACCCTGTCGAGGCTGAGCGTGACGCCATAGGTGACCACGTCGTTCTCGGTGGTCGCCTGCGGATCGACCGCGACGACGTGGGCGGTCTGCCGGGTGCCGCTCAGCGCGTTCCAGGTGACCGTGGCCTCCTGCTTCTCCTCCAGCTTGGTCGCGTCCGCCTCGGCGAAGTCCGCCACCACCTGGAGTTTGGTCAGATCGGCCAGCTCGATGAATCCACTGTCACCGCCGTCCTCCTGCTCGGCTCCGCCCGACGAAGAAGAGCCGGCCGACGACGAAGAGCCGCCCAACGTTCCGTTGATCGCCACGACCGTGCCGGTCATCGGCGCCTTGAGCACTGTGCCGTCCACGCCGGCCTGGGCTTCGTCGACCGCGAGCCGGGCCCGGGTCACCTCGTTCTCGGCGGTGGACGTGTCCGAGCCGGCGTCCTCGGCCCGGGCCAGCGAGTCCTGCGCGGCGTCCAGGTCCGCCTCGGCCGCCGCGAGCGTGCGCCGGGCCGGCGCCGGGTCGACCTTCGCGAGCGTCCGGCCCTTCTTGACCCTGTCGCCGACGCGTACCGAAATGCTGGTCACCGTGCCGGCGGTGACAAACTCGGCGCTCGCCGCGCCCGCGCTCTGCACCGAGCCGGCGGCGGAGACCGAGGCGGTCACGGCACCCTGCTGGACCGGTACGGAGCGCACCGAAGCACCCGCCGCGGAGGCGGTGTCCGGGCCGGCGATGGTCTGGTATGCCCAGAAGCCACCACCGGCGAGCAGCAGCACGAGCGCGGCGTTGACCACGACCACGGGGCGGAGCCTAGGCATGACGGACACTCTGGTCACGCCCCCTCGAGAGATCTTCGGGATTACCTCGGAGCCACCTGAAGAACCTCACGAGCCGGCCCGCGGCAACCGCAGCGCATAACCGACCCCGCGCACGGTGTGGATCAGCGGCAACCCGATCGTGTCGATCTTCCGGCGCAGGTAGTACACATAGGACTCCACGATGCGCCCGTCGCCGCCGAAGTCGTAGTTCCACACGCGATCCAGGATCTGCGCCTTGCTGACCACCCGGCCGGCGTTGATCAGCAGGTACTTGAGCAGGTTGAACTCGGTCGGCGACAACTCCACCAGACGACCGGCGCGACGCACCTCGTGGGCGTCCTCGTCGAGCTCGAGGTCGGCGTAGCGCAACACGCCCAGCGGCGCCGGCTCGACCGGCCCGGGCCGGCTGCGCCGCAGGATCGCGCGGATCCGCAGCACCACCTCTTCCAGGTCGAACGGCTTCGTCACATAGTCGTCGGCGCCGGCGGTGAGCCCGGCCACCCGATCCTCCACGGTGTCCCGGGCGGTCAGGATCAGCACCGGCGTGGTCCGGCCGGACCGCCGCACCCGGCGCGCCACGTCGAAGCCGTCCAGGTCGGGCAGCGTCACCTCGAGGATGACCAGATCGGGCTCGTACTCCTCGACCGCGGCGAGCGCGGCCCGCCCGGAACCGGCCACCCGCACGTCGAACGCGACCAGGCGCAACGCGGCGGACAGAAGCGCGGACACGGCGGGCTCGGCGTCGACGACCAGGACGCGTGCCCGACCCGCCACGGATGGCTCGCCGAGCGCGACCGAACCTCGATTTTCTGTGTGCACCGCGAAGGAGTATCAACGGTTCCTAGGAATCTGCCATGAATACCGTAAGAACCGGCTGAGGTCACCAGGACCGGACGACGGTGGCGCCCTCGGCCAGCCCCGACCTGATCTCGGTGTACTGGTCGCCGCGCAACCCGATCGTCACCGCGACTTCGGCGCCGTCCCGGCGGACGGTGGCGGCGCCGCCGGAGACGTCGTGCACGGCGGCGCTCGGCAGGCGCAGCACGTCGTCGGCCGAGCCGGTGGTCACCCGCACCGCGGCGCTCTGACCGATCAGCAGGTCCTCCGGCGGTTCGTCGAAGGAGAGCAGCACGCCGAAGCGGACCATCGTGCCGTCACTGGCGCCGACCGGGTCGACCTGCACAACGGTGGCGTCGAAGGTCTCGCCCGCCCGATCCGCGAGGGTGACGACGGCGGGCTGCCGCACGGCCAGGCGGTCCGCGTCGGCCTCGGGGAACGCGGCGCTGATCTGCATGCCGGCCACCTCGGCGAGGGTGACGAACGCGCCGCTGCCGGACTGCGCGCCCACCTTGCCGGCGACGGTGAGGATGCGGCCGGCGATCGGGGCGGTGAGGGTGGTGCCGTCGAGGTCGTCCTCGGCGTCGGCGAGCGCGACCTCGGCCCGGTTGACCCGCTGTTCCGCGGAGAGCACGGCATCGCCACCCGATCCACCGCCGGCGCCGCACTCGTTGCCGGCGCTGGGGCCGGGGCTCGGGCTCAGCCCTTGTGACGGCGGCGGGGCGGCGCAACGCGCGGAATCTTCCCGGGCGCGGGTCAGAGCGTCCCGGGCGTCGGCGAGATCCTCCTGGGCGGCGTCGACCGCCTCGGTCGCGTCGGTGTCGTCGATCGTCGCGAGCTCCTGGCCCGGCGTGACCAGCACCCCGGCGCGCACCCGCACACTCTCGACCGTGCCGGGCACCGCGAACGACAGGCTCCGGGTCTGGGCCGGCTCGACCGTGCCGGTGGTGGCCACCTCGCTGGTCACCGCGCCGCGATCGACCGCAACGGTGGCGGGCGGCGCCGGCGTCTCGCCCGCGCCCGCGCCCGCGGTCACCGTGCGGACCACGGCCAGGCCGACGACCGCGAGCGCGGCCAGCGCGCCGACCGGCCACAGCCAGCGCCGCCGGTGTGCCCCGCCGATACCCATGTGGCGCAGTCTCGTCACCGGTCCTCGCCGCGGGCTCGGCTCCACCTCGGAGTTGGCTCGGAACACTCCGAGCGGACTCCGAGCGGCGTCCGGTTGGCTGTGCTCCCCCGCCCGCCGATGTGAGGAGAAGTCGTGCCGTTCACCCGAACTCCGTCCACCCGCCGGACCGCCGGTGTGCTCGCCGCGTGTGCGCTGACGGTGCTCGCGGCCGCCGGATGCGGCGGTGGCGGGTCGGACGGCTCCACGACCGCCGCGAGCACCTACACCGAATGCATGCGGCAGAACGGCGTCACCATCACGACGCCGTCGGGCCGGCCGTCCGGGATGCCGCGTGCTTCCGGAATGCCGCCCGCTTCCGGGATGCCACGGCCGTCCGGCGGCGCCCGGCCCGGGGGTGGTGGTTTCGGGAAGCCCGAGGGCGTGGACGACGCCACGTGGGAGAAGGCCCAGACCGCGTGCGGGTCGCTGCGGCCGAGCGGCGGGCCGGGCAATCGTGACGGGCGCGGCGGCGGCATGAGTGCCGCGTACCGGAATTGTCTGCAGGATCACGGCGTGACCCCGGGTCCGGACCTGGCCGGCGCGGATCCCGCGGCGATCGAGGCCTGCGAGGCCTTGGCGCCGGCGGTGAGTCCCACACCGTCGCGATAGGTCTCAGGTCTTCCTGGCGGCCTTGCGTCGCTCGGCCTGCTGCCGCACCTTGGCGTCCATGCCGCAGCCGTCCGTCGTGCACCAGCGGCGGCTGCGGTTCTTGCTGACGTCGATGAACACCGCGATGCAGCCCGCCGGGGCGGCGCAGACCTTGACGCGGTCGAGCGGCCCCTCGGTCAGCAGCCACACCGCCGAGACGGCCAGCGGCCACCAGACGCGATCCGGGGAGTCGTCCCGGAACCGCCAGCCTTCGTGCGGGACCAGCGTGGCGACGGCCATCGCGTCGGCGTAGCGCTGCTGCACCACCTCGAGGGCGGCGGCCGGGGCGTCGTCGCCGCGCCCGATCGCGCGGAAGACCTGGAAGATCGCTTCGCGCAGGTCGATCGCCGTCGCCATGGTCGTGCCGGGAGCGAGGCGCCGTAGACGCGTGGCCGTGGCCGGCTCGAGAAAGCCCGCGTGCACGCCCCAGCCGACCAGGTCGGCGTAGGTGTGCAGCGAGTCCCGAGGACTGTCGGTGCCACGCGCGTCGAGTGTGTTGGCGAAGTCCAGACAGGCGGCGCCACCGTAGATCTCGAGAAATTCGGCCATCTTGATTCCACCAAAGTGTGTTTGACTCGCATCATCTGCGGTATGGTTCTAGTGAAAGGAGCTTAGCTCGCATCACACGAACGGGAGGTCATGAGATGCAGGAAATCGCTCTGGTTCCCTTGATCAAGAACGCGGACACCCGCATCAGCCACTCCGCACTGCCGAACGCCCCGGTCGTGCCCGACGCCCCGCCCGGCCGGCTCCGGCTGCTCACCGCGGCGGCTTTGCACCGACTGGCCGGCCGCCTCGATGGGGGCCTGCGCGCGCCCGAGCTGCGCCCGGCGAAAATGTCATAGCCCTCATCTAGGTTGGCGGGCGTGCGCGACGACGCGAAACGCTGGTGGTCCCGACTGGGCCGTGGCGAGCTGGTCGAGGCGCGTCCGCTGACCGCGGGCGCGTCCGGCGCGGTGGTCTTCGCGGTGAACGACGGCTTCATCCTGAAGGTCGAGGGCCCCACCGAGCGGGCCCGCCGCGAGCTCAGCTTCTATCGCGACCTGGCGCCACGCGTGCCGGTCGCGGTGCCGGGCTTCGTGGCCGGCGCCGAGCATCACGACGGCGTCGGCCTGCTCCTCACCGCTGCCGGAGCGCCGGCCCCGGCCGGCCGCTGGGAGCTTCTCGCCACCCAGCTGGGCCACCTGCACGCCGCGCCCCTGACGGATTGGCCCGCCGCCAAGCCGGAGCACCCCGGGCACCCGGCTCCGCCTGCCGAGGGCCGGCCGAGCCTGGACCTTCTCCACGCCGAGCTCACCCGGCTGCCGCCCTGTCTGGTGCACGGCGACTGGCATCTGGGCAACCTGCTGCTCGACCCGGCCGGCCACATCGTCTGGATCGATTGGCAGGAGGCCGGCCACGGTCGCGGCCCGGAGGACCTGGCACTGCTGTGGCAGCGCGCCGAGTTCGCCGGCGCGACACCGCCGCGCGAGGCCATGCTGGCTGCCTATGCCGCGGCCCGAGGCATCCCCGACGACGAGGTCCTGCACCGAGCCGCCGACGCGGCCGAGCTGAAACTGCTGCTCCTGGCCTGGCCGCAGCATCTCCACCTGGGTTCGGACGAGGGGCGAGCCCGCCTGCGGGCCCGGCTCGACCACCTCCTCGCGGCACGTCACATGAGGTGGACCTCGACCTGAAATCCGGGCGCCAGCGCGCGGTTGAGGTGCGCCGCGTGGGCGCCCAGCCATTGCACCGCGCCGCTCTGCGCGGCGGTGAGCTGCAGCAGCACATAGTCCTCCGCGCCATCGGTCGCGTCACCGCAGACACAGCAGCGCAGGCGCTCACTGACGGCGCCGGTCCAGTCCGATTCGTCGGCGCTCATTCCCACTGCGCCCGCGAGATGTTCTCCGCCGGACGCACCTGCGGCGCCGACGACCCATCGGGCCGCCGAGGGGTGGGAGTGCCGTCGCCACCGGGGCTCGAAGGCCCGTCGCCACCCGGCGACCGGGGGCGCCCGGTCACTGCTCCACCTGGTCAGCCGAGCCCACAGCCGCCACCCTGGCGAGCGGCGCCGACCGCCGCTGTCCCGCTTAAGCTGTCCTTCGGTGAGCAGCGGCGACAGGAGGCAGAGTGGCCGAGACGACGGTGGCCGAGGTGATGGCCGAGCTGGCCGCCTTGGAAGACCCGAGAGCACGCGAGGTGAACGAGAGACACGGCGACGACCACGGCGTGAACCTCACCAAGCTGCGCGCCCTGGCGAAGTCCCTGAAGACCCAGCAGGACCTGGCCGTCCAGCTGTGGCAGACCGGCGACACCGCGGCCCGGCTGGTCGCCCTGTTGATCTGCCGCCCCAAGGCCTTCACCGCCGACGAACTGGACACGATGCTGCGCGAGGCCGGCCGGCCCAAGGTCCACGACTGGCTGGTGAACTACATCGTGAAGAAGAGCCCGCACGCCGAAGAGCTGCGCGTGAAGTGGTCCGCCGACCCGGACCCGGTGGTGGCGAGCGCCGGCTGGGCCCTGACCACCGAGCGGGTGGCCAAGAAGCCGCAGGGCCTCGACCTGGCCGCTTTGCTGGACACCATCGAGGCGGAGATGAAGAACGCCCCGGACCGCCTGCAGTGGGCGCAAAACCATTGCCTGGCCCAGATCGGCATCGAGCACCCCGACCACCGGGCCCGCGCGTTGGACATCGGGGAGCGCCTGCAGGTCCTGAAGGACTACCCCACTCCGCCGAACTGCACGTCCCCGTTCGCCCCGATCTGGATCACCGAGATGGTCCGCCGCCGGCCCGCCGGCCTCTAGCGGCGGGCCTTGTCCCTCACCCCGGAAGCGCCGCCCGGATCTGGCCGAGCCACTCGATGCCCAGCCGGCGGCCGTCCGGGAGTTGGTCGCCACGATCCCACCGCCACGTCGTGATGAGCGCGAGCATGAGGATCCGGCACTCGCGCAGCAGCCCGGGGTCGAGCCCCGGATAGTGGTCGCTCACTTCTTCGGGCGCATGCGCGAGGTCGAACTCGACCGGCCCGCGGCAGCACGTCTCGAAGTCGATGAACAGCGGCCCGTTCTTCGTGTTGAGCAGATTGCCGGGGTGCGGCTCGCCGTGCAGGATCTGCTCGGCGCCACCGTGGTCGCCGATCGCCCGGCTCGTGCCGCGCAGCGCGTTGCCGAGAAACTCACGGTCCTCGTCGGTGAGCGCCGGACTGAGTTCGCGATCTGTCACCACCCGCAGCGCATCCGCGACGCGATCCGTGAAGTGCGGCGCGGCGAAGTCGAGCGTGCGCATCCCGGCGTGCAGCCGCGCGAGCGCATCCGCGAAATCGGCCGGCCCACTGGGCGCGGCGGGCTCGTAATAGGTCCACAGCGTCACCTGGAAGCCGTCACGCTCGTAGACGCGGGACTCGACTCGAGGGTCAAGAGCGGCCACCGGACTCCCGCTTTCGGCGAGCCGCCGAGCCAACTCGATCTCGAATTGTGCGACCTGGTGCGTCACCGGCGCGACCCGGGCCAGGGTGTCGCACGGCAGCAGACGCAGGGTGAGCTTGTTCGAGTCGTGAAGAACGATCGCGTCGTCGGCGGTCAGACCGAGCTCTCCGGCGATCGACCTGGCCGCGGCCACCGCACGTGCGCGTTCCGAGACCTGCATCCTTGCCTCTCCGCACGGCTGACAGGCTTGAGCGCCACCGAGCGTCCCGATTATGCCGCGCAGCCGGGTGATCATGGCGCCTGGATCGCTAAGGTGGGCCCGTGCTGACGCAGGTCGCGGATGGTGTGCAGGTCCACCAGAGCGAATTCATCCAGAGCAACGCCATTATCGTGCAGGGCCCCGCCGGCGTGTTGCTCATCGACCCCGGCGTGCAGGCCCACGAATTGGCCTGCCTCGCCAACGACCTGTCCCGATCGGGCCGGACCGTGGTAGCCGGCTTCTCGACGCATTCGCATTGGGATCACCTGCTCTGGCACGCCGAGTTCGGCGCGCCCCCTCGTTATGGCACGGCCCGCTGCGCGGCAGCCGTCCAGGACGAGCTTTCCGACCCGGACGCGAAGGCGAACATCAAAGACCACCTGCTGGAGACGGGCATTGCCGATCAGGTCCCGCTTGACCTGTACGGCCTGATCACCGCCCTGCCGGCCGAGACGACAGAGTTCCCCTGGGACGGCCCTGGCGTCGACATCATCGAGCATCAAGCACACGCACCGGGCCACGCGGCGCTCTTCATCGAAGAGTCCGGGATCCTGGTCGCCGGCGACATGCTCTCCGACGTCCTGATTCCCATGCTCGACCTGAACGGCACAGCCGACCCGATCGAGGAATACCTGGCAACGCTCCGGCGATTCGAGGCCGTGGCAGGCGGCGTCGATGTCGTCGTCCCCGGCCACGGGTCAGTCGGCGAAGCCGGCGAGGTGCAGAAACGGATCGAGCGGGACCGGGCGTATGTGCTCGCCTTGCGCGACGGCCACATTCCCAGCGACCCGCGAATCGGCCCATCGGCCAAGCCCGGCTGGGAATGGGTGAGCGACGTGCACGCCGGTCAAGCCAAGCGCCTGGCCGAAAGAAACAACCGCGGCGGCACTCCCAGGTGACGCGAACGACCATTGACGCGGGCGGGGCGGATGCGCGAGATTGTCCCGATGCCTGCCGCGTACGCCGAGAGTGACCAGTTCCGTGGTGCGCGCATCCACCTGTGCGACCTTGCCGGCCTCGAGATTCGCGATTGCGAGGTCAGCGGCCTGAAGATCGTGGACTGCTATGGGGGCGACGTCTACATCGGTGGCTCCTTCGAGCGTCTCGTGGTCAACGACGTCGACGTGACCGCCTACGTCGAGGGCGAGCTCGACCGGCAGCACCCCACGCGGGTGCTGGCGCGGGACGCCGCGTCCCCCGTCGACTACCGGGCCGCCTGGGATGCCATCGAGGCGCAATGGCAGGCGACGCTCGACCGCGCCCGGCTCCTGCCCGAGGCCAAGCTGCACGAGCGGGTCAACGGCGAGTGGTCGTTCGTCGAGACGCAACGGCACCTGCTGATGGCCGGCGATCTCTGGCTCGGCAACGCCGTGCTCGAGGAAGAGACGCCGAATCACCCGCTGGGCCTTCCGCACGGCGGGATGCCACCCGACGCAGCGGCGAAGCTCGGGCTCACCCTCGAAGCCACCCCGACGCTCGACGAGATACTCGAGCCGAGGCTCGCTCGCATGGCCACGATGCGGCGTGTCGTCGACGGGCTCACCGAGGCCGAGCTCGATCGGGTGTGTGGTCGCAAGCCGGCGGACCCATATCCAGACCAGGAGTACGTGGTGCGCCGCTGCCTCAAGGTGGTGCTCAAGGAAGAGGCCGAGCATCACCGTTACGCGGTGCGCGACCTCGCCGTGCTCGAAGCCGGAGCCTGAACCGGACGGAGGCGCCCGTGCGATCTCCTCATTGGCCAGGCTGTCTCCGAGTGCGAGCAGATCAACACGAGGGGGCTAGGGCGAGCGCGCGTTGGGCGGCCGGTGCGGCCCGGTCGCGGTCCGCGGGGACCAGCCCGATCCGGGTACGCCGGTCCAGCAGGTCGCCCTCGTCTTGGGCGCCCTCGTGCCGCACCGCCCAGAGCAGCTCGGCCATGGTGACGTCGATGCCGTCCGCGATCGGGGCCAGAAGCGTCGGGTCGCCGCCCGCCTCGGCGAGGACCGCCGGCGCCTCCACGCCGTACCGGGCGACCAGCCGGGCCGGCGCCGGCACCGTGGCGAGCCGCCTCGGCGAGCCCGCGCCGATCAGCGGCATCCGGTCCGTCCGGCACGGCCCGGCGGCCAGCCCACCGTGGCGCACGGCCGCGTCGACCGCGTCGGCGGCCATCCGGCGGTACGTGGTCAGCTTGCCGCCGACGATCGTGACCATGTTCCCGCTGACCCGCACCAGGTGGCGGCGGGACAGGTCCGCCGTGCGGGCACCGTCCGCGCCGGCCAGCAGCGGCCGGATGCCCGCGTACGTGCCGATCACGTCCGCCTCGGTGATGCCGGGCCGGACCGCGCCGTTGAGCACGTCCAGCAGGAACTCGACCTCGGCCGGCTCGGTCTGCGGCAGTTCCGGGGCCGGGCCGTCCACCGGCTCGTCGGTCAGCCCGACGTAGACCCGACCGCCGCGCGCCGGCAGCGCGAAGACGACCCGGTGCCGGTCGCCGGGCACCGGCACGGTCATGCCGGCCACCGGGTTGCCCAGTGCGGCGGCCGGCAGCACCAGGTGGCTGCCCCGGGACGGGCGCAGACGGATGCCCGGGTCCAGCCGGTCCGCCCAGGCTCCGGCGGCGTTGACCACCACCCGGGCGCGGATCTCACCGGTTTCGCCGGTGAGCGCGTCGCGGACCGTGGCGCCGCCCGGGTGCACGGCATCGACCCGGCACCGGGTCACGATCGAGGCGCCGAGGCCCGCCGCCGTGCGGGCCAGCGCGACCACCAGCCGCGCGTCGTCGATGAGCTGACCGTCCCATTGGACGAGTCCGCCGCGCAGACCGTCGCGCCGCACGGCCGGCAGCAGCCGGCACACCTCGGCGGGCGCCAGCCGTCGGGTGCGTGGCAGGACGGCAGCCGGCGTGCCCGCGCCGATCCGCAGCGCGTCGAGGGCGACGTACACCGCCCGACTCGCCGCTGCCCAAGCGGCGCCGATGTCCGGCGTCAGCGGCATCACCATCGGCAGCGGCGCGATCAGGTGGGGGGCGACCCTGGTCATCAGGATGTGCCGCTCGACCGCGCTCTCGTGCGCGAGCCGCACGTGGCCGCTGCCGAGGTAGCGCAGGCCGCCGTGGACCAGCTTCGAACTCCACCGCGAGGTGCCCGACGCCAGGTCACCGGCGTCCACCGCGGCCACCGTCAGTCCGCGCGACGCCGCGTCCAGGGCGACACCGGCGCCGGTCACGCCCAGGCCGACCACCAGCACGTCCACCCGTGTCCCGCCGAGCAGTGTGGTCAGCTCGGCGGCCCGGCGGGCGGCGGTGAGCGAGGTGCCGGCGTTCATGCGGTGCCCTCCGGGGACAGGTAGCGATCGAGCAGCGGGCCCAGCTCGGTGCCGAGCCGTCCTTCGTCGACCTCGTCGGTCATGGTCTGGGTGGACAGCGTGAAGCCTTGGATGGCGAGCATCACCGCGCGGGCCAGCAGAGCCGGGTCGCCGGCGCGCACCGAGCCCTCCCGCTGACCGTCGGCGATGCGGTCCACGACCAGATTGAGCAGCCGGTCGATGCTGGTGCCGCGCCGGTCCACCACATATGGCAGCAGGATCTCCGGGTCCAGCTCGGCGATCCGGCGCAGCATCGGGCTGCTCCGCACCCCGGCCACGCACGTGACCAGGCCGTCGACCAGCCGCTCGCGGGTGGATCCGCCGTGCGCCGAGCCGAGGGCGGCGGCGGACACGGTGGCCCACTCGCGGGTCATCAGGGCGGACATGAGCGACTCCATGT
This sequence comes from Actinoplanes sp. NPDC051388, assembly GCF_055586225.1. Lineage (NCBI taxonomy): Bacteria > Bacillati > Actinomycetota > Actinomycetes > Micromonosporales > Micromonosporaceae > Actinoplanes > Actinoplanes sp. NPDC051388. The sequence continues at coordinate 179,592 of NZ_JBVJIP010000014.1, read as the reverse complement.
CCGGCCAGCGGCGGTAGAGCGTCATCCGGGAGACACCGGCGCGGCGCGCCACGTCGGTCAGACTCGTGCGCCGCAGGCCCACCCGGATGATGCACTCGCGGGCCGCGTCGAGCAGGGCGTCGTCGCCCGTGCGCCGGGAAAGCTTGTGACGAATGGACTCCACGTGTCACAGTGTAACCCATGGCCATTGCAGACGCCGCCCGCTGGGGCCGCCCGGAGGACGCCCATCCGCTGCCGGCGGAGATCCAGTCAGTGCTCGCCAACGCGCTGGGGGTGCGGACCGCCCGGCCGGCCGCGTCCCGGACCCGGCTGCCCGAGCTGGCGCTGCCGGCCGAGGCGCTGGCGGCGCTGCGCGCGGCCTGCCCCGACGTGCGCGACGACGACGCCGCCAGGTATGCCCACGCAGCCGGCAAGTCCACCGTGGACCTGCTGCGCGCCCGGGCCGGCGAGCTGCCCGACGCGCCCGACGCTGTGGCCCGGCCCGCGGACCACGACCAGGTGGTCGGCCTGCTGCGGGCCTGCGCGGCGCGGCGGGTGGCCGCCGTGCCGTTCGGCGGCGGGACCTCCGTCGTGGCCGGGCTTCGGGCGGAGCGGACCGGGTACGCCGGCGTCGTCGCCGTCGACCTCGGCGCGCTGGACCGGCTGGTCGCCGTCGACCCGGTCTCGCGTACGGCCACGCTGGAGGCCGGCGTGCCGGCGCCCCGAGCGGAGGAACTGCTTGCCGCGCACGGATTCACCCTCGGACACTTCCCGCAGTCCTTCGAGTACGCCACGATCGGCGGCTTCGCCGCCACCCGCTCCAGCGGGCAGGCGTCCGCCGGCTACGGCCGGTTCGACCAGCTCGTGGTCGCCCTTCGCGTGGCGACGCCGGCCGGCACGGTGACCGCCGGGCGGGCTCCGCAGTCCGCGGCCGGGCCAGACCTCCGCCAGCTCTTCCTCGGCAGCGAGGGCGCGCTCGGGATCATCACCGAGGTGACTGTGCAGGTGCGGCCCGTGCCGGCGCAGCGCCGGTACGCCGGCTGGGCGTTCGAGTCCTTCGTCGCCGGCGCCGACGCCGTCCGCTCGCTCGCCCAGGACGGGCCGCTGCCCACCGTGCTTCGCCTGTCCGACGAGGCGGAGACCGTGGCCGGCGGCTCCGGGCTCGACGGCGGCTGCCTCGCCGTCGTCGGCGTGGAGGCCGGTGTGGACGACGCACCCCGGCGGCAGGCCGAGGTGTCCGCCCGGCTGGCCGCGCTCGGCGGCAAGGACCTCGGCCCCGAGCCGGGCGAGGCATGGCGGCGCGGCCGATACGCCGGACCGTACCTGCGCGACGCCCTGCTGGACGCCGGTGCGCTCGCCGAGACGCTGGAGACGGCCACGTTCTGGCACAACCTGCCGCGGGTGTACGCCGCCGTACGCGAGGCGCTGGCCGGTGACCTGACCGCGCAGGGGACGCCGCCGCTGGTGCTGTGCCACCTCTCGCACGTCTACCCGACCGGCGCGTCGCTCTACTTCACCGTGCTGGCGGCCCAGGCGGACGATCCGATCGCACAATGGCAGCGGGCGAAGATCGCGGCGAGCGACGCCATCGCGGCCTGCGGCGCCACCATCAGCCACCACCACGGGGTCGGCCGGGACCACGTGCCCTGGTACGCCGAGGAGATCGGGCCGCTCGGCCTGGCCGCGCTGCGCGCGGTCAAGGACACCCTCGACCCCACCCACATCCTCAACCCCGGCATCCTCCTGCCCCGCGCCGGCCAGGAGTGACGAGGCCGCCGTCCAGTTCGACCCTCACGTCCGGGGAACGGCGGCCTTACCAATGACTTAAGTCGCGTCACGACATCGTGGACTCGCCATACCATCACGATCGTTGATCGAACGCCTGCGCCGGGGTGCCGGCAGATGAGGAAGGTGCAACAGCGTGAAGGACCAGAACGGCGCGCCCCGGACGGGACGCTTCCGGAGTACGTTCCGACCCACGTTGCTGATCGCCGGCGCGGCCGTGGCCATGGCCGTGGCAACTTTGCCGGCGCTGGCCACCGACAAACCCGCCGACCGCTCCGGGCGCACGTCAGCGGCCCCGGGCGTAGCTGCGACCCCATCCCAGCCACCCGTCACCGGCCCGTTTGCGGACCTGGTCGCGCAGGGCAGCCTCCTCACGCCCAATCCCAGCCTTACCCCCGGCGAGTTGGTGACCGGCAGCCGGACCATCACCGTGAGCTTCGCCAACCTCGGACCCACCGCCATCCCAGCGGACACCGGATACCAGGTGAGACTCACGGTAGGACGTGGCGCCGACATCACCTTCAGCAATTTCAGTCAGGGCGAAACGCGTAGCTGCAAAGGGGCGGTCTGCGTGGTCGATGTCCACGAGCGAATCGCCTTCGGCGGAGGCACACAGCTCCGGTTCGAGATTCAGGGGACCTGGACCGCGGGAAGAACAGACGTGACGGCCCACATCGTTTCAGCCACGACCGACCTGGTCCCCACCAACAACTCCCTACGGGTCAAACTCTGAAACTGGCGGAAGCCCGCTGACCGGCGATGACTACGCTCCTGTGCCTGACGGCACATGGCCGCCGGTCGGCGGCGGGATCCGACGGCGACAGCGCCCAGAATTCGAGTCAGGCTTGGCAGGAACTCGCTGCGGACTACGAGCAGGCACGCGCCCGGGAAGACTCACTGGACCGGCTGGCCGAGTGGCCGGCCGAGCGAGACCTTCTCGGTGAGAAACTTCATCACACCTCCCCGCCGTCCGGTGTCGATCTGGTTCAGGGTGGCTTGTCCAATCCGGACTCGTTGCCGGAGCTGAGTGGTCGCACGTTCGATCGGATCTTGTGCTCTAGGTACGTAGAGAAAGTCTCACCGGCCGCGCGACCCAGTCGCAACTTCTGTCGAACTCCACCGCGGCGTCCCGGACGTCTTCGATCTCGGCCCGAGCCAAGGGGTCACGAGGACGACGGCCGCCGTCCTGGGGACGGCGGCCGTGTGCTGCGCTTTCGATTCAACGCCTGCCTTTACGCGTTCGAGGCTCTTGCAGGCAACGTCAAGGCCTCGTTCACCGCGCGGCCACGGGGCCGGTTCAGCAGAAGACGTTCACGACGTCGGCTCCCATGTTGGCGTGGAAGTCGCCCGTGCCTGGGTTTGTGCCGATGACCCAGCCCTTCAGCTCGTAGCCATAGCCGTTCCAGTTGTAGAGCGAGACTGAGACGCCTCTTTGGTTCTTGACCGAGTGGACGTTGTCCATGATCGCAAGTCCGCCCAGGCCTTCGAACCCGCATTTCGAAAACGCGTAACCCGTGCCGGTGCCGCCGAGTCCGGTGTAGAAGCAGGCCGTGGCGCCGGCCGGGCAATCGTAGGCGAGGAGGCCCCGGTCCGGGATGGATGTCAGGCTCGGGTGGCTCGTCGCGGCGCCGGTCGACGGCTCCGGGTCCGCGTCCGCCTTCAGTGCGCCGGCCTTGTCCGCGCTGAGCCCTGCCGCCCTGGACGGGGCGACGAATTTCGCCCCGTCTCCTTCCGCCTGGGCCGTGCCGCTGGGAAGCAGGGCGGCGAACAGCGCGAGTACGGCCAGTAGGCCGAACGATCTCGCGACCCGGCGTTTGTTCTTCAACATGTGAGTCCCTCCGTCTGCCAGTGATCGACATGGATGTCGTGCCGGAGTCAGTGTCGAGTGGGGACTTGGGGGGATGGTGGATTCGGGACGAATTTGGACGTGGGTTCCGCGGCGGGCGGGAAGGCGCCGCTTAGGCAGCGCGCCGACTGTCATGTGACTGATACCGCCGGTTGCGAGTAGCTCGCTAGCCTCGAACCGGAGATATCGAATATGACTGATGGGTGGTGAGGGATGCCGCTGTCAGGGGAGCCCGTGACCGCGCCGGAAGACGCCTTCGTCACGCTGCCCGATCCGGCGCAGGCCGGTAGCCTCACCGATCTCGTCGAGCGGCTACGCCGGTTGAAGGTCTGGGCCGGTGACCCCTCCTACGAGACGATCAAAGACCGGGTCAACGCGGCCTGGACCGCAGCCGGCCGGCCGGCCGGTGAACTGACGCGCAGGTCCACGGTCGCGTATTGCTTCCGGCCCGGTCGGCGACGGCTGGACACCGACCTGGTGGTCGCGGTGGTCCACGCGCTGCATCCCGATACCGGGTACGTGACCCACTGGCGCCAAGCCCTGCGTGCCGTGGGCGGGGAGATCGAGGCGGTGTCCCAGGTCCGGGTGCAAAACAGCCTGCCGCAGGATCTGGCCGAGTTCACCGGCCGCACCGACGAACTCAACCGGCTCCGCCACGCAGTTCGGGGCGAGGGCGCGGTGGTGATCTCCGCGATCGAGGGGATGGCCGGGGTCGGCAAAACCCAACTCGCCATCCACGCCGGACACCTGCTACACCGGGAGCGTCCGTTTGAGCGGGTGTTGTTCGTCAACCTGCGCGGGTTCGATCCCGACCCGGCGCAGCCGCCAGCGGACCCGGCCGCGGTCCTGGACGGGTTCTTGCGCCTGCTCGGAATACCCGGCCAGCAGATCCCCCACAACCTCGCTGCGCGGGCCGCCGCCTACCGCGATCGCCTCGCCGGAACCCGGGCACTGGTGGTGCTGGACAACGCCGCGACCGCCGAACAGGTCCGCCCGCTGCTACCAGCCACACCAGGCTGCCTCACCCTGATCACCAGCCGACGTAGCCTGGCCGACCTGTGTCCCGCGACCCACCTGTCCGTGGACGTGTTCACCCCGGACGAGGCCCTGGCATTCCTCACCCGGGCCGTCTCCGAGATACCCGTCGACCCAGACCTGGACGCCGCGGCCCGGATCGCCCGGCGCTGCGGCTATCTGCCCCTGGCCCTCAGCCTGATCATCGGGCACATCGGCAGCACACCGGGCTGGACGTTGACCGACCACGCCGACCGGCTCGACGAACGCCACCACCAGCGGCGCCTGGACACCGGCGTCGAACTCGCTCTCCATCTGTCCTACCAGCGCCTACCCGCAGACCAGCGTCGGATGTTGCGGCTGCTCGCCCTGCACCCCGGACAAGACTTCGACGCCTACGCCGCCGCGGCCCTGACCGACACTGACTTGATCACCTCTCAGGCGAGCCTGGATAACCTGCACAGCGATCACCTCCTGCAACGGACGGCACCTGGCCGATTCACCTACCACGACCTGATTCGCGCCTATGCCTCAGGCCGGGCCCACGACGAGGACCGCCCGCCCGCGCGCCGCACCGCACTGACCCGCCTATTCGACTACTACCTGGCCACCACATCGGCCGCGATGGACCTGCTGGTTCCAGGCGAGGCCCGTTGGCGGCCCGCCATCCTCCCGTCGGTCACGCCTACTCCGGACCTGACCGGTCCGGGCAACGCCCCGGCCTGGTTGGATGCCGAACGGTCCACACTGGTCTCCGTCGCCGCGCACACCGCCGGCCACGGCTGGCCCACCCACGCCATCCGGCTCTCCGGCGTCCTGTACCGCTATCTCTGCGGCAGCCACCTCACCGACGCTCTAACCGTGCATGGCCACGCCTACCAGGCCGCCTGTCATAACGGCGACCCGGCCGCGCAAGCCCACGCATTGACCTACCTGGGCAGCGCCTACGGCCAGCTCGACCGATACGGGCCGGCTGCGGAACACCTCCAGCAAGCCCTGACTCTGCATCGAAACGTCGGCGACCCGGTCGGAGAAGCACGCACCTTGAACAACCTCGGCTACATCGAGCAACGGCTGGGTCAGTACCGGACGGCCAGCGATCACTACGCACAAGCCATAGCTCTGTTCCGGCCGACCGGCAACCTCGTTGGCGAAGCGCACGCCCTGAACAACCTCGGCACCCTCGAAAGGCACCTAGGCCGATACCAGTCGGCGACCAGGCACTACGAGCAGGCCCTGATCCTGTACCGGCAGGCCGGCGACCGGGACGGCGAAGCCTGCGCGCTGACCAATCTCGGCGACATCGAGACCCGGTCGGGCCGACACGGGCCGGCAGGCGATCAACTGAAGCAGGCCTTGGTCGTACTTCGGCAATTCGGCAACCGCGATGGCGAATCCTGGGCGCTGGACCGCCTTGGCACCCTCCACACCCACCTCGGCCAGCCCGATCGCGCCGCTGAGTTTCACCAGCAAGCCCTGGCCATCCTCGACGATGCGGACAGCCGAAATTGCAAAGCCTCCGCACTCAACGGCCTCGGCGAAGCCGCCCATACCGCCCGCCGTCCCGCAGAAGCCCTCACCCACCACACCGTCGCCTACACAGTCGCCGCCGCCCACACCGACGAACGCGACCAGCTGGCCCGCGCCCTCACCGGCATCGGCCGCGCCCAGCACGCCCTCGGCAACCCCGCCCTTGCCTGCGAGTACTACCAGCAGGCGAGGGCTCTCTACGACGGCCTCGGCATACCGGCCGACGAGATCCGCGCCAATCTCACCGCTCTGGACCTCACCGCAACCGGCTCCGAACAGCAAAGGCGAGCGCTTGCCAGGTGCCTTCAGGAAAGGTCCCTTCTGTGAAGGCAATCGGTAACCTGGCGTCGTGGCCACCCAGGTGACCGACATCAGCCCCGGCCGGATCGGCGCAGATTGCCTTCACGAAAGGTTGTACCGCTGCCGATCGGCGGTCTCGCCACCCCGGGCGCGATCGAGGCGTGGGCCGGCCGCTACCTCGACGCCGCCGTCCGCGGCGTCCGCTCGGCCGAGGTCGCCGACCTGCCGCTGCCCCCGCTCGAACCCCCGCGCCCTGATGCCCGGACGGGTCCGCACGCCGACCGGTTTAGACCGGACCGCGATGACGGCATCGCGTTGAAGCTGCCCCTGTCATTGGCAAGACGGTCCCGTCCCGGTTGAACCTCACCCAGCTGCATCACCTGCTAGCCGATGGCGATTAACTCCACCGGCCTGCTCGCTCTGGCCGGGCAACGGCTTATCGTCCGCATCGACCACGGCGTCCTGCACCTGCTCGGTCCCGACCGTGTCGTATTGCGGTGGCTACCCAACCCACTCACCGCCGCTGAGGTGTCCCGTATCCTTGACGCCCGTCCGGGCGGCCCCGCGCCGAAACCACTGCGAGTCGACCGTCGAGTCAGCAGCCGCGGCAGCATCAGCATTGCCCGGCAGAGCAGTTCTGTCACGGACGTCCGAGACTCGGCACGCGCGACCCGGTCGCAACTTCTGTCGAACTCCACTTGAGACGCTCCAGGATGGCTCGTCCTGAGCAGATCAGTCGCGCGGGTCGATCACTTGCATTCCTGCGTCTTTTGCTGCGGCGGCAAGCCGATCGTCGTATGTGGCCAGGCCGTCCAGATCTGGTCCCAGGACTCGCGCCGTGGCCAAGTGAATCGCGTCCAGCGAACGCAGCATGCGGTCCGGCTCATTCATCGCGGCGTCGACGATCTCGTCGTCGATGCTCACATAGTTGAAGGCCAGAAGGAGGGCCCTCGCGTCCGGCAGCGCGGCCGGCATGACCCTGCTGACGGCGCGCATCACTTCGATCCGAAGCAACGCTGAGCTGACCCACGAGGCATCGGCGCCGTCGTCGTAGAACTTGGCGAACGCGCGGGAATGACTCTCCTCAGCAAGCAATTTGAGCGCCGCTGAGGTGTCGACGTAATACAGGCTCACCAGCGTTCCTCATCGCGCATCGCGGACAGTGCGTCGCCAAGTCGGTCAGTGCCATCTCCGGCGCGCATCCGCGGCCGGAATCCGGGTCGCACGGCCAGGCGTGCCCGACCAGCCTCGACCAAGCGGTCCAGCGCCGGCGTCGGCTCTCGCTCGCCGACCGGCACGATCCGCGCCACCAGCTTGCCGTACTCCGTCACGTCGATGGTCTCCCCGTGCCGCACCCGCGCCAGCACCTCACTGGTGTTGTGCCGTAGCTCCCGAAGACCTACCGAGTGCTCACCGAGAGTCGCCATGGGCTGAATGTATCACAATATTGTGGCCACAACACGCGACTTCGATTTCTTCCGGCCGAGCGTGGCGCGCGGAACCTCGGACAACCGGGTAACCACTGATCCTGTCCACACAGGATCAAGCGGGACAGCGAGCTACCCAGAAACAATCCCCGGGGCCGGGCCGGTGGCGCAGCCTCTCGATCGGCGAAAAACGGACCGGCACCCGGCCGCCCGGCGCGACCCACGGAACGCGGGGCGTCCGGGGGCTCGGCCCCCGGAATGGATATGGTGGGGCGGACGGGACTCGAACCCGTGACCGATCGATTATGAGTCGACTGCTCTAACCCGCTGAGCTACCGCCCCGGTACCGGCGGCGATCCTATCCTCTGGGAACTGCCCCCAGCCACTGATCTAGGCCGCCGCGACCGCCGCGCTGAGGGTGGTGAGCACTGCTCCCGCAGTGCGCCAGCCACCCGCCAGCGCGCCCTGTATGGAGGGGCTGTCGCGGTGGTCGCCGGCCACGAACAGGCCGTCGCCCATCGCCACCGGCTTGCGCAGGTCGCCCTGCGGAGCGGGGGCCGCGGGCAACGCGTTCGGAATCGTGACGACCTCGAGCAGGGTCCAGTCCTCGGACGGTGCGCCGTACATGCGGGCCAGCTCGACTCGGATGACCTGCTCCGAGGCGCCGGACGGGGCGGATACCCCGACCACCGAGGCGGCGATCAGGCTCTTGCCCGCCGGCGCGTATTCGGGCGCGGCGTTGCTCATCACCACCGTGTTGGCGATGATCTCGCGCCGGTCGCCGTCGAGGAGCAGGGTGGGCTCGTCGATGGGGGCTCGGTCGGCGCCGAAATAGAACGTGGTCAGGCCGTGCATGTCGGGGGCCGGCAGGCGCGGCAGGAGCTGGGACGCGGTGACCGGGTCGGTGGCCACGATGACCGCCCGGCAGTGGATTTCGCCGCCGTCCGTGACGACGACGCCGGGTCCGACGGACAGCGTGCGGACGTTCACCAGCAATTGAGGGTACGGAAGGGGTCCCGCGATCGCCGCCGGCAGCGCTGCCATCCCGGCCGCGGGGACGCCGATGCGGCCGCGCGCGAAGGAACGCAGCACCATCGCCAGCACATGGCTGGACGTGTCGAGGGCGCGGTCGCCGAACACCCCGGAGAGGAACGGCCGCAGCGCCTCCTCGATGATCCGGTGGGACAGCCCGGCCCGGCGCAGCGCCTCCTGCGTGGTGCACTCCGGCGCCTCGAGCAGACGGGCGACGGGCGTGGTCGCGTACCGGGTGGCGAGGGCCGCGAACTTGAGCCGATCGCCCAGCGTGCCCACCCCCGAGGTGATGGTCTTGGGCGCCGCCAGCGGCTCGCGCAGCGGGTTTTCCAGGCGGTGCAGCCCGCCGCCGCGGCGGACCAGCACGCCGGGAGTGAAATAGCGCATGTCGAGCGCGTCGATGTCGACCAGGGCGGGCACCCGCGGATAGGCCGTGTTGAGCACCTGGAAGCCGCGGTCCAGCCGCCAGCCGTCCACGACATCGGTGGCGACCCGGCCGCCCAGGCGGTCGGCCGCCTCGACGAGGAGCCAGTCGACGCCGGCCCGGTCGAGCCTGCGGGCGGCCGCCAACCCGGCGAGACCGCCGCCGACGATGACGACGTCCACCTTCACGGGCTGCGACACAGAGCACCTCACATGGACAAACGACCCAGCGCCCAGACTAGCGGGGCAGCCTGCGCGCCGGATGCGAAAAGTGCCGGTCGCCCTCGAAGAGGGTGCCGGCACGCAGAGAGGTGATGCTCCCCGAATAGGACTCGAACCTATAACCTGCCGGTTAACAGCCGGCTGCTCTGCCAATTGAGCTATCGGGGAAAGACGACCGCCCCTGGACCCTGCCGAAGCGGGCTGTCCTGGCGACCGGAACCACAGTACATGACCCCGCACCCCCCTTGTCGACAGGGTTACTCCTGGAGCGCCGATCAGGCGAAACCCGGCAGCAGGAATGACTCCGGGGCAGGATGGGTATGCCAGCAACCAGACGCAAGCGCGTCTTGAACGGAAGGAGCCGCCATGCGCGGAAAGCTCATGTTCATCAGCGGTCTCGCGGCGGGCTTCGTCCTGGGCAGCCGTGCCGGCCGGGAGAAGTACGAAGAGATCCGGGCGAACGCCAAGAAGGTGTGGGAGCACCCGACGGTCCAGGAGGCCGCCGGTGTCGCTCAGGCACAGGCCAACAAGCTCTACACCGAGGGCAAGGACAAGCTGGACCAGTCCAAGCTCGGGCAGAAGCTGCACACGACCGACAGCACGACCCAGCTGAGCACGTCGAACAGCACGGGCACCACGTACTGATCGCCGCAGGGCAAGACGCAAGGGGCCGCACCAACGAAGGTGCGGCCCCTTGGCAATTATGAAGACGAGGAGAAGGCCGCGTCGAACGACGCCGACGGCGCGTCGAAGGCGAGCCGGCGCACGAACTGCAGCGCCTCGGGGGCTCCGACCAGGCGATCCATGCCGGCGTCCTCCCACTCGATCGAGATCGGTCCGTCGTACCCGATGGCGTTGAGGGCTCGGAAGCAGTCCTCCCACGGGACGTCGCCGTGGCCGGTGGACACGAAGTCCCAGCCGCGGCGCAGGTCGGCCCAGGGCAGGTGTGAGCTCATCCGCCCGCGTCGTCCGTCGCCGGTGCGGACCTTCGCGTCCTTGCAGTCGACGTGGTAGATCAGGTCCTTGAACTCGAGGATGAAGTTGACCGGGTCGAGGTCCTGCCAGACGAAGTGCGACGGGTCCCAGTTGAGCCCGAAGGCGGGCCGGTTGCCGATCGCCTCCAGCGTGCGGCGGGTGGTCCAGTAGTCGTAGGCGATCTCGCTCGGGTGCACCTCGTGCGCGAACCGCACGCCGACCTCGTCGAACACGTCGAGGATCGGGTTCCACCGGTCGGCGAAGTCCTGGTAACCGGCCTCGATCATCGACTCCGGCACCGGCGGGAACATCGCGATGGTGTGCCAGATCGAGGAGCCGGTGAAGCCGACGACGGTGTTCACGCCCAGCTTGGCGGCGGCCCGTGCGGTGTCCTTCATGCGCTCGGCGGCCCGGGTGCGTACCCCCTCGGGATCGCCGTCGCCCCAGATCGCCGGACCGACGATGTCCTGATGGCGCTGGTCGATCGGGTGGTCGCAGACCGCCTGACCGACCAGGTGGTTGGAGATCGCATACACGGACAGGCCGTGCTGCTTCAGGGTTTCCAGCTTGCGCTGCACATAGTCGTCCTCGGCGAGCGCCCGGTCCACCTCGAAGTGGTCGCCCCAGCAGGCGATCTCCAGGCCGTCGTAGCCCCACTCGGAGGCCAACCGGCAAACCTCGTCGAACGGCAGGTCGGCCCACTGGCCGGTGAAGAGCGTGATGGGTCGCGCCATGGTCATCTCCCTCGTCGCTTGGCGGAACACGGGCGGCGAGGGCAGCCTGCCCGGGCGGCACGGCGCGGATCGGCGTCGCGGCACGGCTCGGGTTTGCGCCTCCCGGCCGGCCCACCGGGATCTCGGCAGTGCCTCCCAAACTCTAGAGGCGCGACCGCCGTCGGCGGAAGAGAAGCGCGAGGCTCAGGCGGCGCGCACTTGAGCCGGCGGCGAGAGGCCGAGACTCTCCAGCTCATTCCTGGTGTACGCGAGCTCCGCGAGCACGTCCGCGGCGGTGCCCTCGGCGGGCACGTCGAGATGCTCGATGATCGGCGCCGGGCCACCCACCAGGTGCCGCAGCGCGTCCCGCCAGACGTCCGTGGTGGCGGTGAGCGGGGCCGGCGGGGCAACGTGCAGGGGCAGACCTCGCCGCACCCGCCACGGCCCGGGCGGCATCTCGGCGATCGCCTCGGGCAGGTCGTCGACATAAGCCCCGGCGGGGTTGGTCACCGGGTGCCGCTCGCCGGCCCGCACGAAGCGCTGGAGCACCTCCGCGGCGGCCCGCGGCTGGGCCACCTCGACGGCGGCGGTGAACTGCACGCCGACCACCGAGATCTTGGCGGCCGCCAGCCGGTCCAGCGCGTCCGCCGGGTCCTCCCAGGTGCACGCGAGGTTGGCCAGGTCGAGGGTGACGCCGATGCGCTCCTTGCCGACCTGGGCGAGCGCGGCGATGGTCTGGTCGGTGCCGTCCAGCACGCTGCCGGGGGCGGGCTGCATGCCGACCCGCACGGCGCGGCCGGTGTGCCAGGCGACCTCGGCGAGTCCGGCGGCGAGCCGGCCCATGATGCGGGCGGAGGCCTTCTCCTTGCCGGCGTCCCAGCCGGCCCGGCGACCGAGGCCGGTGGTGGTGACCGCGCCCCGGACGGCGTCGTCAGGCAGCAGGTCGACCAGGATGCGGGCCAGGTCGAGGGTGTATTCGAGGCGGGCCGGGTCGCTCCAGTCGGGCTCCTCGGAGGCCTCGCCGCCGCCCTCGGCGAAGGGCACCCCGCTCAACGTGACGACCTCGAGCCCACGGGCATCGAGCTCGCCTCGCAGCCGGGTGCGGAGACGCCCGTCGACAGCGAGGGCGGCGGCGAGGGTGGGCGGCAGCCAGAGGCTTACGCCGAGGATGTCGACGCCGAGCCGGCCGCGAGTCGCGGAGGCGAAGGCGTCGAGCCGGCTGACCACGGCGGGCAGATCGCGCGCCGCACGGAGATCGAGGCCGGAGCTCAGGTGGACAAGTCGGCCGGAACGGTGACGCAACCGCATCAGAGTCCTCCCTGGACGAGTGCACCGGTGCATGTGCACGTGCATCCGCGCGTGCTCATGGCTCCAGTATGGACCAGGGCGTCGCCGGGTCCCGACTTGCGTACGGCCGACCGCGGGGTTGCCATGACGCCTCCATCCGTGGGGTTGTCTAGCCCCGGATACGAGAGTCGGCGTGTGCCCGGATCAGCGGCGTACCGGCCGTGCGACGCCGTGACCGGCGCGAACATGATCGATTTGGAGCGTCCACATCGGTCTCAGCCACTCGCGCGAAAGGGCATGACCAGCCCGTGGACGCCACCGGGAAGACATCCGCAGGCCATGTGAGAGCGTTTTCCACGTTCATCATCTGCACGAACGGGCATGCACGAAACGATCACACGTGCCGATGTCGCGGTGCGCTACGGAGCATTCGTCACGACCCGTCACGGAGATCCTCCAGTCGTTGCGCGCTGAAGCGGATCTGATCGAACGTCACCGTGCAGCCGTCCCCGGTCGGCGACTGCGCCTCGAAGCCGATCCGATGGCCGCTGACGTCGTCGGTCAGCCGGAAGATCCGGACCAGCTCCCAGGCCTTGCCGTCGGTCGACGCGTGATAGGCGTAGACGCGGTCGATCCGGGCGACCCGCAGCCACACCGTGCGCTCCGGCACGGTGAAGGCGTTCGCGTCATCGGACACACCACGTGTGATCACCGAGACCACCATGGGTGACGACGCCGGCGAGAACTCGAAGCAGAACTTTCCCCAGTGCGTCTCGTCGGCCCACAGCAGCAGGACGCCGGCGTCGTACTGCGCGCGGAAGTCGACAGTGACCCGCGCGCTGAGCTGAAAGTCGCCGGCCGGCGGCGACCCGAGCAGGGTCGCGGCGTCGAGCATCGACTCGGCGTCGCCGGAGTCGGGGCCCCCGGGGTTGATGTAGAGGTCGGTGTGCGCGGGCGCGGTGGCGACCACCGTGCCGGACTCGTGCCGCCACGCTTCGGCGGGCGATGCGGTCAGGGCGAACGGAATTTCCTGCAGATCCATGAGACCTCCCTGGGAGTCAACCCGTCGCGCGCCGGCCGGCGCGGGGCGCAACCGCACCGTCCCTCCCGGCGCGCGACGGGCAGTCTCACACGGCGGCGACCGCCGCGGGCTCCACCTCGATCCACGCGGACGCGGCCGCCGACCGCTCCACCGCGTCCAGCACCAGCTGGACCTGCAGCGCGTCGGCGAACGACGGTGTCGGGTCCTGGCCGGTGGCGATCGCCTCGATCAGGTCCCGCATCTCGTGGGTGAACGTGTGCTCGTAGCCGATCGGGTGGCCCGGCGGCCACCACGCCGCCATGTACGGGTGCTCCGGCTCGGTCACCAGGATGGTGGCGAAGCCCTGCTCGGCGCTCGGCAACTGTCCGTCGTAGAAGGACAGCTCGTTCATCCGCTCGAAGTCGAAGGCGATCGAGCCGAGGGACCCGTTCACCTCGACCCGCAGCCCGTTCTTGCGGCCGGTGGCGAACCGGGTGGCCTCATAGGTGGCCACCGCTCCCCCGTCCAGCCGGGCGATGAACAGCGCGGCGTCGTCGACGGTCACCTGTCCGGTGCCGTTGCCGTTCGCCGACGCGGCCAGGCCCGCCGACTCGGCCGGCAGCGGGCGCTCCTTGATGAACGTCTCCGTGAGAGCGCTTACCGAGGAGATGTGCTGACCGGTGACGAACTGGGTGAGGTCGACGATGTGCGCGCCGATGTCGCCCAGGGCGCCGGAGCCGGCCACCTCCTTGCGCAGCCGCCAGACCAGCGGGAACTCCGGGTCCACGATCCAGTCCTGCAGGTAGACGGCGCGGACGTGGCGGATCTCGCCGATCCGCCCGTCCTTGATCAACTGCCGCATCAGGGCCACGGCCGGGACCCTGCGGTAGTTGAACGCGCACATCGCGCGTACCCCACGGGTTTGGGCCTCAGCCGCGGCCGCGGCCATCTGCCGCGCCTCGGCCACCGAATTGGCCAGGGGTTTCTCGCACAGCACGTGCTTGCCGGCGGCGAGCGCGGCCAGCGTGATCTCCGCGTGGGTGTCGCCCGGGGTGCAGACGTCGACCAGGTCGATGTCGTCCCGGGCGATCACGTCACGCCAGTCCGTGGTGTGCGATTCCCAGCCGAGTTTGGCGGCAGCCGCGGCGACGCCCGCCTCGCTGCGGCCGCACACCACCGACATCTGAGCCGACAGCGGCAGGTCGAAGGCGTGGTTGACGGTGCGCCACGCCTGGGAATGCGCGGCGCCCATGAACGCGTAGCCGACCATGCCGACCCGCAGCTGCCCCATGTTGATCTCCCTTAGGTGGTCTTGAACTGCCGATACGTCAGAACCCGAGCTTCGCGTAGCGAGCCGCGTTGTCCTTCACGATCGTCTCCGACGCGAGCGTGATCTCCTTGGGAACCTGCAGTTCCACCAGGTCGGACATGCCCTTGTTCTGCCCGATCAGGCGGGCCAGCGAGATCGCCGAAGAGGCCATCGAGGGGCTGTAGGTGACGGTCGCCTTGAGCACGCTGTTGTCCGCGACGATGGCGTCGATCGCGGCCTTGGAGCCGGCCCCACCCACCATGAGCATCTCGGTGCGGTTGGCCTGCTTGATCGCCGCCAGCACGCCGATGCCCTGGTCGTCGTCGTGGTTCCAGAGCGCGTCCACCTTGGGCAGCGCCTGCAGCAGCTCGGTGGCCGCCCGCTGACCGGTGTCCGCGGTGAACTCCGCCGGGCGCCGGCTGGCGACCCTGAAGCCGGCCACGGCCAGCGCCTCCTTGAAGCCCGCGCTGCGCTCCTGGGTGAGCTCCAGCGAGTCGATGCCGGGGATCTCGCCGATGATCGGCGCGGCGATGTTCTTGGCCTTCATCTGCTCGACGATGTAGTTGCCGGCGGCCACGCCCATGCCGAAGTTGTCGCCCTTGATCTGCAGGCGGTAGGCGGCCCGGTCCGGGAACGCCCGGTCCAGGTTGATCACCGGGATGCCGGCCCGCATGGCCTCCAGGCCGACCGCGTTCAGCTCCTTGCCGTCGTGCGGGAGCATCACGATGACGGTCGGCTTCTGCGCGATCAGGGTGGCCAGGGCGGCCCGCTGGGCGGCCGCGTCCGCGCCCGCCTCGACCGACTTCAACTCCACGTCGGAGTACGCCTGGGCCTGCGCCTTGGCGTTGTTCGTGATGGCCGCGATCCAGCCGTGGTCCGCGGCCGGCGCGGAGAACCCGATGACCACCTTGGTGCCGGTGGCGGAGTTCGGGTTGGCCGACTCGTTGCTGGTGTTGATCTGGGTGTTCTCGGCCGGCTCGTTGCTGGTGCAGGCGGTGAGAAGAGCGCCGGCGCCGACCGCGGCGCCGCCGAGGAGGATGCGGCGGCGGGACATGTTCGACATGTTTTCTCCAGGGGTGACCTGGCGGCCGTCACCGGTCGCCTGTGATTTTTGTGTGGGATTTAAAGGTTCGGTCAGCTCTTGGTGCGACCCAGGAGGTGGGTGAGCGATTTGTAGCGGAACTGCTGGACCAGCACGGCCGCGACGATGATTCCGCCCTTGACCATGTTCTGGACCTCGGTGGAGAGGTTGTTGATCGCAAACAGGTTGGTGATGGTGCTGAACACCAGCACGCCGAAGAGCGCGCCGATGATGGTGCCGCGGCCGCCGCTGAGCAGCGTGCCACCGATGATCGCCGCAGCGATCGCGTCCAGTTCGTAAAGATTCGCCATGGCGGCCTGTGCGCTGGTCGCCTGGGACGTCAACATGATCGCGGCGATCCCGCAGCAGAGGCCGGAGAGCGCGTAGAGCAGCACGGTGTGGAAGCGGACGTTGATGCCGGCCAGCCGGGCCGCCTCCTCGTTGCCGCCGATCGCCACCGTGCGCCGGCCGAACGTGGTGCGGTTCAGCAGCACCCAGCCGGCCGCCACCACGAAGGCCAGGATGATCACCAGCACCGGGATCCCGATCACCTTCGTCGAGGCGATGCTGTTGATGGTGTTGTCCGCCGACACCTGCGTCTGCTTGCCGGAGATCTGCGCGGCCAGGCCGCGGGCGGCCACCATCATCGCGAGGGTCGCGATGAAGGGCACCAATCTTCCGTACGAGATGAGCACCCCGTTGATCAGCCCGACCACGATGCCGACCAGGACCGCGGTGAAGATCATGCCCGCGGTGCCGTAGCTCTGGGTGGCGAGCGTGGTGGACCACACGCCGGAGACCGCGATGATCGCGCCGACCGAGAGGTCGATGCCGCCACCGATGATCACGAACGTCATCCCGACCGTCACCACGCCGATGGCGGAGGCCTGCTGCAGGATCGTGAAGACGTTGTTGCGCACCCAGGTCGCGTCGCCGTAGAGCTCGGGCCTGGTGACCACACCGATGATCACCAGAACGATAAGGACGCCGACCAGCCCGAGATTGCGCCGCACCGGCTCCGCGGCATCGCTCTTCCACCAGCTCTGCCGGGACTCGTGTTTGGGGGTCTCGGGCGCGGGCGCCGGTTTGGCCACCTGCGTGTCTGTCATGCGGGTTCACCTTCCAGCAACGACCCCGCCATGACGAGGTCGAGTACGGCCGCTTCGTCGAGGTCGCCGGCCGGCGCCTCATGGATCAGATGGCCCTCGCGCATGACCAGGACCCGGTCGGACAGCCCGAGCACCTCGGGCACCTCACTGGAGACCAGCAGCACACCGACGCCGCTCTCCGCCAGCTTGTGAATCACCTGGTAGAGCTCGGCGCGCGCGCCGACGTCCACCCCGCGGGTGGGCTCGTCCAGGAGCAACAACTTGGTTCCGCCGAGCAGCCAGCGGCCGACCACGACCTTCTGCTGGTTGCCGCCGGACAGCGTGCGCACCGCGCGCGTCACGTTGCGCGGGCGCAGTTCGAGCGAATCGGCGACCTTGGCCGCGGCGGCCCGCTCGTCGCCGGTGTCGGTGAAGCCCACCGTCGCGAAGGAGGCGAACGAGGACAGCGTCATATTGCGGTAGATCGGCTCGTCCAGCAGCAGCGCCTGACTCTTGCGCTCCTCGGGCGCCATGCCGATGCCGGCCTTCACCGCGCCGCCGACCGACAGGACCCGTTTGCCGTTCATGGTCACCGTGCCGGCGTCCGCCGGACGCGCGCCGAAGATGGTCTCCAGCAGCTCCGACCGGCCCGAGCCGACCAGCCCGGCGATGCCGACGATCTCGCCCTTCCGCACCTGCAGCGAGGCGTCCGCGAACTCGCCCTCACGGGTCAGGCCGTCCACCACCAGCAGCGTCTCGGGGTCGTCCTCGAGGGGCACGCGGGGCGGGAACACGTACTCGATGCTGCGGCCGGTCATCCGGTTGACCAGTTCGCGCGTCGGAGTGCTGCGTGCCGGCAGGTTCGCCGCGGTGGTGCGGCCGTCCTTGAGCACGGTCACCCGGTCGCCGATCTCGCGGATCTCCTCGAGCCGGTGCGAGATGTAGATGACCGCGATGCCCTGGGCGGTCAGCTCCCGGATGATCCGGAACAGGTTGGCCACTTCGTCATGAGCGAGCACAGCGCTGGGCTCGTCCATGACGATCAGCTTGGCGTCGTGCGAGAGCGCCCGGGCCATGCTGACGATCTGCTTGCCGGCGGCCGGCAACGAGCGCACCGACCGGCGCGGCGGGATCTGAGGATGCCCGAGACGAGCCAAGATCTCCCGGGTACGCCGGGCCATCGCGCCCCGCCGGACGAACCCGAACGTCCGCTCCTCGTGGCCCAGGAACGCGTTCTCCGCGACGGAGAGGTCGTCGACCAGGTCGAGTTCCTGATAGATGGTGGCGATGCCGGCCTTCATCGCGGACTGCGGATTGGCCGGGGTGAACGGCTCGCCCTGCCACGTGATGCTGCCCTCGTCGGCCTGGTGCACACCGGCCAGGATCTTGATCAGAGTGGACTTCCCGGCGCCGTTCTGACCGAGCAGACAGTGGACCTCGCCGGCCCGCACCTCGAGTTGCACGCCGTCCAGCGCGCGTACCCCAGGGAAAATCTTGACCACGTCGTTGAGTTGCAGAACGACCGGCCTTTGCTCTGCTTCCTCTGAGGAAGCGGTCTGCGCTGCCTCGTCCATGGCGATCGCCTCCTCCCGGGCCGTTGGGTCCTGCCTGGCTGTTGCTTCCGCTGCCGCTCCGCTTACGCCTGCGGCTCCTGCTCCCGCTTGCTCGCCTGCGGCAGCTTGCTCGCCTGCCGCCGCCTGCTCGCCTGCCGCCGCCTGCTCGCCTGCCGCCGCCTGCTCGCCTGCCGCCGCCTGCTCGCCTGCCGCCGCCTGCTCGCCTGCCGCCGCCTGCTCG
>NZ_JBVJIP010000014.1:137121-160667 GCF_055586225.1 Actinoplanes sp. NPDC051388 | reverse complement strand
GCCTGCCGCTGCCTGCTCGCCTGCCGCTGCCTGCTCGCCTGCCGCTGCCTGCTCGCCTGCCGCTGCCTGCTTGCTTGCCGGCAGTTGCTCTCCTGCCGGCGGTTGCTCTCCTGCCGGTGCTTCCTCTCGGGGCGCAGAGGGTTCTGCTTCCTCTGCGCCAGCGGGCTCTCGACGCTGCTCCGGGACGGTCATGACGCCTGCTCGAAAGCTGTGTCGCTGGCCAGCACCGCCGCCCCGGTCACGCCGGCGCGACTGCCCAACTCCGATAAAACGACGGGCAGGTTGCCGGTCGCAAGGGGCAGCGAGCGCCGATAGACCACGCTGCGGATCTCGGCCAGGAGGATGTGCCCCAGCAGCGCCAACCCGCCCCCGATGACGATCATCGACGGATTGGAGAAGCTGACCAGGGTGGCGAGCACTCCCCCGACCCGGCGGCCACCGTCGCGGATCAGCCGGATGCAGGTGACGTCTCCCTCGGCGGCGCCCTCCGCGACATCGCGGGCGCCGAGCTCACCGTTTGCCGCGAGACGCTCGGCCAGCGCGGGCGACTCACCGTTGCGCGCCGCGGCGACCGCGTCCCGGGCCAGCGCGGCGCCGCTGAACAGCGCCTCCAGGCAGCCCGCGTTCCCGCACGAGCACACCGGCCCGTGCGCGTCGACCTGGATGTGCCCGATGTCGCCGGCGCATCCGTCCACCCCGCGATAGACGTCGCCGGCCAGGTGGATCCCACACCCTATGCCGGTGCCGATCTTCACGAAGAGAAAGTCGTCGACCGAATGCGCGACCCCGCCGTGCCGCTCGCCGATCGCCATGATGTTCACGTCGTTGTCCACCACGGCCGGGCACCCGTGCTCGCGGGCGAGCAGCTCACGCACCGGGTAGCGGTCCCACCCCGGCATGATCGGCGGCGACACCGGCACTCCGTCGCGGTAGCTCACCGGACCCGGCACCCCGATCCCGACGGCGTCGAGCTTCTCGAATGCCCCGTCGGTGCGCGCCTTGGCCAGCAACTCGTTGACCCGAT
The DNA here is from genome assembly GCF_055586225.1 of Actinoplanes sp. NPDC051388. Lineage (NCBI taxonomy): Bacteria > Bacillati > Actinomycetota > Actinomycetes > Micromonosporales > Micromonosporaceae > Actinoplanes > Actinoplanes sp. NPDC051388. Next base: position 159,643 of record NZ_JBVJIP010000014.1, on the reverse strand, counting down.
GCAGGATCACCTTGGGCCCGGAACGGATGTCGGCGGTCTCGCGGTAGGCCGCGACCGGCTCGAGCCGTCCGTTGGTGACCTCTATGTCGATCGAGCTGGCGCCCAGATCGACCGCCGCGAAGCGCAGCCGCGGGTGCAACTCGACCAGCGTGGACCGCCGCCCACCGCGCGAAGCGGCCATGCCGGCCTCGGCGATCAACCCCGCGGAGACGAGTCGTTCCACTTCGGCCAACAGCCGCGGACGGGTGAGCTCGAGGCGGTCGCCAAGCTCGGCACGCGACACCGGGCCCTCGTCACGCAGCAGTCGAAGCACCCGATGATGGGGAGCGTCAGCGACGTGCACAACTACCTCCGGCGGGGGTTCACAGCCCGGAAACGATGCTGTGTCGTGCCGGTCACACTAGGCCTCTTCCGCCGTCCAGGTCCATACCTTCCAGAAGATCTCTATCAACTTTTGTTTTCTCCACCAAAAGTCCCACGACTACCCCCCACTTTCGTCTTCAGCACCCGCGTCTTTCGGGAGCGGAGCGGTGGGGCAGACAGCGAAGCGGCCGGTCCCGTCGGGACCGGCCGCTCATCGTTTGCTGGTTGTCGTTGACCGGGCTAGGAAGTGCTCAGGCCCTTGTCGCTGCCCTTCTTGATCTTGCGGTCGTCGCGCAGCTGGAGGAAGGGCTCCTCGTCCGCCGGGTGGCCGGCCGCGATGGCCCGCCCGCGCTCGAGTTCGGCGTCCAGTTCGGCGCCGAGCAGGATCGCCTGGTTGGAGATCCACAGCCAGACCAGGAACGCGATCGCACCACCGAGGGTGCCGTAGGTCTTGTTGTAGCTGGCGAAGTAGGTCAGGTAGAGCGCGAAGGCGCCGGAGGCCACCACCCAGAGCACCACCGCGAAGATGCCGCCCGGGCTGACCCAGCGGAAGCCGCCGGTCTTCGCGTTCGGCGACGCCCAGTAGAGGATCGAGAACATCAGGCTGACCAGGATGATCAGCACCGGCCACTTCACGATGCTCCAGACCAGGACGGCCTGGTCGCCGAGCCCGATCCGGCCGCCGACCGCCTCGGCCAGGCCCCCGGTGAAGACCACGATGACCGCGGACGCGACCAGCATGATGCCGACCGCGGCGGTGACGGCGAGGCGGATCGGAATGGTCTTCCAGATCGGCCGGCCTTCGGGCACGTCGTAGACGGCGTTCGAGGCGCGCATGAAGGCGGCGACGTAGCCGGACGCCGACCAGAAGGCCAGCGCGATACCGACGATCGCCGCGATGCCGGCCGTGCCCGGGTCGCTCACCTGACCCAGCACGGTGTCGACCAGACTCTGGATCTGGCTGCTCGGCACCACCTCGTTGAGCGTGTCCTTGACCTGCTGCTTGCCGTCGTTGCTGACCAACCCGAGCACCGAGACCAGCGCGATCATGGCCGGGAAGATCGACAGAATGCCGTAGTACGTCAGCGCGGCAGCCCAGTCCGAGACGTTGTCGCTGGAGAACTGCTTGAACGTCCGCTTGACCGCGGCGAACACCCCGCCACCCTTGAGGCCGGCGGGGCTGGGCGGCCCGGCGTCCGGGTCGGGCGCGTCAAGACCGGCATCCCGATCGTCGCCCGTCCTGGTGGTCTTGGCCGCGTCCAGATCAAGCTTGGCGTCGCGGGCCTCAGCATCCTTGTCGGCCTTGTGGCGAAGCTTCATCGCGGTATTTCCCTCCGGCTACGTAACAAGGCCGCTGCCACGTCGATTGGCGGCCTACCTGATGTGATGCCCGCCATGCCCGGCCTCTAACCCACTCCTCACAGCCATCTCCCAGGGGCAACTCACCCCGCGCGCCACGGCCGCCCCAAGGCGTCTCAGACCTTCACGCCTGGCACCGGCTCGCCGGCCCACCGCGAGGAGCGGACGCCATGCCGACGGGATCGAGCGTGCCGCGAGGTTGATCGAGATGGGCGCAAGCACGAAAGACAGGCGTCGGAAGCGCCGGCGAAAGCGACGGCGCCGGGGCGTGGGCACGCAAGCGCGAGCCGCGCAGTCGGGCCGCACAAAGCGCGGGCGCTGAAGCGCCGGGGGTGGGCCTGCAAGCGCGAGCGCGGAACCGCCGGGGCCGCACAAGCACGGGCGCAGGCGCGGAAGCGCGGGCGCACAAGCGCGGGTGCACAAGCGCGGGCGCGGGTGCACAAGCGCGGGCGCGGGTGCACAAGCGCGGGCGCGGGTGCACAAGCGCGGGCGCACAAGCACGGCGCGGGCGCACAAGCACGGCGCGGAAGCGCGGCGCGGAAGCGCGGGGCCGCGGAAGCGCGGGGCCGCGGAAGCGCGGGCGCGGAGGGCCGGGCGCGGAGGGCCGGGCGCGGAGGGCCGGGCGCGGAGGGCCGGGCGCGGAGGGCCAGGCGCGGAGGGCCAGGCGCGGAGGGCCAGGCGCGGAGGGCCAGGCGCGGAGGGCCAGGCGCGGATGGCGGGTGGAAGCAGGAGCGGTGGGGGTGGGTGAGTTATTCGCAGAGGATTCGTTCCATTCGGCGGCCTGCGACTGTCACGCCTACGGCGAAGAGGATCAGCAGGTAGGCAACGTCCAGGAGTTGGAGTGGGCTCCAGGAGCCTGTGGTGATGCCTCGGAGGAGGTCCACCGAGCGGTAGAGCGGGGTGGCCTCCACCACCCAGCGCAAGGCTGCCGGGTAGCCCTCGGCCGGGACGAACGTGCCGGAGAACAGGAACAGGGCGAATTGCACGGTCATCATCAGGTCGAAGTCGTGCCAGCTGCGCATGAAGGTGGACAACGCCATGCCGATGCCGCCGAAGGCGAAGCCGACCAGGACCGCGGCCGGCAGCGCCGCCACCGCGAGACCGACCGTGGTCAGGTCCATCGCGACCATCACCACCAGGAACGCGGCCGAATAGATCGTGCCGCGGATCATCGCCCAGGTCAGCTCGCCGATCGCCACCTCGATCGGCCGCACCGGCGTGGCCACGACCCCCTCGTAGAGCCGCATCCACTTCATCTTTCCGAAGAAGTTGAACGTGGTCTCGGACAGCGCGCCGGTCATCGCCGACGACGCGAGCATCGCGGGAGCGACGAACACCGCGTAGTCCACCACCCGGCCGCCGGGCAGTGTGAGGTCGCCGACCAGGGCGCCCACGCCCAGGCCGATGGAGAACAGATAGAGCACCGGCTCGAGGAAGCCGCTGGCCATCACGATCCAATAGGCGCTGCGCAGCGCGGCGACATTGCGCTCCACCATCGACATCGACCGGCGCCCGGCGCCGCGGACGGCGATCAGGCGCGGCAGCATCAGCGTGACCACGGTGACCTCCTCAGACCACTAGCCGACGGGAGAAGGCGCGGTTTGCCAGCCACCAGCCGCCGGCCGCCCATGCCGCCAGGACGATCAGGTGACCGGTCGCCGACCACTCCGGCGCGACGCCCAGCGTGGCCGCCCGGGTCAGGTCCACCGCGTGCCAGAGCGGAAACGCGTAAGCCACCCAGCGCAGCAGCAGCGGAAGCTGGTCGACCGGGAAGAACACGCCGGAGAACAGCGACATCGGCAACATGCCCAGGCGCATCAGGATCGCCAGATAACTGTCCGAGGTGACCGACGCCGCATAGGCGAACGTGGGTGTGGACACGGCGAGCCCGACCAGCAGCGCGACCGGCAACGCGGCGAACGCCAGCCAGCTGTGCAGCGTGCCGAACGCCGCCGCGACACCCAGGAACGCGCCGGCGCTGAGCAGCACCCGGAACAGCACGAACAGCAGATGCCCGCCGATGATGTCGGCGACCCGCAGCGGCGCGTCCGCCTGCCCGAAATAGATCCGCCGCCACTCGAATCCGCCGAGCACCGGCCAGGTCGACTCGGAGAAGCCGATCTGCATGGCGGTCGAGGCGATCAGCCCGGGCACCATCCAGTCGAGATAGGGCACGCCGTCCACGCCACCCTGCACATAGGCGCCCACCCCGACACCGAAGCCGACCATGGTCAGCAAGGGCAGCACGAACGAGCCGAGCAGGCTGGCCCGCCAGAGCCTGCGATAACTGACCAGGTGGTATTCCAGAACCCCGAGGGTCGCGCTCATCAGTCCACCAGCGTCCGGCCGGTGAGGTGCAGGAACACGTCCTCCAGGCTGCTGCGCCGGACCAGCACACTGGCCGGGCTCAGCGAGCGCCGCTGCACCTCGGCGGCCGCGTCGTCGCCGTCCGCCACATAGAGCAGGATGCGGTCGGGCAGCACCTCGACCCGCTCCCCCAGGCCGGCCAGCTTGTCGGCATAACTCTCCTGGGACTCCGCGTTGAACCGCAGCTCGACCACCTCGCGCGTCGAATATCGCTCGATCAGCGCGCGCGGCGAGCCCTCGGCCACGATCTTGCCGCCGTCCATCACCACGAGCCGGTCGCAGAGCTGCTCGGCCTCGTCCATGTAGTGCGTGGTCAGCACCAGCGTCACGCCCTGCTGCTTGAGCCGGAACAACCGCTCCCACACCAGGTGCCGTGCCTGCGGGTCGAGGCCCGTGGTGGGCTCGTCGAGCAGCACCATCTCGGGCTCGTTGACCAGCGCGCGGGCGATCGTCAGGCGCCGTTTCATGCCGCCGGACAGCGGCTCGACCCGGCTGTCGGCGCGCTCGGTGAGCTGCACGAAGTCGAGCAGCTCGTCGGCCCGGGCCCGGGCCGTGCGGCGCGGGATGCCGAAGAACCGCGCATAGGTCGTCAGGTTCTCCCGCACGGACAGCTCGATGTCGAGATTGTCGAGCTGCGGGCACACCCCGAGCCGGCCCCGGATCGCCGGGCCGTCGCGCCGCGGATCGAGCCCGAGGATGCGCAACACACCGTCGGTCGGCGGGGAGACGCAACCGACCATGCGCATGGTCGAGCTCTTGCCCGCGCCGTTCGGGCCCAGGAAACCGAACGCCTCACCGCGCTGGACGTCGACGTCGATGCCGTCGACCGCGGTGAAGTCACCGAAGCGTTTGACAAGCCCACGGGCGTGGATCAGGGATTCCGCACTCACAGCCAGGACCCTAGTGACCGGGTCCGACATTCTCATCGGCTTTGCCGCGGGAGTGGTGACCGCAATCACATCGATGCGGCGAAATCCGGATGGTCACTCGTCCGTCCACAAAGGGACGACAACGCCCCCCATGCCCTCCGAAAACCCGCTACGGTGCACCCGATTTCGACTCATGGGGGTCCCGATCATGTCCGTCACCGACCGCGCACGCCGCCTCGGCGTGTTCTGGCTGGTCCTCTCGGCGCTGGCCGGCGGAGCGTTCTTCCTCGCTCGCTATCAGAACCCCGAGCGGCTGGCCCCGGGCGACACGTATTGGTATATGAAACAGGCACAGGTCTTCGCCGGGGTGAGCGAAGACCGGGCGGCGGCCATCGCTTCGGAGCAGCTCTGCCGCGACATCAACCGATCGTTGGTCGACCAGGATCGCAAACCCACATGCGAGGGGTACCCGGCGATCAAGACACCGCAGTACGTCGCGATCTTCGAGAGCCGCCCGGGATACCCGCTCGTCGCCGCCCCGTTCGTGAAGGTCTTCGGCGCGTGGCGCGGCATGGTGCTCGCCACCCTGCTCCTCGCGGTCCTGGTCGGCCTACTGTCCTACCTGGCGATCGCGATGGCGACCGGGTCGGGACCGGCCGGGTTCCTGGGCACGCTGATGTTCTGCGCGCTGCCGTCCGGATGGTGGATGACCCGGCTGCTGGCCGAGGCCGGCGTGGCCGCCGGATACTTCGCCCTCCTGCTCGCCGTCATGCTGGTCTGGCGCGGCCGCCGGATCGGCGGCCTGCTGCTCCTGGGCGGTTCCCTGATCTGGTTGTTCGCGTTCCGATCAGCCAGCGGCATGGCCGGTGTGGCCGCGGTGACCGGCGCGAGCCTGCTGGTGGCGATCTTCGCCCCCCGGCTGCGCCGCGACGCCTCGCTGACCGCCGCCGCGGGCGTCGTCGCCATCGTCGCCTGGCAGGTGATCGCCACGGTGTTCACGTTGCCGGGTCTCGACGCGACGATCCAGGACTACGCGACCCGGCACTGGCGTGACCCGGAGGTGGCGGATCCCATCGGGTGGCTGGTCGACAAGAACCTCGAATACTGGCCGGACCAGGGCATGTCCGTGCTGACCGACCCGTGGTTCATCGTGCTCCTCGTGATCGCGGCGGTGGTCCTGATCCGACGCGACCGGGTGATCGCCCTGCCCTGGCTGCTGATCGGGCTCAGCGGCATCGCGATGTTGATCGCCCACCCGGTCGAGGCGGAGTGGAACCGGATGAACATGCCCCTCTGGATGCCGGTCTCCCTCGCCTTCGGCTGGGCGCTCGCACTGGCCCTGCGCCTCCCCGGCAAGCCGGAGCAGCAGCCCGTGCCGCCGACCCCCGAGGCCGCGGTGGGCGAGAAGGAGAAGGGCGAAGACGCGAAGAGTGACGCCGAAGAGGGCCGCGAGAACGTGTCCGCCGAGAAGGGACCCACCGAGGGCCAACCCGCTGAGAAGGCTGCGCCGGCGCTCGGCGTCCGCCGGGCTGCCGGAATCAATCGGGTCCGCCCTGCTCAGGCGGCCCGTCCATAGACAAGTCGCGCACGTCGCCGACTCGACTGAGCGAGACGTCGACCGACTCCCCTCTCGGCGAACCCGACAGTCGGTCAGAACCGGCCACGCACCGCGGGTTGGGCCAGCCGGACCGGCCTGGGGACCTGGTGGGCTGGATCAGGACCGGCCACGCACCGTGGATTGGGCCGGCGGACCGGCTTGAGGATGTGGCGGGCTCGGCACATCCGGCGCCGGCCGAGCGGGTCCGCCATCCGGCCGAAGAGCAGCAGCAGGCCGCCTGAGGTCACCGCGTGTGCCGTCAGGGTCCACTGCGCCAGCTGGGGCCGAGCCGCGGGTCGGCGGTGATCGCGGGCAGCGCCGCGATCAGGATGGCGCCGTGGTCATCAGGAAGGCCAGCCCGAGCAGGGCCAGCACACACCAACGCGCGTCGTGGTTTTACACCGATGGGGCGGTCGCGCTCTGGGCCGCGTTCACCAGCTCGGTGGTCACCTTGATCACCGGCTCACTGTCCACCGGCGTGCCGGAGTCGTAACGGACCGCCCAGCTCAGGCCGTCCACCCCGCTCACCCGCCGGCCCACCACGCGCACGCCGCCCTGCGGCAACGGATGGTGAGACGTGTACGCCACGGAGCGCGTCACCCGGGTGCGCACTTGATCCGGCACCTCACCCGGCTCGAGCAGCAGCACCGTCACCGGCGGCGCGTCCACCAGCACCGCGTAGTCGTCGCGCACCTCGGCCACCTCGGCCGGGACGATCCGCAGCTCGCGGCCCGACCACCCGGCCTTGTGGATGTCGTGCCAGCCGAACCGCCCGACGCCGGGCAGCCACAGGCCGCGGTTGGTGACCACCACCGCCGCGTCCTCGCCGGCCAGCGCCCAGGCCAGCACCCGCTCGTCCGCCTCCAGCTCCGGGCGCAACCCGGCCGGGAGCTTGGGACGCCGCCGAAAGAGACTCACAATCCTCCTGCCGCCTGCTCGCGCAGGGCCCGCGCGTGCTGTTCCAGCGAGAACAGCTCGCCGGCCATCGCCAGATATTCATCCTTGTGCTGCACCGGGTTGATCCGCTGCACCTTCGACTTGAGATCACGGATCCGGGTGGCCACCGCGCCGACCTGCAGACGGGCCAGCTGGGTCGACACGTAGTGCAGGTCGACCTCGCCGTCCAGCCGCGGCGGCTCCACCGACAGCTCGCCGATCAGCGCCTTGCCGCTCAGGTCGTCGCAGGCGTCCCGGATCGCCTCGATCCACACCACGCCGCCGGTCGCGGTGGTGGTGCCGCCGGCCGCCGCGATGGCCAGCCGGATCGTGCGGAAGACCTCGTCGCCGTACGTCTCCGGGCCGAGCGCGTCGAACATCGGGCCGGCCAGCACCGGGTATTGCAGGGCCAGTTTCAGCGCCTCGCGCTCGACCATCCGCTGCGGACTGTCCGCGGCGGCCGGCCGGCGCTGGGCGACCACCTCCGGCTGATGCGCGGACTGCACCGCCCGCAGCACCGGCTCGAGATCCATGCCGAGGTCGCCGGCGAGCTTGCGCGCGTACTCCGGGCGCTTCTCCCGGTCTTTGATCTTGGCGACCAAGGGCGCCGCACGCCGCATCGCCTCGACCCTCCCCTCGACCGTGTCCAGGTCGAAGCGGATCAGCGTCTGGCGCAGCGCGAAGTCCACCAGCGGCTCCCGGCCGGCGATCATGTCGCGGACCGCGAGATCGCCCTTGGCCAGCCGCAACTCGCACGGGTCCATGTTGTCCGGGCTGACCGCGATGAACGTGCGGCCGACGAAGCGCTGGTCCTCCTCGAAGGCGCGCAGGGCGGCCTTCTGCCCGGCCGCGTCGCCGTCGAACGTGTAGATGATCTCGCCGGTGAAGCTGTCGCTGTCCATCAGCAGCCGGCGCAGCACGCCGATGTGATCGATGCCGAACGCGGTGCCGCAGGTCGCCACCGCGGTCGGCTCGCCCGCCTCGTGGCAGGCCATCACGTCGGTGTAACCCTCCACGATGACCGCCCGGCCACGCTTGGCGATCTCCCGCTTGGCGTGGTCGATGCCGTAGAGCACGTGGGACTTCTTGTAGAGCGGCGACTCGGGCGTGTTCAGGTATTTCGGGCCGTCGTCATCGTCGAAGAGCTTGCGCGCGCCGAAGCCGATCACGTCGCCGCTCAGATCGCGGATCGGCCAGAGCAGCCGGCGCCGGAAGCGGTCGATCAGCGAGCCGGACTTGGCCGGCTTGGACAGGCCGCCGGCGGTCAGCTCCTCGGCGGTGAAGCCCTTCTGCATCAGGTGGCGGCTCAGGTGGTCCCAGCCGTCGGGGGCGAAGCCGCAGCCGTACTTTTCCGCGGCGTCCCGGCCGAAGCCGCGCTGGGCCAGGAACTCGCGGGCCTTGCGGGCGCCCGGGGTGGTGAGCTGGCCGCGGTAGAAGTCGGTGGCGGCGGCGTGCGCGGCGAGCAGGCGCTGCTTCTGCCCGGGTTGCTGGCGCGGCACGCCCTTGCGGTCGGACGGCGACTCGTCGTAACGAAGCTGCAGCCCGGCCTTGCCGGCGAGCCGCTCGACCGACTCGATGAACGTCAGATGCTCCGCGTCCATCAGAAACTTGATCGCGTCGCCACCCATGCCACAGCCATGGCAGTTGCCGGTCAAGATGTTGTCCTCGAGGACGAAGGCGTGCGTGCCGTCCACGACCGGGCAGAAGACCTCCTCGACCTCGCCGTTGTCCTCGATCGCCTCGACCACCCAGCCACGTCGCTCGACCCGCTTGCGGTTCGCGGCGAACCGATCCCGGTGCGCGCCGATGAGGAAGAACTCCTCCGGGATGTCGTTGCCCATCAGAATGAGGCGATACATCGGGCCGGTGTAGCCGACCTGGCCGTCCGACCGCTGGACGTCGGGGAAACCGGTGCGCACGTACTCGCGGATGCCGTAGGTGCCGACGCCGATCCGGGTGCAGAGGTCGCGCACGTATTCCAAATGGTCGCGGCGGGACGAGTTGAGGGAGATGCAGCCGTCCGCGGCCACGTCTCCGTCGGCCGCGAAATATCCGGCCAGCCACCCGTAGAGGTAGGCGAGGGACTCGGTCAACGGCGGAAGATCGGTCTTGAAGTACGCCGGAAGCCCGGTCACCGTGAGCCGGTCGGCGGACTCGTACGTCTCGCTCAGAGGGAACCATTTCAGCAGCTCCCGATCCTTCCCGCCGTACAGGAAGGCCACACTGCCCTTGTCCGCGAGGGTGCCGTCACCGAAGACGATGCCGCGGGCGACGCCGAAGGGCGACGGGGCGCAGACGTCGTAACCACCGTTGCGGGTGGTGAGCGCCCTCGGAAAGACGTGCGCGAGCCGGTCGCCCGGCTTGAGTTCGGCGGTGACCCGTTCCACCCGCTTCTCGCCCCGATTGGTCCGCGCACGGATGAACCACCGATGGTTGGTGGTGGTCCGGATCGTCTTCTTCTGCCCGTTGCGGGACAGCTTCAGGTGCACGACCGGCTGTTCTCCGAACGACTGGAACGGCGCCTCGACGAACCGCCCGTGCGTGGTGATCACGCGATGCCGCCCGCCGGCGAGCTCTCGGATCTCCCGTACGCCCTGATCAGTGATGACGCGCGTCTCCCCGGCAAGACAGAAGTACACATTTCGGGCGGGAGAGACCGTGAAAGAGGGGGTCTTCTCGTCGTGGAAGGGGCACAGGCCCTTCAGGTTGCCGCCGCCGGCGGACCTGAGCGTGACGGTCTCGCTGATCACGTCGGCGATGGACGTGCGGTCGCGGACCAGCGCGATGTCTTCATCCTTCACTCTGGCCACCGGTACATCCTGCCTCGCGCTACTTGCCACCCGCCACGAGGGTACGGTGCCAGTCCACGGCGCCGTGGTCGGTGAGCGACGCGACCTGGTCGATCACGACGCGCAGGCGGGCCGCGTCGTCCGGCGCCTCCTTCCAGAGCGGCTCGAAGACCGGGTCCAGCCCCTCCGGAGCGCGGGCGCAGAGCGCCTCGACCAGCTCGGTCAGGATGATGCGCTGGCGCTCGTACCACTCCTCGGCGGCACGAGCCCGCATCACGTAACGCAACGCCAAGCCTTTGAGCAGGGCGCACTGGATGCGGACCGTGCGCGGGACGACCAGGTCGGCCGCGTACCGCCGGACCGGCTCGGAGCCGTGCCGGCTGTTCGTGGCGCCGACCGCCGAGGCGACGAAGCGGCCGGTCAGCACGCTGGTCATCCGCTTGAGCGCGATCTGGCTGCGGAACGTGCCGTCGTAGTCCGCGGCGGCCGCCACCACCTCGTCGGCGAGCACCTGGGCGAGGTGCTCCGCCAGCACGTCGACCGGCTCGTCGGAGTACATCGCGGCGACGTCGGCGCAGAGCGCGGCACGCTCCGATGCATCATCGATCAGGGTGCGCAGCGTGATGTAGCCGCCGAACACCCCGTCCTCGACGTCGTGCACCGAATAGGCCACGTCGTCGGCCCAGTCCATCACCTGCGCCTCGAGACAGCGCCGCTCGCCGTCCGGGGCGCCGCGGCGGATCCAGTCGAAGACCGGCACGTCGTCGGCGTACACCCCGAATTTGCGTTTTCCGGGTTTGCGCAGCCAGGGGTACTTGCAGGTGGCGTCGAGCGAGGCCCGGGTCAGATTCAGGCCGGCGCCGGGCACCTTGGCCTCGAGCCGGGTCACCACCCGCAGCGTCTGGGCGTTGCCCTCGAAGCCGCCGCACGGCTGTGCGACCACGTCGAGTGCCGCCTCGCCGTTGTGGCCGAACGGTGGGTGACCGAGGTCGTGCGCGAGCCCGGCCACGTCGACGACGTCGGGGTCGCAGCCCAGCCGGGCGCCCATCTCGCGGGAGATCTGCGCGACCTCGAGCGAGTGGGTGAGCCGGGTGCGCAGGAAGTCGTCCGACCCGGCGGTGTGCACTTGGGTCTTGGTGGCGAGCCGGCGGAACGCGGCGGAGTGCAGCACCCGGGCCCGGTCCCGTTCGAACTGGGTGCGCCCGTAACCGCTGTCCTTGGCGGGCTCGCCGGCCCAGCGTTCGGCGTCGGACGTCATGCGCCAACCCTAAGCCGTTGATCGCTGATGCCGATGCGGTAAATGTGGACTCCGTCTCAGCACCCGCGCGCGCCCGGCTGACCATCGTCGCCCGGCTGCTTCTGATGACCACCGCCGGCGTGGTCGCCGCCCTTCTGGTGGCCGGCGCCGCCGCCTGGGGGTCCGCCGGCCAGTCCCGGGCCAACGAGGACATGACCCGGGTCAGCGACGCGATGAGCCATCAGTGGAACGCCGACATGATGCACGACGGCCTGCGCGCCGACGTGATGTCCGCGATGTTCGCCACCACGCCGGAGCAGCGGGAACAGTTCGGCGTCGAGGAGGTGGACGAGCACGCCACCACGATGGTGACCAACTTCGACGCGGCGGCGGCCGGCGCGCCGGCCGGGCTGGTCGCCGAGTACGCGCGGGTGCGCCCGGCCGTGGTGGCGTACGGCGACACGGCCCGGCGCATCGTGGACGGCGCGAGGGACGAGTTGCCCGCGTTCCTGGGCCAGTTCTCGTCGCTGGAGACGGACCTGGGCGCCATCGACGACGCAATGCTGACCGCCGTCGAGCAGGCCGGCGAGGCCGGGCGGCGGGCGGCCTCGCGCAGCGCCTGGGTGGTGATCGCGGGCACGCTGGCCGCGGTGCTGCTGACCGTGTTCGCGGCGGTGCTGACCATCCGGGCGGTCCGGCGCCCGCTGAGCCGGATGCTGGCCACGCTGCGGGCGATGGCGCAGCGTGACCTGACGGTCCGGGCCGACGTGCCGCACCGGGACGAGTTCGGCGAGATGGCCGACGCGCTGAACGAGGCGCTGACCGCGGTGCGTTCCACGGTGTCCGCGACCGCGAGCAGTGTGGCGGCGCTGACCGCGGCGAGCGGCGACCTGCGTGGGCTGGCGGGCAGCCTGGACAGCTCGGCCGAGCAGACGTCGGCGCAGGCGCGCAGCGCGGACACCGCGGCCCGGCAGGTGTCCAGCGCGGTGACCGACATGACCACGGCGACCGGGGAGCTGTCCGAGTCGATCCGGGAGATCGCGCGGCAGACCTCGGACGCGGCGGTGACCACCTCCCGGGCGAACGACAGCGCGACCGAGACGGCGACCGCGGTGGCCGGGCTGAGCGCGGCCGGCGCCGAAGTGGGCGACATCGTCAAGCTGATCACGCAGATCGCCGAGCAGACCAACCTGCTGGCGCTGAACGCGACCATCGAGGCGGCCCGGGCCGGGTCGGCGGGCAAGGGTTTCGCGGTGGTGGCGACCGAGGTGAAGGAGCTGGCGCAGGAGACTGCTCAGGCGACCAGCGACATCACCACGAAGATCTCGGCGATCCAGGACATGACCGCGCGTACGGCGACGGCGATCGCGACCATCACCGAGGTGATCGGGCAGATCGACGACGGGCAGCGGATGATCGCGGCGGCGGTCGAGGAGCAGTCGGCGACCACCGAGCTGATGGCCGGGAACGTCGGCGACGTGTCCACCGCGGCGGCCGAGATCAGCGGCACGGTCGCGCACATCACCCGCTCGTCGGAGTCGACCGCCGAGGGTGCGAACACCACCCGGCTGTCGGCCGAGCGGGTGAGCTCGGCGGCCGGCGAGATTCAGACCCTGATCGGGCAGTTCCGCTACTGACGCGTCTCAGGACTTCTTCGACGAGAGCACACAGAACTCGTTGCCCTCGGGGTCGGCCAGCACCACCCACGGCACGTCGTGCTGCCCGACGTCGACCGGGCGGGCGCCCATGTCCACCAGCCGCTCGACCTCGGCCTCCTGGTCGTCCGGGCGCAGGTCGATGTGCAGGCGGTTCTTCACGGTCTTGACGTCCGAGTTGGTGGCGAACAGCAGGCCGGGCATCTCATCGGGGGTGCGCCGGATCTCCACCTCGTCGGGTTCCTCGAAGACGATCTGGTAGCGCAGCGCCTCGGCCCACCAGCGGGCCAGGCGGGCCGGGTCCTCGCAGTCGACGACGACCTGCTCCCACCGACTGCTCATGCTCTTCTCCCCCACGCTGCGCCGTCCGAAAGTGGCGATCATGTTACGCCCACCGACCGGGTGGGTTACCCCGCCGGACAACGGACCGTGCGTCCGGCGACGGGCCTCGATGGGTGCACACCATGCGTTCAGCCGATGCCACCTCATCCAAGGAGCCGACGTGAATTCCGCGTCCCTGCGGCACATCCTGCACGAGCTCGCCGACGCCGGCCGGACCGGCGCCCTGCACGTGGACGGCGCCCCGGGCGGAGTGCTCTATCTGGTCGCCGGGCACATCACGCACGCCGAGTCGCCGGCCTGCCCGGGGATCGGCGAGCGGCTGGTGGCGTCCGGGCGGTTGCCCGCGGCGGTCTGGACGGACGCGTACGCCGAGGGGGCCGCGACCCGCCGGGTGGCGCGGACGCTGATCCGGGACGGCCACATCGGACAGAACGAGCTGGCCTGCCGGGTGGTGTCCGCGATCTGCGACGTGACCCACGCGTTGTTGCAGAGCGATGACGCGGCAACCCGGTTCGCCGACGGGGAACGGCATTGGCTGGGCGTGATCGCGCAGGTCGAGCTCGGTGCGCTGATCAGCGAGACGGCCAAGCGGTTGCGGCGGGTGCCCGCGCCGCGTACCGGGAACGACATGCCCTGGGTGGGCCGGCCGCACCCGGCCTGGCCCCGTCGCTCGGTCGGCCGGCGCCCGGATTACGCGGCGCTGAAACGCATCCGGGCCACCGTCGAGTCGGCGTTGTGAGACAGCTTCATCAGGACGCACAGCAGGTGCGACAAGTAGCCGCAGAGTCGCCGCAGGATGGCCCACGGTGACGGCGCGAAAACGCGGCGGATTCGCACGCAACTCCGCCACCGCGCGGAGATGCCAGACGAGGGAACTCCCGGCCGCGGGCCGCATGCGGACGGGAACCAGGAACCAAACGCTGAGGAGAGAAGTGCCCGGCGTAGAGCACTGCCTGCAGGAGGCCATGACGATCCCTGGCGCGGTCGGAGCCAGCATCGTCGACTACACCACCGGGTTCCCGGTCGCCACCACCGGCGCCGCGCCCAACTCCGACCACGAGGCCGCGGCGGCCGGCACCGCGGACGTGGTCCAGGCCGCGACGAGCCGTTCGCTGTTCGTCTCGGCCGTGCCGCACGACCTGTTGGAAGACCTGATCATCACGACCGCGGGGGGCTACCACCTGCTGCGTCTCGTGCAGACCGACTTCGACAGCCGGCTGGTGCTCTACGTCTGGCTGGACCGGATCCACGGGAACCTCGCCGTGGCCCGCCGCCGGATGCAGACGCTCGCCGCCGAGCTGGTCGCCACCTAACTCCCCCACCGAAACCAGCGGGAAGGACCCCTGTGACCCCCACGAAGACCGCGGCTCCCGGGCGCCTGCTCACGCAGGTGGCGGGCGAGCGGCAGACCGGAGCGCTGGTGGTGGGCGGCCACCCCGGCGGCGCACCGGGGGGTGTCGTCTACCTGGTGGACGGGACGGTCATCTATGCCGAGTCGCCGGCCGCGCCGGGCGTGGGCGAGCTGCTCACGTCGTCCGGCCGGCTGGCCGGGCGCACCTGGCAGGCGGCGCTGGACATCGGCGGTCCGGCCGCGCGGGTCGGGCAGCTGCTGCTGGACCAGGGCCACCTGACGCAGGGTGAGCTGGAGTTGTGCGTGCTCGGAGCGATCTATGACGCGGCGTACTTCGCGCTCGCCCCGGCCAGCGCGCCGGTCGAGTTCCGGGCCGGCGCGACACACTGGCTGGGCGCGGTGGTGCGGGTCGAGGCCGCCGCGGTCAATCGCGAATCGCGCCGCCGGGCCCGTCTGCTGGACGAGATCTTCCCGCATCCGGAGATCGACACCGCGGCGGTCAGCCCGGTCCCCCGCCCGCCGCTGGAACGGATCACGCTCACCAGCCTGCAATGGGAGCTGCTGGTGCACGCGGACGGTCAGCGCACCCCGGCGGACCTGGCGCAACTGCTGGGCCGGGCCGGTTACGCATGCGTTCAGGAGCTGCGCCGGCTGGCGGCGCTCGGCCTGATCGAGCGGCCCGAGCTGCGGGATCGCACGAACGGCAACCCTGATTTCGTACGCCTGCCGCGCGCCCGTGGCGTCGCCGCGGATGTCGAGCGGCCCGTGGTGACGCTGGACGACGGCCCACTCGTACCGGTGGTGCACCGGCCGAACGCCGGACCGGCCGACGAACCGCCGATCGAGGGGGTGCCGTCCACCGCCAACGGCGTGGTCTACCGCCCACCCAAGCTGGCCCGCCGCAAGCCGGGGGCCAAGTTACCCAAGGACCTCGCCGGCGAGCCCCCGCCGGATCCGCCCGGCGCCGACGAGGTCCTGCTGAAACGCATCCGCACCGCATTGCGGGCCCTGCGGTGACGCGCGCACCCCCTCACGGAATGGGAGGCCGACGATGGTGGATCCGGCTGTGCTGCACGAGCTGGGCAACCTCCGGACACGACTACCGGAGTTGACCGGCAGCGTGCTGGCCACCGCCGACGGAATGGTGGTGGCGCACGACGCGCACGGCATCGAACCCGACAGCCTCGCCGCCCTGGCCGCCGCGCACCTCGCGCTCGCCCGCCGCTTCGCCCACGCGGTGCGGCACGGTGAGCTGCGGGAGTCGGTGGTGGAGTGCGACGGCGGTTACATCACGTCCTATGCGGCGGGCGCGAACGCGCTGCTCACGGTCGTCACGACGGGAAGCGCGAACCTGGCCATGGTGCACCTCGAGGCCCGCCGCAGCGTGACGCGGCTGATCTCGATCCTGGCCCTCGACATGCCCGCACCGGCCCGCATGGAGATCCCCACCCAACCCGGTCCGTCAACCCCGATGGCCAGGCGCACCCCGATGGCCACCCTGCCCACCAGCATCCGGCGCCGGCAAGCCGCCGGCTGACCGAACGTCAACCCCGTACGGAGGAGTAACCCATGCCCGACATGGACACCGCACTCAAAGAGATCATGGACCTCGACGGCGCGATCGGCGTCGCGCTCGTGGATCACACGAGCGGCATGGCCCTCGGCACCGCCGGTGGCGGCAAGGAGCTCGACCTGACGGTCGCGGCGGCCGGCAACACGGATGTGGTGCGCGCCAAGCTGCGCGCCATGGAGATGCTCAATCTCACCGAGAAGATCGAAGACATCCTGATCACGCTCGACACGCAGTACCACCTGATCCGGCCCCTGACCAGCCGTTCCGGCAAGGGTCTGTTCCTCTATGTGGCACTGCGCCGGGACCGGTCGAACCTGGCCATGGCCCGGCACCAGCTGAAGCGCATCGAGTCGGATCTCGACGTCTGACGCCGGTGGCCCGCACGTAGGCGGGGAAGGCCCATCACCACCCGGCCTTCCCCGCTCCGTACGCTGGACCCGTGCAGTCGGTGCGGGAGACGGTCTCGGCGATCCTCGGCGGGGCGGTCGCATTCGAGACCGGCCTGGACGGGCTGGCCGTCGCGCCCGCCGGAGAGGTCGATCCCGCGCTGACCGCGATGATGCGCGACGCGGTCGCCGCGCTCGCGGATGCGGGCTGGCAGCCGGCCGAGCTGCATCGCGTGGTCGCCCGCGGCGGTGACCCGGTGCAGGCCCACCTGGTCGACGACGCGCTGGTCGCGCACGCGCGCCGGTTCTCGGGCGTCGACCCGCGCTGGTCCGGCCAGCTCGAGACCACAGCTTGGTGGTCGAGCGAGGAGACCTATCTGCGCGAGGCCGCCGCGCGCCGGCGAGTCGACCGGATCAGGCTGCTCGACGCGGTGCTCGGCCTGATGGCGACGCTGCGCCGGTTGCCGCCGGTCGAGGTGCTGATCGCGCCGCCCGGCACCACCGCGCCTTCCACGCACCGTGGCGCGGATCCGCGGCTGCTGCACCGGGTGCGGTCCCTGCTGGCCAAGGCGGAGGCCACCGCGTTTCCGGCGGAGGCGGACGCGTACACGGCGAAGGCGCAGGAGCTGATCGCGCGGCACAGCCTGGCCGAGGCGATGAGCGTGCGGACTGCGGACGTGGTGCCGCACGCCCGGCGGATCGGGGTCGATCACCCCTATGAGAACGAGAAGGCCGCCCTGCTCGACGCCACCGCCCGGGCCAACCGGTGCCACGGGGTGTGGTCACCGGAGCTGGGCTTCTGCACGTTGTTCGGCTTCGACGCCGATGTCGACGCGGTCGAGGTGCTCTACACGTCGCTGCTGGTGCAGGGGCATCGGCTGATGACGGCGGCGGAACCACGCGGCGGGAAGGCCCGGATCAAGGCCTTCCGGCGGTCGTTCCTGATCGCCTTCGCCGCGCGGATCGGCGAGCGGCTCAAGGCGGTCACCGCGGCGGCCGCCGCGGCCGGGGGCTCGGATCTGCTGCCGGTGCTGGCCTCCCGGGACGCCGAGGTCCGCGAGACGATGCAGCGGATCTTCCCGCACACCGTGCGGGCGCGCGGCGCGCGCGTGGACAGCCACGAGGGCTGGGACTCCGGCCGCGACGCCGCCGACCGCGCCACCCTATGACCGGCGGCGGCCCATGATCACGGTCCGATCGCCGATGCCCGGCCCGATGACGTGCCAGCCCTCGTCGGCATAGAGCTGGCGGGCCGGATCGGTCGCGTCGTCGGTGGTCATCAGCAGCAGGCGGTCGTGCGGCAGGCCGTCGAGCAGGGCGCGCATCAGGCGCCGGCCCAGGCCCCGGCCGCGGGCCTCCGCGCGCACACCGATGCTGACCAGCTCGAAGTGGCCGCCACCCAGCCAGTCCTCGGCGACCTCGGGTGCGAGCACCGTGCGGGCGTTGTCGGTCCACCACTGGCCGGGCTGCCCGGTGTAGCCATAGGCGAAGCCCTCCTCCGCACGCGCCAGCCGGAACCCGTCCCTTGCGGAGTGCCGGTCCCAGACCGCGGCACGCCACTCCTCGATCGTCGGGAAGACGCCGAACACGTCCCGATAGAGCGGCCAGACCTCATCGGCCGGGACCGCGTTCACGTCGATGCGGATCACTTCACCACCCTGGGGAACTGGCCGGGGTCGCAGGTCTTCGGGGCGGCCCGGCAGTCGTGGCCGATCACCTGGGCGTTGGCGTCCCAGTCGTATTGCATGGCATAGGCACCAGGCCTGGCGAACGCGGTCATCCGGAACGGCGGCTCATCGGCGGGCGGCACGACCACCTCGTGCCGGTCGCCGCGGTAGCGCAGCTCCACGTGCAGGCGGAACGCGCACTCGCACCGCGTGGCCGACGCGACCACGGTGCTCACCCAGATCTCGCCGCGCTTGAGGTCGCGATGCTTGGCGGCGAAGTAGGGGGTGCCGGTGGACGCCTCGGTCACCGCGGGGTCCGGCGCGTCGAGGTTCACCGCCAGGTTGGTGTTCTCCGCCTCGCCCTGCGACGAGATCAGAAAGACCGTGCCGGTCCGCACCGGCGACCGCTCGACCACCTCCACGGTCATGCCGACGACCGCGACCACGCCGGCGCGGCGGCCCTCGACGGTCAGGCGCGCCTCGCCCCACCCGGCCGGCACGAAGCGTGGGTCGTCGGCCGGCGCCGGGGGCTCCGTCGTGATCGGCTCGGTGGCGGCCAGATAGAGCCCGCGGTCGGACGGGCCGAACACGGTGTCGATGTCGACCAGCGCGGACCCGGCCAGGTCGAGCGCGCGGTCCGAGAACCACGGGATCACACCGGGCACGACGGTCACCACGGCGGTGGTCGCGGCCAGCGCGACCAGCGTCTTGGTGCCACCGGACAGCCGGGCCCACGCGGACGGCGGCTTGGCCGGCGCCTCCGGCGGGGTGGCCCGTGCCTCCGGCGGCGCGGCCGGTGCCTGCGGCGGCCTTTTCCGCTTCCGGCTCACGACGGCTCCGCCTCGGTCGCCTGGAGAGCCGGAGCCGGAGTCGGGGCCGGCTGCAGCAGGGCGAAGCTGATCATCAGCACCAGCATCGTGACCATGCCCAGCGCCAATCCGAGCCCCGGCCGCAGGCTGGCATAGGCCGTGCGCGCCTCGTTCAGCAGCCGGGTGACCGTCTGCCAGAGCACCAGGTAGCCCATCGCCAGGGCGACCAGCACGGCGGTCGAGCAGATCAGCCCGGCCCGCCGCAGCACCGCCGTGGCCGCCCGCACGACCAGCGCCACGACGATGAACGCCAGGCAGACGAAGAGCCCGACGCGGTAGATCACCGACCAGACCTGGACGTCGTCCGGTCCGGCGGAGACGGGGGCGAGCGTGAGGGAGCCGCCGTCGCCCGGCCGCAGCCGGTGCCACGGCAACCAGACCGAGGCCGCCGCGGTCACCAGCGCGATCGCCAGGGTCACCCGCTGGGCGCCCCGGCGCACGGTGTGCAGCAGCTCGACAGCCTCGGGGCTGAGCTCGACCGGCGCGATACCGCCGCGCCGCACCAGGTCGGCGCCGGAGACGCCGATCAGCACCATGGCCAGGCCGGCCAGATAGAGCAGACAGCCGGTGGACGGGATCGAGGTGCCCACCGTCAGCGGCTGTGCCGCATAGGTGATCGGGTTGCGGACCACCAGCTGGGCGCCGCGCAGCGCATAGGTCGTGATGAACAGCAGCCCGACGGAGCCGACGACCGAGGTCATCATGGTGGTCGCCCACAGCACCGACGACAGCCGGTGCGCCGCGGACAGACTGATCACGGCGCCGGCTCCGACGAAGATCAGGATGAGCGCGGCGGCCGGGGCGACGACCGGGTTGAGGTCGGCGAGCTGCACCAGAAAGGCCGGCCCGGGTGTCTCCACCGGCTGCACCGCGGCCCACGGCAGGGTGATGCCGACCAGCGCGAGCGCGCCACCGGTCGCCGCGACCACCACCGCCCAGGTCCGCACGCCCGGCGGACGGCTGTCATCCATCGATCCACACCCGGCGGATCCTATCGACGCCCAGCCGCTGCGGATGCCCCATCCACTTCCCATCTGCTGCCCATGGTTGGACGTGCCGGGTCGTCGCCATCCTGAGGTCGTGACGCGGATCCGCGTCGACGTCTCCTCGGGAAGGGGTTCACATGGGCAGGTTCCCGCGCCGCGCGATCGTCATCTCACTCATTCTTCCCGTTCTGTCCACATTGGTCGTCGGTGGTTTCTGCGTCGCCGACCTCGCCTCCTGGTTCGCGCACTCCGGCCGCGCCACCACCGTGGTGGAGGGCCAGGGCGACCCGGTGGGCGGCGACGAACCGGAACGCCTGGACGTGCGATGGAAGGACGCCACCGGCGACGTCCACGAAGCGCAGTTCCGGGTGCCCGAGGGCAGCGGCCCGATCCCCCGGGACCGGCCGTTCCGGATCCGGTACGACCCGGCCGACCCGGAAGGCGTCGCGTTCCCGGCGGGCGAGGACGAGAAACTGGTGATCCCGCCGGCGCCGCGATGGTGGGTGCTGCTGATCGCGCTGCCGTTCCTGATCCTCACGGTGAGCGTCGCGCTGGGCTGGTGGTTCCGGGTCCGCAAGGCGCGCGTCGCCGCGGCTCAGCCCGGCCAGCGTTATCGGGTGGTGCCGTTCGCCCTGCAGGGCACGCAGCTGGGCTTCGGCTCGGTCAAGACGGTCGACATCGGGCTGGGCACGCTGCTGTTCCCGGCCGACGCGCCGTACGACGAGGACGCCTTCAAGCCCGGCCGGGGATTCGTCCGCCCGCCCGCCATCCGGTGGCAGCGGGTCATGTGGAGTCCCGGCTTCGCGGCCCTCGAACCGGGCCAGGAGGTGACCGCCCACTTCAGCGAAGACGCGGACGGCCGCGCCGTGCTGACCACCGACAAGGGCACCGTGTGGCCGACCGGCCGGCTGCACGACCGGGACCTGCCGGCCAGGCAGCCCGCGCTGGTGGCGTTCCGCAGCCCGGTGAACAGCCGGGTGCGGCCGGGCGCCGCCTATCTGGTCGCGCCGCTGTTCGGCATGTGCGCCGCGCCGAGCGCCGCGACCAGCCCGGCGGTGCTGCTGGTGATCCCGATCGCGCTGCTGCTCGGCTATGGCGTGACCATCGCGGCCTGGGCGTTCCGCAGCGGCATCCCGGCCGAGCACTGACCGCCGCTCAGCCCCCGGCCGGCTTGCTCTGGGTGAACCTGACCTGGTTGCCGGCCGGGTCGCGGAACGCGCAGTCGCGCACCCCGTAGGACTGGTCCATCGGCTCCTGCACGACGTCGGCGCCGGCCGCGGACAGCCGGTCGAACGTCGCGTCGCAGTCGTCGGTCCAGAACACCACGCTGGCGAAGACGCCCTTGGCCATCATGTCGGAGACCGACTTGCGATCCTCCGGTGACATGTCCGGGTTCGAGTCCGGCGGATAGAGCACGATGTCGACCTCGGGCTGCGACGGCGCGCCGACCGTGACCCAGCGCATCTTCTCGTAGCCGACGTCGCCGCGGACCTCGAGCCCGAGCAGGTCGCGATAGAACTCGATCGCCTTGTCGTGGTCGTCGACCGCCAGGAACGTGTGCGAAAGTTTGATGTCCATGCAGCTCACGCTATTACGCGGGAGTCTGCCCGGCTTCTCTGTTCCTGACCGGTCTGGTGACGACCCGCGCGTAACAGGCCGGGATCACGGCCAGCTCGTCGTGGTCGCGGGCGCGGTAGGCGCTCGGCGACTCCCCGACCAGCTCGGTGAAGCGGGCGCTGAACGACCCGAGCGAGGAACACCCGACCGCCATGCAGACCTCGGTCACCGACAGGTCGCCGCGGCGGAGCAGGGCGGTGGCCCGCTCGATCCGGCGGGTCATCAGGTACGAGTACGGCGTCTGCCCGAACGCGGCCCGGAAACTGCGGGAGAAATGCCCCGGCGACATCAGCGCGTCGCGGGCCAGCACGGTCACGTCGAGCGGATCCGCGTATTCCCGGTCCATCCGGTCGCGCACCCGGCGCAGACGCACCAGGTCGGCCCGATCCATGCCGACCAGCATCGCACACGAACAGCCCGGCTGCGCCTACCCGCACTCGGCGCACGCTGGCCGAACAGCCCCCGCCTACCCGCACTCGGCGCACGCTGGCCGAACAGCCCCCGCCTACCCGCACTCGGCGCACGCTGGCCGAACAGCCCCCGCCTACCCGCACTCGGC